>DATMVO010000403.1:0-2315 GCA_035563115.1 Solirubrobacteraceae bacterium
CCGAGCGCGCGACCGGCGGGGGCGGCGGGTTCGCCGGTCCGCCGACGACGAACGACAAGATCGTCGACTCGCTCCCCGTCGGCGACGAGCGGCCCGTGCTGCGCTGGCGCGTGAGCATGTTCAACGGCGGGACGCAGGCGCGGACGCCCGTCGCGTACGTGCTCTGCGCGAAGGGGTAGCCGGCGGCGCCGGCGTTACTCCGGAGCGCCCTCGTCCGGGTCCATCGGGCTCCACCGCCCGACCGACCCCTCGAGCCACTCCACCGCCGCCGCGATCGCCTCGTCGGAGGCGTCCACCGGCCCGTCGCCGAACGGCACCGTCGCCTGGATCACAGCGGGCCGCTCGTCGTCCGCGCCGCCGCGGATCCACAGGAGCGCGCCGTCACCGGGCGTGTTGATGATGACCCCGCCGAGCCCGTCGTGGGGCTCCGCGCCGACCATCTTCTCGTCGCCCACGGCCTCGCGGACGAGGGTGCGGAGGCGGTCCGTCTCGGTCTCTGCCATCCGCGGTTCCTCCCCCGCCCTGTCTCACTTTATACCTGCATGGGGGGCTTGTTTCAAGCCCCCGGGTGTGCTCCACAATGCCTCGCCGCAAGCGGAAACGAGCGGTATGGGAGGCGTTGTATGCGGGTGCTGTTGTCGACGTGGGGCGGGCGTGGGGACGTCGAGCCGATGGTGGGCCTGGCGGCGAAGCTGCAGGCGCGCGGCGCCGAGGTGCGGGTGTGCGCCCCGCCGGACGAGGACTTCGAGCGGCGGCTGGCGGACGTCGGCGTCGCGCTGACGCCGATCGGTCCGTCGGCGCGGATGCTGACGCGGATGAAGCCGGGGACGGCGTCGATCCCGGACACGGCGAAGGCGATCATCGCCGGGCAGTTCGAGACGATGCCCGCGGCGGCGGAGGGGTGCGACGTGGTGGTCGCGACCGGCGCGCTGCCGGCCGCGGCGGGCGCGCTGGCGGTGGCGGAGAAGCTCGGGATCCCCGCGATCTCGGTGACGTTCCAGCAGCTCACGCTCCCGTCCCCCACGCGCCGTCCGCTCGCGTACCCCGGCCGGCCGCTGCCGGAGGGCGCGACGATCGAGGAGCAGTGGGCGTTCGACCGGGAGAGCATCGAGCTCCTCTTCGGCGAGGCGCTCAACGCCAACCGGACGGCGAACGGGATGGAGCCCGTCGACGACGTCCGCGCGTACGTCGTGACCGACCGGCCGTGGGTGGCGAGCGACCCGGTCCTCGACCCGTGGACGGGCGACCCGGCGCTCGGCGTCGTCCAGACCGGCGCGTGGATCGACCCCGATCCCCGCCCGCTGCCGCCCGACCTGCTCGCGTTCCTCGACGCGGGGACGCCGCCGGTCTACGTCGGCTTCGGCTCGATGGCGATGCACGGCTCCGAGGACCCGGCGGAGGAGGCGATCGCGGCGATCCGCGCGCACGGCCGCCGCGCGGTGCTGATGAGCGGCTGGGCCGAGCTCGCCCCCGAGGAGGCCGCGGACGACGTCTTCGTCCTCCCCGAGGTCAGCCACCAGGCGCTCTTCCCGCGCTGCGCGACCGTCGTCCACCACGGCGGCGCGGGCACGACCACGGCGGCGACGCGCGCGGGGACGCCGCAGATCGTCGTCCCCCAGGCGGCCGACCAGCCGTACTGGGCGAGTCGGGCAGCCGAGCTGGGCGTCGGCGTCGCCCACGACGGACCGGTGCCGACCAGCTCGTCGCTCGCCGACGCGCTCGCGGTGACGCTGGCGCCGGAGACCCGCTCGCGGGCGACGGCGGTCGGCGGGATGGTGCGGCTCGACGGGACCGCCGAGGCGGCCCGCCTGATCCTCGACGGCGCGGCCGCTAGCCGATCGTGACCTCCTGGATGAGCGGCGCGGACACGCCGTCCTCCGTGATCGCGCGGACGACGAGCTTGTAGCGGCCCTTCGGGAGCTTCGCGCCGACGTGCCGCGTGAAGCCGACGGCGTTCTCGCCGCGGTGGACGCGCTGGGTGAACCGCGTCGTGCGCGTGCCGAGCTTGCTGTCGGCCTTGCGCGCGTAGAGCCGGGCGGAGATGCGCTGGGCGCCCGACGACAGGAGCGTCGGGTCGCTCAGCCGCTCCGCCTGGACGGTCTCGCGGTCGAACATCGCGCGCTGGCCGTTGGCGACGAGCACCGGGAGCGAGCGGAGGACGACCGGCTGGCCGTCCTCCGTGCCGGTGACGCGGCAGCGCCAGACGCCGGGGGCCGAACTGCCGGTCAGCGTGCCCTGCGCGCGCTGGCCGTCGGCCGAGCGCCAGGCGGACTGGATGTCCTCCAGCGTCGCGATCGAGGGGCAGGTGGCCGGCG
>DATMVO010000404.1:0-2026 GCA_035563115.1 Solirubrobacteraceae bacterium
GGTCGGCGAGGCGGGACTCGACGGCCGGGTCCCCCGCCTGCGGGCGCGGTCCGGCAGCGGCGGCCGGCCGGGCCTGCCGGCGCTGACGCATCGCCTGCTCGTACGCGGTCTGGATCCGCACGAAGCGCTCCGTCGCCTCGGCCGTCCCGCCGTTGCGGTCCGGGTGCGCGGCCTTCACGAGCCGCCGGTAGGCCGAGTGCAGCGCCGCGTCCGACGCGGACGGGTCGACGCCGAGGGTCCGGTACGGGTCGGCGGCGGGCGGCACGCACCCATTGTGCACGGGCCGCCCGCGCGGCGGCTCGTCAGGCGGTGCCGCTGCGGCGCGCGCGGTAGGCCGCGACGGCGTTGCGGTTGGCGCAGATCGTGCTGCAGAAGCGGCGGGAGCGGTTGCGGGAGAGGTCGAGGACGAGGGCCTCGCAGCCGTCGTCCGCGCAGACCGAGAACCGGGAGAGCTCGTCGGCGCGGATGACGTCGACCATCGCCATCGCGGCCTCGACGGCCACGCGGCGGTCGAGCGGGGCGTCAGGCGGCACGGCGTGGATGTGCCAGTCCAGCCCGTCGTGGCGGACGAGCTGCGGGAGCGCGTGCGCGTCGGCGAGCATCGCGTTGACGAGCCCGGCGGCGCGATCGCGGTCGGCAGTCAGGAGGTCGCGGAGCACCGGCCTGAGCGCCCGCAGGGCTTGGAGCTCGGCCTCGCCCCCGTCGCGCCGGCCGGTGTAGCCGTGCTCGGCGTACCAGGCGTCGAGGTCCGCGACGGTCAGGAGCGTGTCGGGCTCCTCCCCGCTGTTCACCAGGTCGACGACGGCCCGCAGCACCGACGCGGTGTCATGGGTGAACGGCACGTTGACATGTTACACCGCGCCGCTTACTGTCATTGGCCATGGCCGCCGTGACCCATGACATCGACGTGCGCGCGGGACTGCCGCTCGCGCTGATCTCGGCCGCGTCGTTCGCGCTCTCCGGCGCGTTGGCGCGCGGGCTGATCGATCAGGGCTGGAGCCCCGGCGCCGTCGTGCTCGCGCGGATCGCGGTCGCCGCCACCGTCATCGCGCCGTTCGCGGCGCGGGCGCTGCGGGGGCGGACGAGCGTCCTGCGCCGGAACCTGCGCCTGGTCGCGATCTACGGCGCGGTGCCGGTGGCCGGGACGCAGTTCGCGTACTTCTCGGCCGTGGCGGCGATGGACGTCGGCCCGGCGCTGCTCATCGAGTACACGGCACCGGCGGCGATCGTCGTGTGGCTGTGGCTGCGCCACGGGGAGCGGCCGAGCGCGGCGACCCTGGCGGGCGCGGGCGTCGCTGCGTTGGGGCTCGTGCTCGTCCTTGACCTCGTGTCCGGCGCCGACCTCGCGCTCGAGGGCGTGCTGTGGGCGCTCGCGGCGATGGTCGGCGCGGCGACGTACTTCGTCCTCTCGGCCGACACGGGGAACGGGCTCCCGCCGCTCGCGCTGGCCGGCGGCGGGCTCGCGTTCGGGTCGCTCGCGCTCGCCGTGCTCGGCGTCGCCGGCGTCCTCCCCCTCCGCGCGTCGACGGCCTCCCCCGTGTACGCCGGCCACGCCGTCGCGTGGTGGCTGCCGTTCGTCGGGCTCGGCGTGATCACGGCGGCGATCGCGTACTCGACGGGGATCGCGGCGAGCCGGCGGCTCGGCTCCCGGCTGGCCTCGTTCGTGGCCCTGCTCGAGGTCGTCGCGGCCGTGCTCTTCGCGTGGCTGCTGCTCGACCAGCTCCCGGCGGCGGTGCAGCTCGCCGGCGGCGTGCTCATCGTCGCGGGCGTGGTGCTCGTCAAGCTCGGGGAGCCGGCGGCCGCGCCGGCCCCGGCGGCCCCGCACCATGAGGGGGCCGAGCCTCGCGAGCGGGTAACCACGGGGTGATGCCGCTCTCCCCGACCACCCGCGCGGCGCTCGCCGCGAGCGTGCTCTCCGGCGGGCCGTCGACGGCCTACGCGGTGCTGACCGGGCGCGACGTGCTCGAAGCGACACAGGCGGCCGGAGCGATGGTCGCACCGCGGGCCGCGCGTCCGGTGCAGCTCG
>DATMVO010000405.1:0-7718 GCA_035563115.1 Solirubrobacteraceae bacterium
CTGCGGGAGCGGCGGCGCGGCGGGCCGCAGCGACGGCTCGCAGACGTCGCAGCACGGCACCTCGGGCGCGGGCTCGCGGACGTCGCCGAAGTGCTCGAGTAGCGCGGCGCGGCGGCAGGAGGACGACTCGACGAAGCCCCACACCGAGCGGTACTGCTGCCAGCGGATCCGCTGCGCCTCCCCCGCGAGCGTCCGCGCGGCGCCGCGGGCGCGCGCGTCGAACGTCGCCAGCAGCCGGCCGCGCACGCGGTCGGGCGACGACGGCGCGGGCTGCACGGTCCCGACCCGCGCGAGGATGCCGAGGATCGCGCGCACCTGGTCGTCCGAGCAGTCGCTCGTCACGAGCGACGACAGCTCCAGGTCGTATCGCCCGGTCTCCGCCGCGGCCGCACCGACCCGCCGCGCGACCCGCGCGATCTCCGCCTCGGCGATCTCGCCGCGCTGGATGAAGAAGACGTGCAGGCCCTTGTCGCGCCCCTCGGCGAAGAGCAGCGCGCGCGACGGCGCCCCGTCGCGCCCCGCGCGGCCCGCCTCCTGGTAGTACGCCTCGACCGAGCCGGGCACCGATTCGTGCACGACCGTCCGCACGTCGGCTTTGTCGACGCCCATGCCGAACGCGTTGGTCGCCACGACCACGTCGACCGAGCCGTCCATGAACCGCCGCTGCGTCTCCGCGCGCGCGTCGCGCGCCAGGCCCGCGTGGTACGGCAGCACGTCGCAGCCCAGCGCGCCGGACAGCCGCTCGCTCAACTCCGCCGTCCGCGCCCGCGTCCCCGCGTAGACGATGGCGGGCAACGCGCCCTCCTCCTGCAGCGCGGCGACGAGCCGCCGCTCCTTGTCGGCCCGCGTCTTGCACGGCACGACGGCGAACGAGAGGTTCGGGCGGTCGAAGCCGGTGGAGACCTTGACCGGGTCCTCCAGCCCGAGCCGCGTCGCGATGTCGGCCGCGACCTGCGGCGTCGCCGTGGCGGTCGAGGCCACGATCGCCGAAGCGCCCAGCCACCGCGCCGCGTCGGCGAGGCGGAAGTAGTCGGGCCGGAAGTCGTGCCCCCACTGCGAGACGCAGTGCGCCTCGTCCACCACGAACAGCCCGACGCGCGCGTGCTTGATCTGCTCCAGGAAGGCCGGCGACGAGAACCGCTCGGGCGCGATGTAGAGGATCTTGTGCTCGCCGCGGATCGCCCGCGCGACCGTCGCGGTGTTCTCGGACGCCGACCGCTGCGCGTTGACCAGCCCGACCGACCCCGGCGCCACGCGCTCGAGCCCCTCGACCTGATCCTGCATCAGCGACACCAGCGGCGAGACCACGAGCGTGAGGTCGTCGCGCATCAGCGCCGGCAGCTGGTAGCAGAGCGACTTGCCCGCGCCGGTCGGCATGACGATGAGGACGTCGCGGCCGTCGACGGCCGCTTCGACGGCCTCGCGCTGGCCGGGACGGAAGTCGTCGAAGCCGTAGAGCTGGTGGAGGGCGGCGGCGGGATCCATCGGGAGGTCGACGACGCTAGCGCCGCTTGGCGCCGGCATCAGACCACCGAAGGCGAGTTGTGACAGATCCTCCACGAACCTGTGACTGTGCGTGCGTGCCCGGACGGAAAGCGGCGGCGCGTCAGGCCCGCACGAGCGGCAGCTCGCGCTCGAACGCGAACTTGTCCTTCTCGTCCACGTCGCCCAGCGGGTACTCGCCGGTGAAGCAGGCGTCGCAGTGCGTGTCGCGCGACTGGCCGATCGCCTCGTAGACGCCCTCCAGCGAGAGGTACGCCAGCGAGTCGGTGCCCAGGTGCTCGGCGATCTCCGGCACCGTCCGCTCATGGGCGACCATCTCCTCGCGGGAGGACATGTCGACGCCGTAGTAGCAGGGGTGCTTGATCGGCGGGGCGGAGATCCGCATGTGGACCTCGCGGGCGCCCGCGTCGCGGAGCATCTGCACGATCTGGCGGGTCGTGTTGCCGCGGACGATCGAGTCGTCCACCACCACGACCGACTTGCCGCCGACGATCTCGGGCAGCGGGTTGAACTTCATCCGCAGGCCGTGCTTGCGCAGCTCCTGGCCGGGCTGGATGAACGTCCGCGCGACGTACCGGTTCTTGACCAGGCCGTCGTCCTGCGGAAGTCCCGACGCGCGGGCGAAGCCGCGGGCGGCGGGCGTGCCCGAGTCCGGCACCGCGATGACGAGGTCGGCGCCCGGCACCGGCGCGTCGCGGGCGAGGATCTCCCCCATCTTCCCGCGCGCGGCCTGGAGCAGCGTGCCGTTCATGCGCGAGTCGGGGCGGGCGAAGTAGATGTACTCGAAGACGCAGAACGCCTCGCGCTCGCCCTCGACGCCCATGCGGGTCTGGATGCCCTTGTCGGTGAACGAGACGATCTCGCCCGGGAGGACCTCGCGCAGGTGCTCGGCGCCGATGATGTCGAACGCGCAGGTCTCCGACGCGACGACGTACTCCTCGCCGATCCGCCCGATCGACAGCGGGCGCAGGCCGGCCGGGTCGCGGAACGCGACGACGCGGTCCTTCGTCATCACGACCGTCGAGTAGGCGCCCTTGAGGCGCGGCATCGCGTCGGCGATCGCGTCCTCGATGTTGTCGCCCGGGTGGTGGGCGAGCATCGCGGCGATGATCTCCGAATCCGACGTCGAGCTGAAGCGGACGCCCTCCTCGCGCAGCTCGCCGTGGAGCTCGACCGCGTTGACGAGGTTGCCGTTGTGCGCCAGCGCGATCTGGTGGTTGTCCGAGCGGTAGACCGGCTGCGTGTTCTCCCACGCGTCCGACCCCGTCGTCGAGTAGCGCGTGTGGCCGATCGCCAGCTCACCGCCGAGCGTGCGGAGCTTCTGCTCGTCGAAGACCTGGCTGACCAGACCCCGGTCGCGCAGGGTCATGATGTGCCCCCCGCGGTCGCAGGATGCGATGCCCGCGGACTCCTGTCCACGGTGCTGCAGGGCGTAGAGGGCGAAGTAGGCCAGGCGGGCGACGTCGTGGCCGGGACCGTAGATCCCGAAGACGCCGCACTCGTCGCGAGGACCGTCGCGGAGGGGGTCCATGTCCGAGCGAGTCTAGCGGGGGTTCCGGCCGTCAAACCCGGCCGGAACTCCCACGTTGCGGGTTCTACGGGAAGAGCGTGCCCAGCGCCGCGTGCGCGGTCTGGAGCTCCTCGACCGACCAGCTGACGTCCTCGCCCAGCGTGAGCGCGCCACCGCCGACGCGGCCGATGACCGTCGTCTCGACGCGCTGGGCGAGCCGCTCGATGGCCTCGGGCGGGCCGGAGACGACGAACCCGCCGGGCGCCTCGCCGAACAGCCACGCCTCGTCCTCGGTCTTGAGGTCGATCTGCGCGCCGACGCCGCCGCCGAGCACCGACTCGGCGATCGCGACGAGCACGCCGCCCTCGGCGACGTCGTGGGCGGAGGACAGCTCGCCGGCGCGGACCGCCTCGCGGATCGCCTCCTGCGCGCCGCGCACAGCCGCGATGTCGATCTCGGGGAGCACGTCCGGGAGCGCCTCGCCCCGCAGCTTCGCCAGCTCGGAGCCGGCGAGCGAAGGACGGAACGGGCCGGCGAGCGCGATCACGTCGCCCATCGCGCCGAAGCCGAGCTTCCCGGCGCGCGTCGGGTCGGGCAGCTCGCCGACCATGCCGACGACGGGCGTCGGGTAGATCGGGCCGTCCGGCGCCTCGTTGTAGAGCGAGACGTTGCCGCCGACGATCGGCGCGTCCAGCGCGCGACAGGCGTCGCCCAGGCCGCGCACGGCCTCGGTGAGCTGCCACGCGACATGCGGCTTCTCGGGGTTGCCGAAGTTGAGGTTGTTCGTCGTGCCGAGCGGCTCGGCCCCGACGCACGCGAGGTTCGACGCGCACTCCAGGACGTTGCCGACCGTACCCCAGTACGGGTCGCACGCGACCTTGCGGCCGGAGCCGTCGATGGCCGTGGCGATCGCGTTGCCGTGCTCGAGCTGGAGCACCGCGGCGTCGGCCTGCTCGGGCCGGCGGACGGTCCTGGACTGCACGAGCCAGTCGTACTGCTGGAAGAGCGGCAGCCGAGACGCGATGTTGGCGGAGGAGAGGAGCGCGAGCAGCGTCTCGCTCACCGTCTCGCCGCCGGCCAGCACGGCCTCGGGCGCCGGGTAGATCTGGGCGTCCGGCTTCGCCGGCTCGAGGTCGTAGAGCGGGCAGTCGTCCACCAGCGCCGCCACCGGCATGTCGCCGACGACCTCGCCGCCCTGCGTGACGACGACGCGGCCCGTGTCGGTCACGGTGCCGATCGCGGTCCCGTGGACCTCCCACTTCTCGCACAGCGCGAGCACCTCGTCGACGCGCGACGGCTCGACGACGCACAGCATCCGCTCCTGCGACTCGGAGACCATGATCTCGAACGGCGCCATACCGGCCTCGCGGAGCGGCACGCGATCCACCGCGATCTCGATCCCGACCTCGCCCTTGGACGCCATCTCGGCGGCGGACGAGGTGAGGCCCGCGGCCCCCAGGTCCTGCAGCGAGACGAGCAGGCCGGTGCGCAGCAGCTCCAGCGAGCACTCGAGGAGCTTCTTCTCCTCGAACGGGTCGCCGACCTGGACCGACGGGCGCTTGGCGGAGTCGTCCTCGCCGAACTCCGCCGAGGCCAGCACCGACGCGCCGCCGATGCCGTCACGGCCGGTCGAGGCACCGAAGAGCACGAGCACGTTGCCGACGCCCGCGGCCGCGCTGCGGATCATCTCGTCCGCGTTCGCGATCCCCAGCGCCATCGCGTTGACGAGGCAGTTCTGCTCGTACGGGCCCTCGAAGTAGACCTCGCCGCCCACGGTCGGGACGCCGATCGAGTTGCCGTAGTGGCCGATGCCGGAGACCGCGCCGTCGAGGAGGTACCTGGACCGCGCGCTCGACGGCTCGCCGAAGCGCAGCGAGTCGAGCACGGCGATCGGCCGCGCGCCGATCGCGAAGATGTCGCGCAGGATGCCGCCGACGCCGGTCGCGGCGCCCTGGAACGGCTCCACCGCGGACGGGTGGTTGTGCGACTCGACCTTGAACGCGATCGCGACGCCGCTTCCGACGTCGACCGCGCCCGCGTTCTCGCCCGGGCCCATGAGCACCTTCGGGCCCTCGGTCGGGAGCGTGCCGAGCAGCTTCTTGGAGTGCTTGTAGGAGCAGTGCTCGCTCCACAG
Source organism: Solirubrobacteraceae bacterium (assembly GCA_035563115.1). Classification (GTDB taxonomy): domain Bacteria; phylum Actinomycetota; class Thermoleophilia; order Solirubrobacterales; family Solirubrobacteraceae; genus CADCVT01. The sequence goes on from DATMVO010000405.1 coordinate 5,148, forward strand.
GAGCGAGAACATCGCCAGCTCGACGTCGTTCGGCTCGCGGCCGAGCTTCTCGATGATCAGCGCGTACTCGTCGCGCGTGAGGCCGAGGGCGACCGCGTCCTCGACGGTGGGGAGCGTCCCGGCGGCGTCAGACAAGAGCGCCGGCCATCGACTGGAAGATGCGCAGGCCGTCGGTCGAGCCGGTCAGCTCGTCCACCGCGTGCTCGGGGTGCGGCATGAGACCGAAGACGTTCCCCTCCGCGTTGCAGACGCCCGCGATGTCGTTGGACGAGCCGTTCGGGTTCCCGTCGTGCGCGTACCGCACGACGACCCGCACGCCGTCGACCTGGTCCTCGGGGACGAAGTAGCGGCCGCTCATGTGCTTGGCCGGGATCGACAGCACCTCGCCGGTCTGCATGCCGGAGGTGAACCGCGTGTCGGTGTCGACGACCTCGAGGTTCACCTGGCGGCAGAGGAAGCGCAGGCCGACGTTCGGGAGCAGCGCGCCGGGCAGCAGCCCCGCCTCGCACAGCACCTGGAAGCCGTTGCAGATGCCGAGCACCGTGCCGCCGTCGTTCGCGAACTCGATGACCGACTCCATCATCGGCGAGAAGCGCGCGATGGCGCCCGCGCGCAGGTAGTCGCCGTAGGAGAAGCCGCCGGGGACGACGACCGCGTCCACGCCCTGCAGGTCGCGGTCGCGGTGCCACAGCGCGACCACGTCGGAGCCTTCGACCCGGGCGCAGGCGAGACGCGCGTCGACGTCGTCGCAGGTCCCGGGGAAGGTGATGACGCCGAACTTCACGAGACGATCTCGTAGTCCTCGACGAGCGGGTTCGCGAGGAGCTTCTGACACATCGCGTCCACGGTCGAGGGGTCGTCCACGTCCAGCTCGATCAGGCGGCCGACGTGGACGTTGGAGACGCCGTCGAAGCCGAGCGCCGGCAGGGCGCGCTCGACGGCGACGCCCTGCGGATCGAGGATGCCCTCCTTGGGGCGGACCAGGACGCGGACGCGGGCCATCAGCCCTGGCCCTCCTGCGCGCCGGTGCGCGCGAGCCACTCGCCGAAGGACTCGCCGGTGATCTTCTCGTACGCCTCGACGTACCGCGAGCGCGTGCCCTCGGCGATCTCGGCCGGGATCTCCGGCGCGGGCGGCTGCTTGTCCCAGCCGGTCTCGCTCGCCCAGTCGCGCACGTACTGCTTGTCGAACGACGGCTGGCCCTTGCCGGGCGCGTAGCCGTCGACCGGCCAGAAGCGCGAGGAGTCGGGCGTGAGGACCTCGTCGCCGACGGTCAGCCGGCCGTGCTCGTCGAGGCCGAACTCGAACTTCGTGTCGGCGAGGATGACGCCGCGCGAGCGGGCGTGGTCGGCGGCGAACTGGTAGAGCGCGATCGAGACGTCGCGCAGCTTGCCCGCGAGGTCCGCGTCGCCGACGAGCTCGGTCGCCTGGTCGAAGTCGATCGCCTCGTCGTGGCCGACCTCGGCCTTCGTCGACGGCGTGAAGATCGGGGTCGGGAGCCGCTCGGACTCCTGCAGGCCGGGCGGCAGCTCGATGCCCGAGACCTTGCCGGTCGCCTGGTAGTCCTTCCAGCCCGAGCCGGTGATGTAGCCGCGCACGACGCACTCGACGGGCAGCATCTTCAGCTTGCGCACCACGACCGCGCGGCCGCGGACCTCGTCCGGCACGCCCTCGGTGGCAGAGAGGTAGTGGTTCGGGATGATGTGCCCCGTCTTCGCGAACCAGAAGGCGGACAGGCCGGTGAGGACCTTGCCCTTGTCCGGGATCCCGTTCGGGTGCACCACGTCGTACGTGGAGATGCGGTCCGAGGCGACCATGAGCAGCCGGTCGCCCAGGTCGTACATCTCACGGACCTTCCCTGACGCGATGAGCGGGAGGTCGGCGAGAGCGGTCGTCATGCGCGAGAAGCTAGCAACCGCCGCGGCCGCTTCAGCGCCTCCACCACGGCTGCCGCGCGAGCACCTCGCGGCCGGCCGGGGAGAGCGCCTCCCACCGGGCGCGGCGCTGGTGGACGACGACGCCGGCGAGCGTCGCGATCACCGCCGCGACGATGAGGACGAGGGCGAGCGAGCCGGTCGAGATCGCGTAGGCGGCGAAGACGACGAGCAGGAGCGCGGGGAGCGCGGCGTCGCGGCCGCTGCCGAACATCGCGGCGGGGCCGTCGGTCAGGCGCTCGCGCGCGAAGGACGCGTGTGGGTCGAGCCTGGCCGCCGCCTCGAAGGCGCGGGCCGCGTCGCCCTCGCGGCCCTGCGCGCGCAGCGCGACGCCGAGGTTCGCCAGGACGCCCGCGTTCTCCGGGTCGTGCTGGAGGACGTGGCGGAAGTACCGCTCCGCCTCGCGGCCCTGGCCGAGCGAGAGCGCGATGTCGCCCAGCGTGATCGCCAGGCCGTCGCGGTGCGGGTCGAGCTCCAGCCCGGTCTGGGCGACGGTGCGGGCGCGGTCGCGGCGGCCGACGGCGAGGAGCGCGTCGGCGAGGACCTCGTGGGCGGCGGGCTCCTCGGGGTCGCACTCGAGCGCGGTCTCGGCGGCGGCGACGGCGTCCTGCTTGCGCTCCAGCCCGCCGAGCGCGAT
>DATMVO010000406.1:0-18896 GCA_035563115.1 Solirubrobacteraceae bacterium
CGCCCACAGCGCCCGCGCCTCGTCCCCGCGCGAGCGGACGACCTGGTTGACCGCCCACGCGACGATCGAGGGCTTGGCCAGCGCCGCGACCCGCGCGGCCTCCTCGCGCCGCTTGGAGGCGCGCAGCTGCTTGACGAGCACGTCGCGCTCGGCCACGAACCGCTCCAGCGGCAGGGCGTACAGCTCGTCGATCAGCACGTCGACATCCATCGCCGCACAGCATCGCGCAAGGCGCAGACGTGCGTCCGCCATAGTGGACACCGATGGTGCGACGGAGCAGATGGCTGGATCTCCTCGTGATGACCCGCATGCTCGGCGCGGTCGTGGCGGTCCTACTGATCACCGCGCACGAGGTCTCCGACTACGACGGCTGGCTCGTCGTCGCCACCGTCGCGTGGACGACCGTCTCGCTCACCGCCTACGCCTCCGCGCGCGTGCAGGACTCGCCCGCGATGTGGGTGCTCGACACCGCCGTCGTGCTCGGCCTCATCTACCTGTCGACCGACTGGCGCAGCCCGTTCTACATCTACGCCGTCACCGCGCTGATCATGCCCGCGACCGGCCTGGCCTTCCGCGCCGCGGTCATGTGGTCGATCGGCTTCGTCGTCGCCTACCTCGGCGTGGCGATCGCGACGCGCCGGTTCGGCAACCCGTTCGACCGCGCGACGCGGCTCGAGGTCGCCGCGACGCACCTGCTCATCCCGATCATCGTCGCGATCTCGCTCGCCTACGCGGCCGACCTCCTGCGGCGGCTGCGGGAGGAGCGCCAGCGCGCGGAGCAGATGGCGGTGCAGGCCGAGCGCCAGCGGATCGCGTGGGAGCTCCACGACTCCGCGAAGCAGCGCGTCCACGCCGCCCACCTCGTGCTGAGCGCGCTGGACGGGCGCGGCGGGGAGATCGTCGAGCACGCGCTGAGCGAGCTGCGCGCCGCGACCGCCGACATGGACACGAGCGTGGCGGAGCTGCGCGCGCCGCTCGACGGCCGGCCGGTCGACGTGCTCCTGCGCGAGCGCGCGCGCGAGCTGAACGTCGCGTCGCCCGCCGACATCGTCGTCCGCGGCGGCCTGCCGGACATGCCGCCGCTCGTCGCCAACCACACGTACCGGATCGCCGCCGAGGCGCTGACCAACGCCGTCCGCCACGCGGGCGCGTCGCGGATCGCGGTGGAGCTGAGCGGCGACGACGACGCCGCCTCGATCGTCATCCGCGACGACGGCGGCGGCCTGCCCGAGGTGCAGCGGCCGGGCTCCCACGGCCTGCACTCGATGCGCAACCGCGCGGCCACGATCGGCGCGCGGCTCGACCTCCAGAGCGGCCCCGAAGGCCACGGGACGGTCGTGACCCTGGACGTCCCCCTGACCACCCCCACCAGCGAGGCAGTCACATGATCCGCATCCTGCTCGTCGACGACCATCCCGCGCTGCGCGCCGGCCTGACCGCGGTGCTCCGCGCCGAGCCGGGCCTCGTGCCGCTCGGCGCCGCGTCCTCGGAGGAGGAGCTGTGGCCCGCGCTCAACCGGACCAAGCCGGACGTCGTAGTGCTCGACTACCACGTGCCGCCGGCCGACGGCCTCCAGCTCTGCCGCCGGATCAAGCGGCAGCTCACGCCGCCGAAGGTCCTCCTCTACAGCGCGTACGCGGACGCGAAGCTCGTCATCCCGGGCATCCTCGCGGGCGCCGACGGCGTGATGAACAAGAGCGCGCCGGCGGGGGAGCTGTACGACGCGATCCGCACCGTCGCGCGCGGGGAGAACGTGCGGCCGCCGGTCACGCGGGAGCTGCTCGAGGACGCGAACGCGCGCCTGGACTCCGACGACCTGCCGATCCTCGGCATGGCGCTCGACGGGACCCCGGAGGGGGAGATCGCCCGGACGCTCGGCCTCGGCGCCGACGAGCTGACCCACCGGCTGGAGCGGATGATCGCGCGCCTGAAGGTCGAGGTGCCGGTGCCACGCGCGGTGTAGGAGCCTGTCAAGAAACGGATCGCCGTCTGTGAGGCCCGCATCGTGGTTGTGGGCGGCGCGCGGTTTCGAAGCCGATCCTGGTTGGATCGGTGAGGAACCGCGTGCCGATCCACGGCCGCGAGGCGTCCCTCACGGGCGGCGAGACTTCTTCGACAGGCTGCCAGCTGGGTAGCGCTTGGCGCATGGCGCCGACGATCACCGTTCCCGAGCCCCAGCCGACCGCGGGGGTCAAGCGCGTCTCGCGCGTGCCGTCCGGGCACCGCTCGCGCCCGGGCGGGCCGCTGCCGGACGGCCCGCGGCTGGGCGCGCTGGCGCAGGGGACGTGGTTCCACCGCGATCCGGTCGGGATGACCGAGCGGATGCAGGGCACCTACGGCGACCTGTTCACGCTGCGGATGCCGGTCGAGGGCTCGGTCGTGGTGGTGTGCGCGCCGGAGGCGACGGGGCAGCTGCTCGCGTCCGATCCGTCGTTCGCGCACGCGGGGGAGGGGCGCCAGCGGATCCTCGGGATGGTCGCCAAGCGCTCCGTGCTGGGCGCGGACGACGTGCAGCACCGCGAGTCGCGCGGGCGGGTGCGGGCGGTCTTCGAGCGGGACGCGATCCACGCGCACGCGCCTGCCATCGCCGAGATCACGTCCGCGCACGTCTCGTCGTGGCCGCGTGGCCGGCCGGTGCGGCTGCTCCCGCTCGTGCGCGCGCTGTGCGACGAGATCTTCGCGCGGTGCGTGGTCGGCGTGCGGGACGCGGCGCGGGCGGCCGAGCTGGGGCGCCTGGTGCAGCGGATGCTGTGGACGCCCGGCAACCCGCCGATGTCGCCGCCGGGGACCGACGACGGGGTGCTCGGGCAGCTCGGCAAGGTCGTGTTCGCGCGGCGGGCGGCGCCGGTGCGGGAGCTGCTCTCCGACGAGCTTCGGCTGCGGCGGCGGTTCGGCGACCTGGAGTCCAACGACCTCCTCGGCGCGATGCTGCGCGCCGACGGGCTGACCGACGACGAGCGCCTGGACGAGATCCTCCCGCTGCTGATGGCCGGGCAGGAGCCGCCGGCGGCGGGTCTGACGTGGCTGCTCGATCGCCTGGCGCGGACGCCCGCGCTGGCGGACGAGATCGTGTCGTCGCCGACGGGCGAGCGGACCGACGCGATCCGTCGCGAGACGCTGCGGCTGACGCCCGCGGTCGCGGCGATCATGCGCCGGCTGATGGCCCCGACCACGGTCGCGGGGGTCGAGCTGCCGGGCGGGACGATGACGATGCTCCCGATCGCCTGGCACCACCACGACCCGCGCGTGTGGGGCGCCGACGCGAGCGAGTTCCGGCCCGACCGGTTCCTCACGCCCGACGGCCGCTCGACCTCCGACCACGCGACGCCCGGCCCGTTGTTCCCCTTCGGCGGCGGCGAGCGCCGGTGCCTGGGCGAGCACCTCGCGCACCTGGAGATGGACGTCGTGCTGCCGGCCGTCTTCCGCGCCGTGTCCGTGCGGCCGCTGTGGCCGTCGGTCGAGCGCCCGGTCGTGCGCGGGACGGTGCTCGTCCCGCACCGCTCGACGCCCGTGGTGCTTACAGCGCCCTGATCTCGAGCGCGGCGGCGATCACGCCGAGCACCGCGTACGCCGCGAACAGCCCGCGCCGGCTCTCGTAGTACCCGTGCATCATCCCCAGCGCGGCGCACAGCAGCCCGAGCACGGGGACGAACAGCGCGAAGAACGCGGCCACCGCCAGCAGCAGCGCGTCGATCGGGCTCAGCCCGAGGTTCGGCACGTCCGGTATCCGCGGCAGCGCGAACCGCCGCTCCGTCCCGCCGCCGCCGAGCGCCGCCTCCCGCTCCTCCGCCAGCCGCCGCTGCCGCGCGTACGCCTCCAGATCCGCCCCGCACACCGCGCACCCGGCAGCGAACGCGCTCACGCGCGTCCCGCACTCCGGACAGGTCTGTGCCACGGCCACCGCACGAGCGTACTCGCGCATCCACCCGCCCGCGACGACCACACCGCTAAGCTGTGCCAGCCCGCGCGAGTAGCTCAGTGGATAGAGCGCCGCCCTCCGGAGGCGGAAGTCGGGGGTTCGAATCCCTCCTCGCGCGCCTCTCGAAGCCCCGCCCACCGGCGGGGCTTCGTCGTTCCGCAGCCGCGTCGGCCGCAGACACGAACGTGTGTTCCGTCCGGGTGCCCGCGTAGGTTCACCGCCGATGGCAACACGCGGCGAGCTGACCGAGGCGGCGGTGCTGAAGGAGCTGACGGCGCTCGGCCTCACCGTGTCCCTGCCGTTCGCGGGGGACGCGCCGTACGACCTCCTGGTCGATCTGAACGACGGCCGCTTCGCGCGCGTGCAGTGCAAGTCGGGCCGGCTGCGCGACGGGTGCGTCGTCTTCAACACCGCGAGCACCGACCACGGGCGCGGGCGGCTCGACTACCGCGGCCGGGCGGACGTGTTCGGCGTCTTCTGCCCGGCGATCGACCGGGTCTTCGTCGTGCCCGTGGAGGAGGCGTCGACGCGGGCGGCACGGCTGCGGCTCGAGCCGGTCCGCAACGGGCAGCGGCTGGGCGTCCGGCTGGCGAGCGAGCACACGCCGGAGCGGTGGCTGGCTCGAACCTGGGGCGTGGTGCCGGAGGCGGCGTGAGCGGCGGCCGGACTACCATCGCCAGGCCGTGGACCTCTCCGTCGTCTTCGCCGGCACCGCCGGCTCCGTTCCCACGGCCCGGCGCGGGCTGCCCGCGACGCTGCTGCGGCGCGGGGGCGAGCGGATCCTGTTCGACTGCGGGGAGGGGACGCAGCGGCAGCTGATCCGGTCGGTCGGGCTGGCGGAGCTGGATGAGATCTACATCACCCACCTGCACCTCGACCACTGGCTCGGGCTGCCGGGGATGATCAAGTCGTTCGAGCTGCGCGACCGCGACCGGCCGCTGACGATCTACGGGCCGAAGGGCATCAAGCAGGCGATGGACGGCCTGCGGTTCATCATCGGGCGCGTCAAGTACGGCCTGACGGTCGTCGAGCTGGAGGAGTGGGAGGACGTTGAGAAGGACGGCTACACGATCTCCGCGATCCCGGTCCGTCACCGGGTCCCCGCGTTCGGCTACGCGATCGTCGAGGACGACCGTCCCGGCCGCTTCGACGCCGAACTCGCGAAGGCCCGCGGCGTCCCGTTCGGCCCCGACTTCGGCCGGCTCCAGCGCGGCGAGACCGTCAACGGCGTGCGGCCCGAGGAGGTCATCGGCGAGCCCCGGCCCGGCCGCAAGATCGTCCTCTCCGGCGACACCGAGCCGTGCGACGCGCTCCGCGTCGCCGCCCACCACGCCGACCTGCTCATCCACGAGGCCACGTTCACCGAGGAGGAACGCGATCGCGCCCGCGAAACGCGGCACTCCACCGCCCGCCAGGCCGCGCTGCTCGGCGAGGACGCCGACGTCGGCCTGCTCGCGCTCATCCACCTCTCCACCCGCTACGGCGGCCGCGAGATCAGGGAGGAGGCGCGCGCGACCTTCCCGCACGCGGTCGTCCCGCGCGACTTCGACATCGTCGAGGTCCCGTTCCCGGAGAAGGGCGACCCGATGCTCCACCGCCTCGACGGCGAGCGCGTCCCGGTCTAGCGGCCGGCCAGAGGCCCTAGAAGAGCGGCGTCGGGGAGAGGCCGGTCGAGCGGTCGATGGTCTGCGTCGTCCCGTCGGTGAAGGTCATCACGAGCCGCACCGTCGACGGCAGGACGTCGGGCGGCAGGACGACCAGGAAGCCCCGGCCGTCCGCCGTCAGCTCCAGCCGCCGCGGCGGCGCGGCGCCGACGAGGAGGTCGACCGTCGCCACCCGCGGTCCGACGACGCCGAGGGCGAGCGTCCGGATCGTCCGCACCTCGTTGGGCCGGTCACGCAGGTGCCCGGCGAACCCGCCGATCTGGACGGCGAACGGCACCGTCCGCAGGTCGCCGCAGACCATGTTGGTGAGCTGCCCGGGCGGCCCCTGCCCGGTCGCTTCGTGGGTGGCGAACGTCGCGCACGAGAGCACGGCCGGCTGGCCGCGGCCCGTGCTCGTCCACAGTCCCCAGCGCTCGCCGCTGACCGGGTCGAGCGGCCGCGCCGAGTCCCCGGAGCTCCAGTCGACGAGCCGGGTGCGGCCGTCGCGGAACGTGAACCGCAGCGCCAGCTCCTCGATCGGCACCTGCCCGGCGAGCACGGCGAAGAACGCCCGCGCGCGGCGCGCCAGCCGCACCGGCTGCGCGTGCAGGCCAACGAGCTCGACGCGCACGACGCCCGGCCCGACGAGGCCGTGCACGGCCGTCCGGTCGGGCAGCCCGCTCACGGCGACGGTGTGCTGCTGCTCGGCCCGCAGCTCCTCGTGGCAGCTGAGCCGCCACCGCCGCCGCGCACCCGGCCGCTGCACCGTCGAGCAGATCGGCCCGCTCGAGGTGCGCCGGACCCGCAGGCGCCACGCCCGCCCGTCCTCCGGGTCGGGCACCGTGATCGTCCCGCCGACCGGCTGGGTGAACGGCGGCTGCGGGGCCGTGTCCCGCGGGCCCGACGCGCTCCTCGCGCCCGCCCCACCCGAGGCCCCCGCGGGCACGCAGGCGACGAGCAGAGCGAGCGCGAGCAGCGCGACGAGCACGCGAACACGGACACGCATGCCCCCATAACGGGCGGGCGCCTCGAAGGTGGCGCACCACGTCGAAGTTCTTTCCCGAAGCACGATCGAGGCCATCCGTGGCCGCTGCTAGGTTCCCGGAACAGCCCGATCCTTTAACCCGGTCCCGCGAGGCCAGGAAGGAACGTACACGCATGATGGACCCCGAGAAGGTCGTCCTCGACCGGGACGACATCCGCCGCACGCTCGTGCGCATCGCGCACGAGGTCGTGGAGAAGAACGCCGAGCCCGGCGGCCTGGCGATCGTCGGCATCCACCGCCGCGGCGCGCTCCTCGCCACGCGCCTGCACCGCCTCGTAGAGGATCTGCTCGACACGAGCATCCCGCTTGGCGACCTGGACATCTCGTTCTACCGCGACGACGTCACGACGCGGTTCGACCAACCGGTCGTGCAGGCGAGCCACATCGACTTCGACGTCGAGGACCGCACGGTCGTGATCGTGGACGACGTCCTCTACACGGGCCGCACCGTCCGCGCCGCGATCGAGTCGCTCTTCTCCTACGGCCGCCCGGCCCGCGTGCAGCTCGCCGTCCTCGCCGACCGCGGCCACCGCGAGCTGCCGATCCGCCCCGACTACGTGGGCAAGAACCTGCCGACCTCGCGCGCCGAGCGCGTCAACGTCCGCCTGGACGAGCTGGACGGCGTGGACGAGGTCGCGATCGCGACGACCGCTCAGGAGGCCATCGTCCCATGAACCTGCTCTCCGTCGAGCACGACCTCGACCGCGCGCGCATCGAGCGCATCGTCGAGCTCGCCCGCTCCTTCGAGGAGGTCGCGCACCGGCCGATCAAGAAGGTCCCGGCGCTGCGCGGCCGCACGGTCCTCAACCTCTTCTACGAGTCGTCGACCCGCACGCGCTCGAGCTTCGAGCTGGCGGCGAAGCGGCTGAGCGCCGACGTCGTCAACTTCAGCGCGAGCGGCAGCAGCGTCGAGAAGGGCGAGTCGCTGAAGGACACCGTCCTGACGCTGAGCGCCCACAAGCCGGACGCGGTCGTCGTCCGCACCCCGTGGGCCGGATCCTCCGAGCTCGTCGCCCAGTGGAGCGGCGTCGCGGTCGTCAACGCCGGCGACGGCAAGCACGAGCACCCGACCCAGGCGCTGCTCGACATCTACACGCTCCACAAGAAGCTCGGCTCCCTCGAGGGGCTGAACATCTGGATCGTCGGCGACGTCCTCCACAGCCGCGTCGCACGCTCGAACATCCTCGCCTTCCAGCTCATGGGCGCGAAGGTCACCGTCGCCGGCCCGCCCACCCTCATCCCGCGCAACATCGAGGCGCTGGGCTGCGAGGTCCGCTACGACCTCGACGGGCTCAAGGAGGCCGACGTCGTCTACGCGCTGCGGATGCAGAACGAGCGGATCGAGCAGCCGTACCTGCCGTCGCTGCGCGAGTACGCCAAGCAGTTCCAGGTCAACGGCCGCCGCCTGAGCCCGCGCCAGGTGCTCATGCACCCCGGCCCGGTCAACCGCGGCGTCGAGCTGTCCGGCGAGGTCGTCGACTCGCCGCAGGCGGTCATCGCCACCCAGGTCGAGAGCGGCATCGTCGTCCGCATGGCCGTCCTCTACGAGATCCTCGAAGGCGCCGGCAGCCCGCGCGGCGCCGCTCAGCGCGAAAGGCAGCTGCTGGCATGAACCCGCCGATGATCCACCGGGAAGGCCCGCAGGCCGACCTCCTCATCACGCGCGCGCACGTGCTCGACCCGCGCACGGGGCTCGACGCGCCGCACGACGTCCTCATCCGCGGCGGCGAGATCGCGGAGATCGGCGAGCCGGGCGGCCTCACCGCGCCCGAGGGCGCCGAGCAGGTCGACGGCACCGGCAAGCACCTGCTGCCTGCGTTCGTCGACCCGCACGTCCACCTGCGCACGCCCGGCCAGGAGCACAAGGAGGACCTCGACACCGGCACGCGCGCCGCGGCCGCGGGCGGTTACTGCGCCGTCGTGGCGATGCCGAACACGTCGCCCGTCGTCGACTCCGCCCCGATCCTGCGCTCCCTCCGCGACGCCGCCGCCCGCGAGGCGCGGATCCCCGTCGGCTTCATGCCGTGCATCACGCAGGGGATGCAGGGCGAGCACCTCACGGAGATGGCCGAGCTGCGCGAGCTGGGAGCGCTGGGCTTCACCGACGACGGCAAGCCCGTCCGCTCCGCCCAGGTGCTGCGGCTCGCGCTCCAGTACCAGAAGATGGTCGGCGGCGTGCTCGCGCTGCACGAGGAGGACCCGGCGCTGAGCGGCAGCGGCGCGATGCACGAGGGCACGGTCAGCGCGCTGCTCGGCATCGCCGGGATCCCGTCCATCTCCGAGTCGACGATGGTCGCCCGCGACGCGCTCATCGCCGAGTACGAAGAAGGCCACATCCACATCCAGCACGTCTCCGCCAAGGAGACCGTGCAGGCGATCGCCGACGCCAAGGCGCGCGGCGTGCGGATCACCGGCGAGGCGTCGCCGCACCACCTGACGCTCACGCACGACGGCGTCAAGTCGCTCGACACGCGGCTGAAGATGAACCCGCCGCTGCGCACGGAGGAGGACCGCCAGGCGATCATCGCCGCGCTGCGCGACGGCACGCTCGACTGCATCGCCACCGACCACGCGCCGCACGCGCGCGACGAGAAGGAGGTCCCGTTCGAGCAGGCGCCGATGGGGACCACCGGGCTGGAGACCGCGTTCGCCTCCGTCTACACCGACCTCGTCCTGCCCGGCACGCTGGCCCTCCCGCTCGTCGTCGAGCGGATGAGCAGCGGCGCCGCGATCCTCGGACTCGACACGCCGAAGATCGAGACCGGGCGCCGCGCGGACGTCACGCTGCTCGACCTCAGCGCCGAGTGGACCGTCGGCGAGGACGGCTACGAGAGCCGCAGCGAGAACTGCTGCTTCGCCGGTCGGGCCTTCAAGGGACGGGTCCTGATGACCGTCGCGGCGGGGTCTGTGGCCTACCGGCAGCGCGCGTTTGCTGTGGTAGAGGCATGAGCGCGACCGCTTACGTCCTGCTGGAGGACGGCACGAAGTTCGAGGGCGAGGCCGTGGGGGCCGACGCCCACGCGGTGGGCGAGGTCGTCTTCACCACCGGCATGGCGGGCTACCAGGAGTCGGTCACCGACCCCTCGTTCGCCGGCCAGCTGATCACGTTCGCCTACCCGCACATCGGCAACTACGGCGTCTCCGACGCGGCCATGGAGTCGAGCGGGATCCACGCGCGCGCGGTCATCATGCGCGAGGGCGTCAACCACACCGAGACGCCCGGCTCGACCGGCGGGTGGCTGGACTGGCTCGTCGCGGAGGGCATCCCGGCGATCACCGGCGTGGACACCCGCGCGCTCGTCCGCCACATCCGCTCCGCGGGCTCCATGCGCGGCGGCGTGTTCCCGGCGAGCGTGAGCGAGAGCACCGCCCGCGAGCTGATCGAGGCCGAGCCATCGATGGTCGGCGCCGACTTCGCGAAGACGGTCACACCGAGCGAGGTGATCCGCGTCGGCGAGGGCGACGGCCCGCTGATCGCCGCGATCGACACGGGCATCAAGACGTCGATCGTCAACCACCTCGTCGCGCGCGGCGCGGTCGTGGACCTGCACCCGTGCTCCACGTCCTCCGCCACGATCCTCGAGACCAACCCGGACGCGGTCTTCATGGCCAACGGCCCGGGCGACCCGGCCGCGCTCGACTACGTCGTGCAGACGCTCCGCGAGCTCGTCGGCAAGAAGCCGGTGTGGGGCATCTGCCTCGGCCACCAGCTCCTCAGCCGCGCGGTCGGCCTCGACACGTTCAAGCTCCCGTTCGGCCACCGCGGCGTCAACCACCCGGTCAAGGACGTCGAGACCGGCCGGATCGAGATCACGTCGCAGAACCACGGCTTCGCGGTCGTCGGCCCGGGCGGCGCGCACACGATCTCGGTCGACGAGCCGGTGCGGTTCGAGACCGACTTCGGTGCCGCGCAGCTCTCGCGCGTGAACCTCTACGACCGGACGGTCGAGGGCCTCAAGCTCCTCGACGTCCCCGCGGGCACGATCCAGTACCACCCCGAGGCCGGCCCCGGCCCGCACGACGCCCACCACCTCTTCGACGACTTCCTCAAGGACGTGCAGCAGGTTGCCTAGGCGCGACGACCTCCACCGCATCCTCATCCTCGGCTCCGGCCCGATCGTGATCGGGCAGGCGGCCGAGTTCGACTACTCCGGTGTCCAGGCGTGCAAGGTCCTCAAGGAGGAGGGCTACGAGGTCGTCCTGGTCAACTCCAACCCGGCGACGATCATGACCGACCCGGAGTTCGCGGACGCGACGTACGTCGAGCCGCTGCTCCCCGGCCCGGTCGCGCAGATCATCGAGAAGGAGCGCCCGGACGCGCTGCTGCCCACGCTCGGCGGCCAGACCGCGCTCAACCTCGCGCGAAGCCTCCACGAGGACGGCACGCTCGAGAAGTTCGGCGTCGAGCTGATCGGCGCGAACTACGACGCGATCGGCCGCGCGGAGGACCGCGACCTCTTCGCGCAGACGATGGCGAAGGCCGGCCTGCAGATGCCGCGCAGCGCGATCGTCAGCTCGCTGGGGGAGGCGATGGCGGCGCTGGAGGAGGTCGGGCTCCCGGTCATCATCCGCCCGGCGTTCACGCTCGGCGGGCGCGGCGGCGGCGTCGCGCGGACCGAGGAGGAGTACCGCAAGGTCGTCGCGCGCGGCCTCGACGCCTCGCCGATCTCGCAGGTGCTCGTCGACCAGTCGGTGATCGGCTGGGGCGAGTTCGAGCTCGAGGTGATGCGCGACCACAACGACAACTGCGTGATCGTCGCGTCGATCGAGAACATCGACCCGATGGGCGTCCACACCGGCGACTCCGTCACCGTCGCGCCGCAGCAGACGCTCACCGACCGGCTCTACCAGAAGCTCCGCGACCAGGCCTTCCAGGTCATCCGCGCGGTCGGCGTGGAGACGGGCGGGTCGAACGTGCAGTTCGCGGTCAACCCGGAGACCGAGGAGGTGCTGGTCATCGAGATGAACCCGCGCGTGTCGCGGTCTTCGGCGCTGGCGTCGAAGGCGACCGGGTTCCCGATCGCGAAGATCGCCGCGCGGCTGGCCGTCGGCTACGCGCTGGAGGAGATCGACAACGACATCACGCAGGCGACGCCGGCCGCGTTCGAGCCGACGATCGACTACGTCGTGGTCAAGTGGCCGCGGTTCGCGTTCGAGAAGTTCGCGGGCGCCGACGCCGAGCTGACCACGCACATGAAGAGCGTGGGGGAGGCGATGGCGATGGGCCGGACCTTCCAGCAGGCGTTCGGCAAGGCGATGCGCTCGCGCGAGCTGGACCGCGAGGCGGACGTGAGCGGCACCGACGAGGAGCTGCTGGAGCGGCTGGAGACGCCGTCCGCGGACCGGTACGACGTCCTCTTCGAGGTCTTCCGCCGCGGCGTGGGGACCGACGTCGTGCGCGAGCGCACCGGGATCGACCCGTGGTTCCTCAACGAGCTGCGCGCGCTCGCGACCAACCCCGACGCGGCGTTCGCGGGGGAGCGGACGTTCAAGGCCGTCGACACCTGCGCCGCCGAGTTCGAGGCCCGCACGCCGTACTTCTACAGCGGCTGGGAGCGGACGAAGGACGACGAGGTCGAGCGCGGCACGAACGCGTCCGTGATGATCCTCGGCTCGGGCCCGAACCGGATCGGCCAGGGGATCGAGTTCGACTACTGCTGCGTGCACGCCGCGATGACGGTGCGCGCTTCGGGGCGCGACGCGGTGATGGTCAACTGCAACCCCGAGACGGTCTCGACCGACTACGACACCTCCGACCGGCTCTACTTCGAGCCGCTCACGCTGGAGGACGTCCTCGGCGTCGTCGCGGTCGAGAAGCCGGAGGGCGTCATCGTCCAGTTCGGCGGCCAGACGCCGCTGAAGCTGGCGAAGGGGCTGGAGGAGGCGGGCGTCCCGATCCTCGGCACGAGCGTCGACGCGATCGACCTCGCGGAGGAGCGCGGCCGGTTCAGCGCGCTGCTCGACGAGCTCGGCCTCCAGGCGCCGCCGTACGCGACGGCGCACTCGGTCGACGAGGCGCTGGACGCCGCGGACGGCGTCGGCTTCCCGCTGCTCGTCCGCCCCTCGTACGTCCTCGGCGGCCGCGCGATGGAGATCGTCTACTCGCGCGACGGCCTGGCCGACTACCTCGAGCGCGAGGCGCCGAAGGACGGCGCTGCGATCTTCCTCGACCGCTTCCTGGAGAACGCGGTGGAGGTCGACGTCGACGCCCTCTGTGACGGCGAGGAGGCGTGGATCGGCGGCATGCTCCAGCACGTCGAGGAGGCCGGCATCCACTCGGGCGACTCCGCCCAGGTGCTGCCGCCGCACTCGCTCGGGCCGGAGATGCTCGCGGAGCTCTCGCGCCAGACGCAGGCGATCGCGCTCAAGCTCGGCGTCGTCGGCCTGATCAACGTGCAGTACGCGGTCGCCGACGGTCGCGTGTTCGTCATCGAGGCCAACCCGCGCGCGTCGCGGACGGTGCCGTTCATCTCGAAGGCGGTCGGCGTGCCGCTGGCGAAGATGGCGTGCCGGCTGATGCTGGGGGAGAAGCTGGCGGACCTGGATCTGCCGGAGGACCCGATGGCCGGCTCGCACGTGAGCGTCAAGGAGGCCGTGCTCCCGTTCGACCGCTTCAAGGAGGCGGACGCGGTGCTCGGGCCGGAGATGCGCTCCACCGGCGAGGTGATGGGCGTCGCGCGCGACTTCCCGACGGCGTTCGCCAAGGCGCAGGCCGCGGCGGGCAGCGCGCTGCCGACGCACGGCACGGTCTTCCTCACGGTGACCGACAGCGACAAGACCGCCGCTCAGGGCATCGCCGCGATGCTCCACGACGCGGGCTTCCGCATCGTCGGCACGCGCGGCACCGCCCAGGCGATCCGCGGGATCGGCGTGCCGTGCGACGCGCTGAACAAGGTCGCGGAGGGCTCGCCGCACATCGTCGAGGCGATCGAGAGCGGCGAGATCGACCTCGTCATCAACACGCCCACGGGCTCGGGCGCGCGGTCGGACGGGGCGGAGATCCGCCGCGCCGCGGTCGCCGCCGGCGTGCCGTGCATCACGACGATGTCCTCCGGCATGGCCGCCGCCCGCGCGATCCTCGCCGCCCAGCGCGGCGGGCCCGCCGAGGTGCTCTCGCTCCAGGAGATCCACGCCACCACGACGCCGGCGTGACCGCGAATCCGCCCAGCGCGCGTCAGGCGGGGAGTGACCCTCCCGCCGCATCTCGCGCGCCCGGCGGATCCGTGGCCTCGCGCGCGTCCGGGGCGATGCTCTGGACGCGCGTTCTGAGGCCGCTCCTGTTCCGTCTGCCGGCCGAGACGGCGCACCACGTGGCGTTCGGCGGGTTGCGGCTCGCGCTCGCCCTCGCGCCGTTACGCGCGCTCTGCGCACGCGCGTGTGTCCCGAAGGACCCGGCGCTGCGGGTGAGCGCGTTCGGCCGCGAGCTCGCGTCGCCGATCGGCCTCGCCGCCGGGTTCGACAAGAACGCGGAAGGGTTCCGCCAGCTCGCCGCGCTCGGCTTCGGGTTCGTCGAGATCGGGACGGTCACGCCGCGCCCACAGGAGGGCAACCTCAAGCCGCGCCTCTTCCGCCTCCCGGCCGACCGCGCGCTCGTCAACCGGATGGGCTTCAACGGGCGGGGGACGGACGTCGCCGTGGACGGCCTGCGGCGGCGCCGCGGCGAGGTCGTCGGCGCGAACGTCGGCAAGAACAAGGACACGCCGGAGGAGCGGGCCGTCGACGACTACGTCGCGGCGACGCGCGCCCTGGCGCCGCTCGCCGACTACGTCGCGGTCAACGTCTCGTCGCCCAACACGCCCGGTCTTCGCGACCTGCAGGCGGTCGAGCGGCTCGAGCCGATCCTGGTGGCGGTGCGCGCCGCGGCGGAGGGCAAGCCGGTGGTCCTGAAGATCGCGCCGGACCTCTCCGACGACGACGTCGACGCGGTGGCCGACCTGGCGCTGAAGCTGTCACTCGACGGGATCGTCGCCACGAACACGACGATAGCCCGAACCGGTCTCGCGACGCCTCCACCTGAGGTCGAGGCCGTCGGCGCAGGCGGGCTGAGCGGCGCGCCGCTGCGCGACCGGTCGCTCGCCGTGCTCCGCCGGCTGCGCGCCAAGGTCGGCGACGAGCTGCTGCTGATCGCGGCCGGCGGGGTCTCGGACGCCGACGACGCGTGGGCCCGGATCAAGGCAGGCGCGACGCTGGTCCAGGTCTACACGACCTTCGTCTACGGCGGTCCGTGCACCGCCTCACAGCTGGCCTCCGGCGTGGCCGCGCGGGCTCGTGCCGAAGGGTTCGAGCGCGTCGCCGACGCGGTCGGCACGGCGCCGTAGGGGCTGCAAAAACTGCTGCAAATCGACGATCTACCGTCGAGCAGTCTGGACGCATCTCAAGCTGGACTTCAGGTCGAGGGATCTTTCGGGACGTCGGCTTGCAGGGGCATGCGAGCCGGGTATAGTCGCCGCCCATGCCGCCGGCAACGAACTCGCCTTCCAAGCACTCGGCGGCCCCCGAACGATCACTGGTCCAGCGCATGGACGCGCTGCAGCGAGCGAACGAGATTCGCACCAAGCGCGCGACGCTGAAGCGCGATCTCAAGGCGGGCCGCACCTCGATCCACGACCTCCTCCTCGATCCGCCCGAGTACCTCGAGACGGCCAAGGTGTTCGACATGCTGCTGGCCGTGCCGAAGTACGGCCGGGTGAAGGTGAACAAGATCCTGGTCCAGTGCCGGATCTCGCCGAGCAAGACCATCGGCGGCCTCTCCGAGCGCCAGCGCGGGGAGCTCGTCTCCATGCTGCGCCGCTAGGCCCTTCGCGGCCGAGCTGAAGCGCGCGTTGGACGCGAAGGTCTTCGTCATCACCGGGCCCTCGGGGGTCGGCAAGGGCACGCTCATCCGCGCACTGCGCGAGCGCGTGCCCGAGCTGGACCTCTCGGTCTCGGCGACGACCCGCCGCCCTCGCCCGGGGGAGACCCAGGGCGAGCACTACCACTTCCTCTCCGACGAGGAGTTCGCCCGCCACGTCGACGCGGGCGACTTCGTCGAGTGGGCCGAGTACTCGGGCAACCGGTACGGGACGCTGCGCTCCGAGCTGGAGTCGCGCGTCACCGCCGGGCGCCCGGTCGTGCTGGAGATCGAGGTCCAGGGCGCCCGCCAGGTGCGGACCACGATGCCCGACGCCGTGCAGATCTTCATCGAGCCGCCGTCCGAGGACGCGCTGCGCGCGCGTCTAGTCGGGCGCGGGACCGACGACGCGGACGCGGTCGCGCGCCGGCTCGCGGTCGCGCGCGAGGAGCTGGCAGCGAAGAGCGAGTTCCCGCACCGCGTGTGCAACGACCGCCTGGAGGACGCGGTCGGGGAGCTGGAGCGGGTCGTCCGCACCGCTCTACACTGAGGGCCATGATCTCCCCGCGCCTCGACAAGCTCCTCGAGCACGTCGACTCCAACTACGCCTCCGTGCTCGTCGCTGCCAAGCGCGCGCGTCAGATCAACTCGTACTACCACAACCTCGGCGAGGGCACGTTCGACGAGTTCCCGCCGCCGATGGTCGAGTCCGGCTCCAAGAACTACCTCACGATCGCGCTCGAGGAAGTCGCCGCCGGCAAGATCAAGTACACGTACCGCTAGGAGCAGTTCCCATGGCGCGCATCCTGCTCGGCGTCAGCGGGGGGATCGCGGCCTACAAGGCGGTCGAGCTCGTGCGCCTGGCCGGCAAGGCCGGGCATGCGGTCCGTGTCGTGCAGACCCCGGCGAGCGAGCGGTTCGTCGGGCGTGCGACCTTCGAGGGGATCACGGGCGCGCCGGTCCTGACGTCGGAGTTCGACGCGGACCCGATGCGCGGCGCCTACCCCGGCGACCCGCCGCCGTCGCACGAGCCGATCGGCCACCTCGCGCTCGTCGGCCACGCCGACGTCTACGTCATCGCGCCGGCGTCGGCCAACACGCTCGCGCGGCTCGCCGCCGGCTTCGCCGACTCGATGGTCACCACCGCGGCGCTCGCCGCGACCTGCCCGGTCCTCGTCGCGCCCGCGATGAACCACCACATGTGGCATCACCCGGCGACGCAGGCCAACGTCGCGACGCTCCGCGCGCGCGGCGTCACGGTGCTCGAGCCCGACTCCGGCTCGCTCGCCTCCCGCGGCGAGCACGGCGACGGCCGCCTCCCCGAACCCGCCTCCATCCTCGCCGCGGTCGAGTCTCTCCTTGCGCCGCCCGCCGGGGCGGGGCCGCTCGACGGGCTCTCCGTCCTCGTCACCGCGGGTGGCACGCGCGAGCCGATCGACTCCGTCCGCTACATCGGCAACCGCTCCTCGGGCCGCATGGGTCTCGCGCTGGCGGAGGTCGCCGCGGACCTCGGCGCGGACGTGACGGTCGTCGCCGCCAATGTCGAGCTCCCGCGCGACCCGCGCGTGACGTACGTCGACGTGCAGACCGCGGCCGAGCTGCGCGACGCCACGGTCGGCGCGTTCGGGCGCGCGGACGTTCTCCTGATGGCTGCCGCGGTCGTCGACTTCAGGCCCGCTTTAGCTGCGGATCACAAGATCAAGAAGTCCGCAGGCCAGGACACCATGCGCGTCGAGCTCGAGCTCACGCCGGACATCCTCAGCGAGCTCGCCGGCGCGCGGCGCGCGGGGCAGACCGTCGTGGGGTTCGCGGCCGAACACGGCGATGGTGCTCTCGCGTACGGGCGTGACAAGCTGAAGCGCAAGGGGCTGGACGCGATCGTGGTGAACGACATCTCGCGGGCGGACATCGGGTTCGACGCGACGGACAACGAGGTCACGATCGTGACCGCATCGCACGAGACGCCCGTGGCGCGCGCCCCCAAGCGCGACATCGCGCGAGCGATCCTCGACGAGGTCGTCGCGCTGCGCGGCCAGGCACTCGACCCGGCCGGCGCGTGAGCCTCGACGCCGCACCCGACCGGGTCGGCGACGACGAGCTCGCCGCGATCGCGAACGTCGCCGCCCGGATCGCCGCCAACGTCCGCGGGGCGGTCGAGGTGCGCGACGAGATGCTCGACTTCGCGCTCGTCGCGCTGGTCGCCGAAGGGCACGTCCTGATCGAGGATCTCCCGGGCGTCGGCAAGACGACGCTCGCCCGGGCGCTGGCGCGCTCGATCGACCTCGCGTTCGCGCGCATCCAGTGCACCGCCGACCTGCTGCCGGCCGACGTCGTCGGGACGAACATCTACAACCAGCGCGAGGGCCGGTTCGAGTTCCGGCCCGGGCCGATCTTCTCGAACATCGTCATCGTCGACGAGGTCAATCGCGCGTCACCGAAGACCCAGTCGGGTCTGCTGGAGTGCATGCAGGAGCGACGCGTGACGGTCGACGTCCACACGCACGAGCTGGCGCGCCCGTTCCTCGTCCTCGCGACGCAGAACCCGGTCGAGTTCGAGGGCACGTACCCGCTGCCCGAGGCGCAGGTCGACCGCTTCATGATGCGGCTGTCGATGGGTTACCCGACCGCCGCCGCCGAGGCGGCGATGCTCCTCGCGCACGAGATGGGCGACCGCGTCGCGACCGTCGAGCCGGTCGCGAGCGCCGCGGACGTCCTCATGGCCCAGCGCGCCGCGGACCGCGTCCGCGCGACCGAGCCGCTGCGCCAGTACGTCGTCGGCGTCCTGCAGCGCACGCGCGAGGACCCGCGCCTCGAGCTCGGCGCCTCGCCCCGCTCGGGCCTCATGCTCCTCCGCGCCGCGAAGGCCCGCGCGCTCCTCCAGGGCCGCGACCACGCGCTGCCCGACGACGTCCAGGCGCTCGCGCAGCCGGTGCTCTCGCACCGCCTCGTCCTCGCGCCGGAGGCGGTCGACGCCACCGCCGACGAGGTCGTCGCCGACGCCCTCGCGCACACCCCCGCCTTCTAGCTCCACCGCACCGGCGCCACCCGGCGCAACCCCACCCGCGCCCCGTTCCCCGCTTCCGCGCACATGGCCACCTCCGCACCCCCCGTCGTCTCCAGCGCCCGTCCCGCCGCCGGGCTCGGCGCGCTGGGCGCGGTCCTGATCGTCGTCGCCGGCACGTTCGACGCCGAGCCGCTCTACGTCCCGGGCGTCGCGTTCCTCGCGCTCGCGATCGGGGCGGTCGCGTGGGTCCGGATCGCCGCCCGCGGCGTGGTCGTCACCCGTGTGCTCGGCGGGCGCCGCGTCGCCGAGGACGAGCCGCTCGACGCGATCCTCTCCGTCCGCACCGGCAAGCTCGGCATCCCGGGCGGCGTCGTCCTCGACCCGATGCTCGCCGCCCGCGACCGCGACGCCGCCGCGACCACGGACGCCGTCGGGGCGCGTGCGGGCGGCGGCGA
>DATMVO010000407.1:0-6883 GCA_035563115.1 Solirubrobacteraceae bacterium
GACGACGGCGCCGCCAAGCCCCCGGCCACCGGCGTCGGCGGCTCCACGCCCCAGCCCCAGCCGCAGCCCGCCCCCGGCCGCGGCACCACCACCCGCCCCATCCAGCGCCTCACCGCCCTCACCCTCACCCCGCGCACCCTCCGCGCCGGCAAGCCCGCCACGCTCACCCTCCGCCTCACCGCGCCCGCCAACGTCAAGGTCACCATCGCCCGCCGCAAGGGCCGCCGCTGGACCACCACCGGCACCACCACCAAGACCGCCAGCGCCGCCGGCATCCTCACGATCAAGCTCCCCGCCAAGGCCCTCCGCACCCGCGGCACCCACCGCCTCACCGTCACCGCCGGCACCACCACCGCGAAGAGGACCTTCCGCGTCAAGTAGCCCGAGCGAAGACCCTGCGAGCGCTGCAAGCGCGCTCGCAGGGGTCGGCAAGCGCGCGTCAGATCGGTAGCGTTGCGCAAGGATCGTTGGTTCGTCCGCAGGGGCAGAGGGATGCTCGCGCCCGCGCGACGCCGTGCCGACCCACCTCCCCGCCCGCCATGGACGCGCTGACGCCGCAGACGCCCGACCTCCCGCCCAGCCCGAAGCCCGATCGCGTGACGATCTGGCCGCTGGACGACACCCGGTTCGGCGTCGACGTCACGTACGAGGGCGCGTCGGGGTACGAGCTCGCGTCGCGGCACGAGGCGGCGCTGACCGGCGCCGGCCTGCAGCACTCGTTCCGCCAGGAGCTCGGCGGCGCCTGGACTGTCCGCCTGACGATCCCCGCCGGCCAGGTGGCGTTCGTCGTCGAGAGCTTCGTCGGCGAGAACCCTCCACCGAAGCCGGAGTAGGCAACGGACCGCGGTTCGCGCGCCTGCTCGCCGAACCCGTCGCGCAGCCGCTCGCCGCCTGACCTCCGCCGCTCAACCTGCGACCATGCCGGACCGATACGTCCGCGATGGCCGCCTCGACGCAAGAGACCACGGGCTGGGACGCGCCGCGCGTCGCCGCGGCGCTCGACCTGGCCCGCCACGACCACTGGGAGGACCCGGACGGCGCGGTCGCCACGGCGGTCAACTGCGAGGCGGTCGCCCGCACCCTGGGCCTGGACGCCCTGCGCGCGCGGGCGCTCGTCGTCCAGGGGCTGGTGAGCCTCAACCGCGGCGACCTGCGCGGCGCGTTCGCCCGCGGCGCGGACGCCGACCGGCTGGCCGAGCGCGCCGACGACGACGCCGCCCGGCTCGAGGCGGCGGGGCTCAAGTCGCAGCTGAGCTTCTTCTCCGGCTCCTACACCGAGGCGCTCCAGCAGGCGTGGACGACGATCGACATCGGCGAGCGGATCGGCACGCGCGATCTGCGGATCTTCGCCCGCCGCGCCGCCTGCCTCGTGCTCGGCAACCTCAGCGCGCCCGGCTTCATCGGCGAGCTGCACGAGCTGCTCCGGTTCTCCATCGCCGCTGGCGACCGCTGGCAGATCGCGGTCTCGCGCAACGACATCGCCCACTACCTGATGGACACCGGCGACGTCGACGGCGCCGACGACGAGCTGTCGCGCGGCATCGCGATCGCCGAGGATCTCGCGCCGGCCAACAGCGTCGCGCTCGGCACGCTGCACTGCACGCGCGCGGAGCTGCGGATGCGGACCGACCGGCCCGTCGACGCGCTCGTCGACGCCGAGCACGCGCTCGAGCTGCTGATCACGCACGGTGAGCCGCACCCCTACCTGTTCGCGGTCACCACCCGGCTCCAGGTCCAGGCGCTCCTCGCGCTCGGCCACACCGACGACGCGCAGACGTGCGGCGAGCGCGCCGTCGCGCGGCTGGGTGACCGGGTGCCGCAGGCGCGGTCGATGATCCTGGAGGCCGTCGCGACGGCGCTGCGCGAGGCCGGCCGGGTCGAGGACGCCTACGACGCGCTCTCCCGCGGCGCCGAGCTGGAGCGCCGGACGCTGCAGGAGCTGACCGAGATGCAGCTCGGCTTCGAGCGCGCGACGCAGGAGACGAAGGCCGCGCGTCACGAGGCCGCCGCGCTGGCGCAGAAGAACCGCGAGCTCGAGCAGGCGAACGCCGAGCTGGAGCGCGCGCACGCGGAGCTGGCCGAGGCGCACGTCGAGCTGGCGGTGCGCAACGGGCAGCTCGAGCGGCTCGAGGCGCAGCTGCGCGAGCAGGCGCTGCGCGACCCGCTCACCGGCCTGCACAACCGGCGCCACCTCAACGCCGTCCTCGCCGCGCCGCTCCCGGCGCCGGTGAGCATCGCGATCCTCGACCTCGACCACTTCAAGCGCATCAACGACGACCTCGGCCACGCGGCGGGTGATCAGGTCCTCGTCCGCACCGCGGCGCTGCTGCGCGCGGTCATGCGGCCGGCGGACACGGTGGTGCGCTCGGGCGGCGAGGAGTTCGTCCTCGTCATGCCCGAGACGGACGAGACGGCGGCCCGCGCGGTGTGCGAGCGGCTCCTCGCGGCGCTACGGGCCGAGTCGTGGCAGCGCGTGGCGGACGGACTGGCCGTCACCGCCAGCGCCGGCGTGGCGAGCGGCGACGACGCCGCCGCCCTCTCGCGCGTCGCCGACGCGCGGCTCTACGAGGCCAAGCGCGGCGGGCGCGACCGCGTCGTCGGCACGGTCTGACCGCTGCTCAGCGTCGGCCGCCGCCGTCGACGCCGGCAGACCCCGCGCGCGGCTCGGCGGTGACCGTCCTGGAAGGGGCGCTGGACCTCGCCGGGTGCAGGACGAACAGCTCCGTGGCCAGACCGTTGGCCTCGGTGTCGATCCCGCTGATGAACGCGCGGACCTTCCGGCCGGTCAGCCGCTCGACCGGCTCGCAGAACTCGCGGACGGTCGCGTACTGGAAGAACATGCGGGTCTCGCGCAGGCGCTCGTGCTCGCCCATCTCGACGAGGTTGCGCTCCGCCGGCGTCAGCGTGTCCTCGAGGATGGTGAGGATGGCGTCGCCGCCCGCCCACTCCGTCCGCGCGCGGGTCGGCCCGCGGCCGAACTGGTTCTTGTACAGCCGGACCATCTCGGTGGAGATGGCGACCTCGACCGACGCGTGCGGCGCTTCCTGCTGATCGGCGGACATGGGAACCGCCCTTCTGCACCCCGAGGGAAAAGCCGGTTCCGGGAATGGGGCACTGAAAGAGCCCGAGGCCGACGCGATCAGTCTACTCCTACCGCGTCGGGATGTTGCGAATCGACGCTGCCGGTTTCCAACGCGTCGATGGAGGACGTCCCGTCCGGCGCGCCGGGCTATCCTGGGCGCCCGCTCGCTGGTGTTGAACACTCCGGCGGGTGCCTCTTCCGCGAGGAAGGCCGTGGGCTGTGACAGGCACCGCGCGTCCCCTCGAAGCGCCAGATCGTGACTTCGAGGAGTGCCCCGTGCCGCAGGACCGCCCGCCGACCACGCAGGATCGCCCGTGACGACCTCTCCGCCCGACGCCGGCCGGGGCGGGCAGGCGGACCGTCCCCTGCTCCAGGCGATCTCCAACGAGATGGTGCGGCTGTTCAAGGAGCAGTTCGGCCGCGGGCCCACGCGCGCCCGGACCGAGTGGGCCGGCCCGGACACCATCGTCACGATCCTGGAGGAGACGCTGACCCCGGCCGAGCGCAACCTCGTCGACATGGGGGAGCACGAGCGCCTGCGCGAGACGCGGATGTTCTTCCAGTACGCCTCGACGAAGGAGCTGTGCGAGCCGATCGAGCGTCTGACCGGCCGCAAGGTCCGCGCGTTCATCAGCGGGATGGACACCGTCGTCGACGGCCTCTCGGTCGAGCTCTTCGTGCTCCACCCCGCCGGATCGCCGCACCCGTCGCGGACCGAGCTCGCCGAAGGCGCCGCCGAAGACCTTCCGCTGCCACACAGAGCGCCCATCTCGCGCTACCGTTGACGACTGGGACGGCGCCGCGTGACCACGCCGCCGTCTCAGCGCAGATGCAGGTCACAGCCCGGACGGACAGCAGCGCCGTCGGAGCCGAGCCTGGAGATCCAATTCGAAGGGACTCCCGATGCTCGACCCTGCCTTGCCCACCGCCACACCGCTCTTCGGCTTCCGTTCCAGCGGGAGCGCGACCGCCCAGGTCGTGACCTGCACCGGCGAGCTCGACCTCGCCGCCGCCGACGCCGCCGGCACCGCCTTCGCGAGCGCGTTCGACGCGCGGCCCGAGGAGGTGCTCGTCGACCTGACGGGGCTGACGTTCCTCGATTCGACCGGCGTGCGGCTGATGCTCGAAGCGCACCGCCGCGCGACGGACGCCGGGGTGCGCCTCACGATCCTGCCCGGCCCGGAACCGGTCCACGCGATCTTCCGCATCTGCGGCCTGGACCACACGCTGCCGTTCGCCGTCGGCACGACGGAGCACGCCGCATGAGGACGCTCGAGCCCGTCGCCACCTCAGGCCGGCCGGCCACGTTCTTGACCGAGGCGGGCCGCTCGAGCGTTCGCGCGATGCCGCTCGTGGACGTCGACGGCGATCTCGCGGCCGGGATGGACGCGACGCAGCTGGACGCCCTGCGACGCGAGCTCCACGTGAACGTCCTGCACCTGGGTCGCGGCCCCTGGTCGCCCCCTCCGGGCCTCGAGCGCGCCGTCGCGCTGCTCGTCACCGACGGGCTCCTGACGTGCGACGAGCGCGTCGCCGGCGAGTGCTGCGCGCAGCTCCACGGCCCCGGCGACATCCTCGACGCGCGCCGCCTGGCCGACGGCTCCAGCAGGTGGCAGGCGCGCACGCCGGTCGACGTCGCGGTCGTCGACGGCCGGATGCTGCTCGCCATCCGTCGCTGGCCCCAGCTCGCGCTCGGCTGGACGCGCCGGCTCCTGGACGCGCAGCACGAGGAGCACGTGCTCGCGACGATCCGCGGGCTTCCTCGCGTGGAGGACCGCGTGACCGCGTTCATCGGCCACTCCGCCTCGCGCTGGGGCCGGGTGACCTCCGCGGGCCTCACGCTCGAGCTGCCGGTCACGCACCAGGTGCTCGGCCAGCTGGTGGCCGCCCGGCGCCCGACCGTCTCGCTGGCGTTGACGAAGCTGCAGGCCGAGGGCCGGCTCCGGCGGCTCGAGGACGGCCGCTGGCTCCTCCCCGCGCCGGCGGTCGCGATCCCGGCGTCCGCGTAGCCCGGGCGCGGACCGCCGGGCCCGCGCTACACCGGGTGGACGGGGTTGACCTTCGCCGGCCAGTCGCGGGACTTGCCCGCGGCGACGGCGAAGCGCCGGATGACGTCGGCGCGCAGGTCCTCGGGCTCGATCACCGCGTCGACCACGAGCTCTGACGCAAGGCGGAGGACGTCGATGTCCTCGGCGTAGGTGCGGCGCAGCTCGTCGACCTTCGCCGCACGGGCGTCCTCGTCCTCGATCGCCTGGATCTGGTTGAAGAAGACGGCGTTGACCGCGGCCTGCGGGCCCATGACCGCGATGCTCGCGCTGGGGAGCGCGATGCACGCGTCCGGGTCGAACGCGGGGCCGGCCATCGCGTAGAGGCCGGCGCCGTAGGCCTTGCGGATGACCACTGAGAGCTTCGGCACGGTCGCCTCGGAGACCGCCGCGATCATCTTCGCGCCGTGGCGGATGATGCCCTGGCGCTCGACCGCGGTGCCGATCATGAAGCCGGGCACGTCGGCGAGGAAGAGCAGCGGGATCCCGAACGCGTTGCAGAGCCAGATGAAGTGCGCGGCCTTGTCGGCGGAGTCGACGAAGAGGACGCCGCCCTTCTGCTTGGGCTGGTTGGCGACGAGGCCGACCGGCTTGCCGTCCAGGCGCGCGAAGCCGACGACCAGCTCCTTGGCCCAGCGCGGGTGGACCTCGAGGAACGACTCCGCGTCGACGAGCGAGTCGATCAGGAGCTTGATGTCGAACGGCTTGTTCTCGTCCGCGGGGATCAGGTCGCGGATCGGGGTGTCGGACGCGGGCTGCTTCGGCTCGCCGAGGGGCGCCGGCTCGAAGCAGTTCGTCGGGAAGTAGGAGAGCCAGCGGCGCGCGAGCGCGATCCCCTCCTCGTCGGTCTTGACGAGCTGCGTGCCGCACCCGCTGACGCCGGTGTGCATCCGCGCGCCGCCCATCTCCTCCAGCGACACCTTCTCGCCGATGACCATCTCGGCCATACGCGGGGAGCCGAGGTACATCGAGGCGTTGCCGTCGCGCATGATCACGACGTCGCAGAACGCGGGGATGTACGCGCCGCCCGCGGCGGACGGGCCGAAGAGGACGCAGACCTGCGGGACGAGGCCGGAGAGCTTGACCTCGGTGTGGAAGATCTTGCCGGCGCCGCGGCGGCCGGGGAACATCTGGACCTGCTCGGTGATCCGTGCGCCGGCGGAGTCGACGAGGTAGACCATCGGGATGCGGGTGCTTAGCGCCCGCTCCTGGATGCGGATGATCTTCTCGACCGTCTTGGGGCCCCACGAGCCGGCCTTCACGGTCGGGTCGTTGGCCATGACGGCGACGGGGCGGCCCTGCACCATCGCGACGCCGGTGACGACGCCGTCGGCGCCCAGGCCGTCCTGCTCCCAGTTCGCCAGCTGCGCGTCCTCGACGAAGCTGCCCTCGTCGACCAGGAGCGCGATCCGCTCGCGGACGGGGAGCTTGCCCTGCTCGGCGGCCTTCGCGCGATGACGCTCCGGCCCACCGAGTCGCGCGCGCTCGATCGCGTCGCGCAGACTTGACCCGACAGTCTCTGCCATACCGGCCGCGACTCTAGCGACGCGGCGGCGCGGTGCGGGCGTCGAGCGCGCGTACGTGCGCGTCGAGCCAGGGCTCCTGCGGGCGACGGCGGATCACGGGGCGCTTGGCCGCCCAGGCGGGCGCGGCGGTGGCGATGGCGGAGTCGACCATCTCCTCCAGCGCGGTAAGGGCCTGGGTGGTGGCGAGCTGCGCGGCGGCGGCGCGCGCCGTCGTGGCGCCTGTGCCGGCG
>DATMVO010000408.1:0-2691 GCA_035563115.1 Solirubrobacteraceae bacterium
CGCCGTCCCGCTCGCGCCCGCCGCAGTCGCCGCGACCCTCGCCGCCGCGCTCGCCGCCCCCGCGCCCGCGTCCGCCCACGGCCTCTCCGGCCGCGGCGACCTGCCCGTCCCCGACTGGCTCTTCACCTGGGGCGCGACCGCCGTCCTGGTCGTCTCGTTCGTCGCCCTCGCGACCCTGTGGCCGAAGCCGCGGCTGCAGGAGGAGGGCCACCGGCCGCTCCCGCGCGGCCTCTCCGCCGCGCTCACGGCGACGCCGCTCCAGCTCCTCACCGGCGCGATCGGCGTCGCGCTCCTCGTCCTCACGGTCTACGCCGGCTTCGAGGGCGCGCAGGTCGTCGCGGTCAACTTCACGCCGACCTTCGTCTACGTCGTCTTCTGGCTCGCGCTCGTGCCCGTCCAGCTGATCTTCGGCGACGTCTTCCGTGCCTTCAACCCGTGGCGGGCGATCGGCCGCGCGACGGGGTGGATCGCCGGGCGCGTGTTCAAGCAGCAGCCCGCGCCGCTCACGTACCCCGACCGCCTGGGCTACTGGCCCGCCGCGCTGGGCCTCTTCGCGTTCGGGTGTATGGAGCTCGTCGCCGAGGACGGCAGCGACCCCAGCAACCTCGCGGTCGCGACCCTCGTCTACACCGCCGCGACGCTGGTCGGCATGGCGCTCTACGGGACCGAGGCGTGGCTCGAGCGCGGCGAGGCGTTCAACGTCTACTTCGGCCTGCTCGCGCGCATGTCGCCGGTCGGCACGCGCGACGGCCGGCTCGGGCTCCGCACGCTGCTGTCGGGCCTGCCGCACTGGCCCGCCTACCCGGGCGCGGTCGCGCTGCTCGCGGTGATGATCGGCGTCGTCACCTTCGACGGCCTCTCGGCCGGCTCGGTCTACCCCGACCTCGTCGGCGACGACCCGGGCGTGCTCGCGAAGGGGATCTCGATGCTCGTCGTCGTCGGGATCGTCGGCGCGTTCTACCTCGGCGGCGTCAAGGGCGCGCAGCAGGTCGACCGCAGCCGCTCGACCAGCGAGCTCGCGCGCGGCTTCGTCCACACGCTCGTCCCGATCGCCGTCGCGTACGTCGCCGCGCACTACGTCAGCCTGCTGCTCTTCCAGGGGCAGGCGGTCGGCTTCATCGTCTCGGACCCGCTCGGCCGCGGTGAGGACCTCCTCGGCACGGGCGACTGGACGATCAACTACGACTTCATCAGCTCGGCGACGATCTGGTACCTGCAGGT
Source organism: Solirubrobacteraceae bacterium (assembly GCA_035563115.1). Taxonomy (GTDB): domain Bacteria; phylum Actinomycetota; class Thermoleophilia; order Solirubrobacterales; family Solirubrobacteraceae; genus CADCVT01. The sequence goes on from DATMVO010000408.1 coordinate 1,222, forward strand.
CGCGTTCGTGGTCGCCGGTCACGTCGCGGGCCTGATCCTCGCGCACGATCGCGCGCTCGTGTCGTTCTCGAGCGCGCGCAAGGCGGTGCGGTCGCAGTACTGGCTGCTCGGCGTCATGGTCGGCTTCACGACGCTGGCCCTCTGGCTCCTGTCGCAGACTGGGGGGTGATGAGCCTCCCCGACCCCGAAGCCCTGGACCGCCTCGCGCTGGTGGTCGTCGACGTCCAGCAGGCGTTCGACGACCCCTCGTGGGGCCGCCGCGACAACCCGGACTGCGAGCGCAACGTCGCCGCGCTGATCGAGGCGTGGCGCGCCGCGCGCCGCCCCGTCGTCTTCGTCCGCCACGACTCGACCGGGCCGGCCTCGACGCTGCGGCCCGGCCAGCCGGGGAACGACTTCAAGGACGTCGTCACGGGCGAGCCCGACCTGCTCGTCACCAAGCAGGTCAACTCCTCGTTCCACGGCACGCCGGACCTCGACGCGTGGCTGCGCGCGCAGGAGCTCGACGGGCTCGTCGTCTGCGGCATCACGACCAACCACTGCTGCGAGACGACCGCGCGCGTCGGCGGCAACCTCGGCCACACGGTGCTCTTCGCGCTCGACGCGACGCACACGTTCGACCGCGCGGCGCCGGACGGCACGATCGTCCCCGCCGAGGAGCTCGCGCGCGTCACCGCGACCAACCTCCACGGCGAGTTCGCGACAGTTGTGCGGACCGCCGACCTCCTCGGAGCGCCGGCACCGGGATGAGCCCGTGGGCGTGGGCGGCGATCGCGGCCGGGGTGACGCTCGCCGTCTGGGCCGCGTTCGTCCTCGCGCTCCTGATCGCCGGCCGCGGCCCGGAGGCCAAGGCGCTCGCCCGGCTGATCCCGGACTGCGTCGTGCTGCTCAGGCGGCTGATGGCCGAGCCGCAGGTCCCGCGCCGGCACAAGCTGCTGCTCGGCGCGGTCGTCGCGTACCTCGCGCTGCCGATCGACCTCGTGCCCGACATGATCCCGGTCGCCGGCCAGCTCGACGACGCGATCGTCGTCGCGCTCGCGCTGCGCGCGGTGCTCCGCGCCGCCGGCCCGGGGCTCGTCACGCAGCACTGGCCCGGCCCGCCGGAGTCGCGCGACCTCATCCTGCGGCTCACAGCACGACCCCGGCCGAACCGTCGTCGTCGAGATCGAGGCCGAGCGTGAGCTGCTCCCCGCCGCCCGGCGCGACGAGGTTGGTCACGGTCAGCCCGACGAGCGTGATGCCGCGCGTCTCGATCGCCGGCATCGCCCCGCCCAGCATCGCCCGCGCCGCCGCGAGCAGCTCATCCGAGGACGCCGTCGCCCGGGCCAGCGTGCGCGAGCGCGTCGCCCGCGTGTAGTCGCCGAACCGCAGCCGCAGCACCACCGTCCGCCCCTCGCGACCCGACCGGCCCATCCGCCGCGCGAGCTTCTCCGCCAGCCCCGCGAGCGCCTCGTCCAGCGCCGCCGCGTC
>DATMVO010000409.1:0-12838 GCA_035563115.1 Solirubrobacteraceae bacterium
CGACGCGCCCCAGCGCGGCGACGCCCCGGCGGCCGACGAGGCACCGCGCCTGCGCGGCGACTTGATCTACGGCCGCAACCCCGTCCACGAGGCGCTCCGCGCCGGGCGGCGCGAGGTCAAGCGCGTGTGGGCCACCCAGGCCGCGTCCGGCGAGTCGTGGCTGAACGGCGTCTCGCTCAAGCTCCTCGACACCGACGAGCTGACCGAGAAGGCCGGCACCGACGCCCACCAGGGCATCGTCGCCCAGGCCGGCCCGTACCCGTACGTCGAGCCCGAGGAGCTGCTCGCCGACCCGGACGCGCTGATCGTCGCCCTCGACGAGGTGCAGGACCCGCAGAACCTCGGCGCCATCGCCCGCAGCGCGGAGGCGGCCGGCGCGACCGGCCTCGTGATCCTCGAGCGGCGGTCGGCGGAGGTCACCGCGGCGGCCGCGAAGGCGTCGGCCGGCGCCGTCGAGCACCTCAAGATCGCCCGTGCACGGAATCTTGCGGACTTCCTGACCGAGGCCAAGGAGGAAGGGTTCTGGGTCTACGGGGCGGATGGCTCGAGCCCCGTCTCGTACACGCAGGTGGCGTACGACGAGCGCGTGATCCTCGTGCTGGGGGCCGAAGGCAAGGGGATCCGTCCGAGGGTGCGGTCAATCTGCGACCAGCTCGTGGCGCTCCCGCTGCGTGGCCGGATCGAGTCGCTCAACGTCTCCGCCACCGCCGCCGTCCTGCTCTACGAGGCCGTCCGTACCAGGACGAGTTGACGGAACTCCGTCAGACCCGCTAGAACTTGCGCAGACGTCGACCTCACGTCGAGGCTGATGTCGCATTCTTCATACGTACTCACCCATCAGTAGGCGCCAGGGGAGGAGCGCGCCACTGAGCACTCGGTTCTGCCTGGAAACAGGGCAGGAAAGGACCACCACGCTCATGGCACGACTCTCCGCAAACCCTCAAGGTCAGCTTCAGGTAGACGATGGATACCTGATCGCGCTGGCCAAGCAGGGCAACGCTGCGGCATACGACCGGCTCGTCCGCCGGTACTACGGCTTCGTCCGCCTCAAGGCGTCGTCGTACTTCCTCGCCGGCGGCGACGCCGACGACCTCATCCAGGAGGGTCTCGTCGGCCTCTACAAGGCCGTCCGCGACTACCGGTGGGACCGCGAGTCGAGCTTCCGCAACTTCGCCGAGCTCTGCATCACGCGGCAGATCATCACGGCGGTGAAGACGGCGACGCGCAACAAGCACACGCCGCTGAACCAGTACGTCAGCTTCTCCTCGTCTCCTGCGTCCGCCCCCGAGGGCGAGCCGACGCTCGACGAGGTCATCCCGGGCCCCACCGTCCACGACCCGGTCAACCAGGTCATCTCGACCGAGGAGCTCAACGCCCTCGTCGCCTGCCTCTCGACCGCGCTCTCCGAGCTCGAGTCGCGCGTGCTCGCCCTCTACCTCGACGGGCGCTCGTACGAGGAGATCGGCGGCATGATCGGCTGCGACACCAAGACGGTCGACAACGCCCTCCAGCGCGTCAAGCGCAAGGTCGGCGTGCACCTCAAGGGCCGCGCGATCCCCGCGTAGGGCGGGAGAGAACGTGTTTCGCCCCTCCGTCCTCGCAAGCTCGGACCTCGGTGCGACGATAGAAAGATGATCCTGACGATCGTCATCGTGGTCGTCGTGCTGCTCGTCGCCGTGCTGGCGATTGGCGGCTACGTCGCCCAGGGCAGGCGCAACGACGCCGAGGACGCCGCGCTCCGCGAGCGCGCGCAGCTGGCCGACCAGCACCTCGCGCAGGCGCACGCCGAGGACAAGGGCTGGGAGCGCTCGACGCTGGAGGCGGCCGCCCGCGCCGCCTACGCCGAGCGCCATCCGGGCCGCGACCCACGCCGCCTGCTGCTCGTGCAGGTCGTGGACCGGCCCGGCACCGACGAGGACGAGGCGATCTTCGACGCCGATGGCGAGCGGCTCACGCTGGGCCGCCGCGACGGCGACTGGTTCCTCGCCGGCTGACGGATCACGCTGAGGGAGCTGCTTCCGCGCGCGCCTGGCTCAGCCACGGGTCGAGCAGCGCGCGCAGCCCCTCGACGATCAGCGCCTCCCGGTCGGCGACCGGAAGCGCGATCTGGTGGACGCCCATCCCGTCCACGAGCGACACCACGTAGGGCGCCAGCCGCGCCGGCTCGGGGTGGCCGACGTGGCGCAGCAGCCCCTCGGCCAGCGCCCGGTACGTCGACAGCGCCCGGGTCACCACCGGCTGCAGCGCCGGCCGGCGCGAGACCTCCAGGTAGAGCTCGAACTGCGCGACCGAGCTGTCGCCGCCCGCCAGCTCCGCCGCCAGCGCCACGAGGATCTCGTCGGCGCTGCCCGCGAAGTCCACGACCTGCGCGCTGACCGCCTCCAGCCGGGCGATCTCGTCCTCGACGTAGAGCTCCAGCGCCGCCTCCAGCAGCTCGTCGATCGAGCCGAAGTAGTACGTCGTCGTCGCCACCGGCACGCCGGCCGCGGCGGCGACCGCGCGGTGCGTCGTGCCGCCGATCCCGCGCTCGCCGATCACCTCCAGCGCGGCCCGCAGGAGCGCCTCACGGCGGGCGCGGCCACGGGCCCGGAGGGTGCGCTCAGGCATGCGCCGCACCCTACCCCCGCACCTAAAGACTGGACAAACGTCCAACTTCCTCGTTACGTTTCCGCCTTGTGAAGCGAGGGATCGATCGCCGTGGGTTCTTGGGCATCGGCGCGGGCGCCGCGTTCGTGTGCACGATCGGCGGCAAGCAAGTCGTGCTCAGCGAGCCGGGCGACGCCGCCAAGGCCGACGCCGCCGCGCGCAACGTCAAGCGGCCGAAGGCGCTCGCCGCGCAGGCGGGCACCGGCATGCCCGCCGGCGCCCCGGCCGTCGCGAGCCAGCAGTTCCCCACACCGACGCCCGCGCCGGGCGGCCGCGTCCGCGAGCACTGGATCCAGGCCGTGACGACCGACTGGGACATCGTCCCCAAGCGCAAGGACGAGTGGCACGGCGAGAAGGTCGCCGGCCCCACGAAGTTCAAGGCGTTCGTCTACCAGGAGATGACGTCCGGCTGGGCGTCGCCGCTCGCGCCCGCCCGCATCCCCGGCCCGGTGCTGCGCGCGGAGGTCGGCGACCTGCTCGTCGTCCACTTCCGCAACGCCGACGAGGAGCTCGAGCAGGCGGTCACCATGCACCCGCACGGCGTCCGCTACAACCCCGACTACGACGGGTCCTTCCTCGGCGACTTCACGCGCGCCGGCGGCTTCGTCGGCCCGGGCGAGTCGTTCACGTACCGGTGGGAGGCGACGCCCGACAGCGTCGGCGTCTGGCCGTACCACGACCACGGGCCGAACCACACGCTCAACACCTTCCGCGGCCTCTTCGGCGGGCTCATCGTCTACCCGAAGGGCGCCAAGGCGCCGGACCTCGAGCGGCTGCTCTTCCTGCACGTCATGCAGCCGCCGGTCACGGGGCTCAAGCGGTCCTTCCAGTGCATCAACGGCAAGGCCTTCGCCGGCAACACGCCGACGATCCAGGCCAAGGTCGGCCAGGACGTGGCCATCCACGTGATGGGCATGGACAACGAGTTCCACGACTTCCACATCCACGGTCACCGGTGGAAGGACCCCAGCGGCCACTTCGTCGACACGCCCACCGTCGGGCCGAACGAGACGATCACCGCGCGGTTCACCGAGGACAACCCGGGCCGCTGGCTCTACCACTGCCACGTCTTCTCGCATCAGGACGCGGGGATGAGCGGCTGGTACGACGTCACGCCCTGACGCAGCAGAGAGCAAGAGGGGGAGAGAGACACGTGCAGCACCGCCTGAAGGTCGCCGCCGGCATCACCACGCTGGCGCTGGCCGCGCCCGCGCTCGCCGGGACCGCCGTCGCCCAGCAGCAGGACTACCCGCCGCCGAGCAACCCCGGCAGCGTGCAGAAGAAGCCGAAGGGCCCGTTCAAGACGCTCGAGGTGAGCAAGAAGGGCAAGTTCCGCACGATCCAGGCCGCGGTGAACGCCGCCAAGCCCGGCGACACGGTCAAGATCGCGGACGGCGTCTACAAGGAGTCCGTCCAGGTCGCGGGCGCCAAGCACCGGTTCATCAAGCTCGTCGGGAACGTCAAGCAGCCGCACAAGGTCGTCCTCGAGGGCGAGAACAAGCGCCAGAACGGCATCACCGTCAACGGCGCCGACGCCGTGACGATGCGCGGCATCAAGGCCCGCCGGTACAAGGCGAACGGCTTCTTCGCCGTCAACGTCACCGGCTATGCGATGGACCGGCTGATCGCCGAGCTCCCGGGCACGTACGGCCTGTACGCGTTCAACGCCAAGGGCGGGTCGATGACCAACTCGCTCTCCTACTACGCGGCGGACGGCTCGTACTACGTCGGCCAGACCCCCGAGCAGACGCGGCCGGTCCAGACGATCATCCGCAACGTCGTCGGCTGGGGCTCGGTCGTCGGCTACACCGGCACGAACTCGCGCTACGTGACGATCACGAAGTCGAAGTTCTTCAACAACGCGCTGGGCCTGGCGCCGAACTCGCTCGACAGCGAGAAGTTCCCGCCCGACGAGCAGAACGTGTTCCGGGACAACGACATCTACTGGAACAACTTCGACGTCTACCAGAAGGCGCCGTACAAGCCGAACGTCAACGAGGACTTCATCTACCCGCCCGGCGTCGGCGCGATCCTGCTCAGCGGCCGCGACAACCGGTTCGAGGGCAACCGGATCTACGGCAACTGGCTCGGCGGTTTCATCGGCGTGCCGAACGTCTTCCTCAAGAACCCGGCCGACCAGCCGCTGGACCGCAACATCGTCTCCGGCAACACCTTCAACAAGGGCGGGGCCGACATGAACGGCCGCGACATGGTCTACAACGGCTCCGGCACCGGGAACTGCTTCGGCGGCAACACCGGCGTCATGACGACCGTCCCGGCCGCGCCCGAGGTCTACCCGGCCTGCCCGAACACGGCCAAGAACGTCGAGAACGGCGAGCCGATCGGCCTCATGCTCTCGTGGGCGGTCCAGAAGCAGTACCGCGCCGGCTGGATCCAGCATCCGCACGCGGCGCAGGCCGGGATGGAGCCGCTCGTCGACTGGGCCGAGGGCAAGTCCTACGGCCCCACGACGTTGAAGTAGGCATGGACTCCCGCAAGCCCATCCTCGTGCTGGCGCTGGCCGGCGTCGCCCTGGCGGCGGCGCCGGCCTCGGCCGGCACCACGAAGAAGGTCGCCGTCGAGGACAACTTCTACCTCCCGGCCAAGGTCACCGTGGCCCCCGGCACGACGGTCCGGTGGACCTGGCCCGAGAGCGGCGGCGACGTCCACGACGTCAAGCTCGGCAAGGGACCCAAAGGCGTCAAGGAGTTCCAGTCCGAGCCCGGCTCGTCCGGCTTCACGTACAAGAAGAAGCTCACGAAGCCCGGGACGTACAAGATCGTCTGCACGCTCCACGAGGAGATGAAGATGACGATCACCGTCAAGAAGAAGCGCTAGGGCCCGCCAGTTCGCATGCTCCCCTGCGTTCCAGCACACTGAGTGCAACGGAACATGGGGAACCTGAGCACGAGACTCGCCGGAGAGGGGCGGGCGTTCGTGCTGGTCGTCGAGGACGACGACGACCTGCGCATGGCGCTCACGCACGGCCTGGAGGCCGAGGGCTTCACCGTCGACGCGGTGGCCTCGGCCTCGGCTGCCTACGAGCGGGTCGGCGAGAGCCGGCCCGACCTCGTGCTGCTCGACTGGTGGCTGGGCGAGGGGGAGATGGGCGCCGCCGCGTGCCGCCGCCTCGCCGAGGACGCCGGGCTGCACGTCGTCATGCACACCGGCATGAGCGACGCGCGCGACCGGGCCGCGGCCTTCCGCGCGGGCGCCGTCGGCTACCTGCAGAAGGGGATGCCGCTCGAGGAGCTCGCCGAGCGACTGCGCCGTGTGCTCGAGGAGGTCGAGTAGCGTCGTGCCGGCTTTGCGCTGGGACGAGGCGGTGGAGGTGCTGGAGGGGTGGAGCGGCCGCGACGTCGTCGTCGTCCCCTTCCTCGAGCCCGGCATCTCGCTCGAGCCGACCGTCGCGCCGCTCGTGGTCGAGCGCGCGGGCACGGGCGTCGTGCGGATCGATCTGCCGACGATGCCGATCGCCCTGCGCCGCGCGACGTTCATCGAGGCCGGCTGGGTGCCGGGGCAGGACGAGCGCGGGCTCTCCGTCGTCCAGGGCGGCGTCCGGGTGGACGTCTTCCTCGACGGCGACGACGGCTACGCGGCCGGGTAGCGCGACGAGCCGAGCAGCGCCCGGAGCGCCCGGCGGCTGCTCGGGTACCGCTTCAGGCGGAACGGCCCGTCGGGCTGGAAGCCCTGGTTGTAGATGAGCATCCGCACGCGCGGGTGCGCGCGCGACCACGCGAAGAGCCGCTTGACGAAGCCCGGGTCGTCGCGGCCCCACACCGCGTACTCGCCGAAGACGAACGGCTTGCCGGGGAACTGGGTGTAGAAGCGCTCCAGCCCCGCCCAGTTGGGGAACCTCGAGTAGAAGTCGGTGCCGACCCAGTCGACGTACTCGGCGCCCGGCCAGTACGCGCGCGGGCTGTTCGCCGCGGTGTCGGGCGCGCCCGCGACCTGCGGGACCCACTGGAGCGCGACCTGCGCGCCGTTCGCGCGGAGCTTGCGCGCGATGTGGCGCCAGGCGCGGACGAAGTCCTTCGTGGAGTGGCTGGGCTTCGCGCGGCCGGCGGCGGTGAAGGCGCTGTACGGGTTCCAGTGGCCGTTCATCTCGGCCATGAGCCGTAGGTAGACCGGCGCGCCGTGCTCGACGATCTTCTCGTTGAGGTGCTCGAGGAACGCGTCGCCGTCGCCGCGGGCGATCTGCGCGGGCGTGATCCGCTCCTTCGTCCCCGGCCCGTTGTAGGTCGAGAGGTGGAGCATCAGCCGCCCGTCCTGCGCCTCGGCGCGGCGGAACGCCCAGTCGGCGTCGCCCCACGCGACGAAGAGCTGGAAGACGGCCGGCGCCTTGCCGGTCTGCGCGGCGAAGAGGTCGACGGTCGTGCCGCCGGCGACGCCGTGGAGGACGCGGCCGTCGGGCGGGAGGTACGGGGCGGCGACGGCGTGGTCGACCATCGCGGCGAGGGTCACCAGGATCATCGCGCCGAAGGAGATGGCAGCGCGCATGTGCCCTGGGTGATCGGACGCTCTTCCCAGCGCCTGAACGGCGCGCTACCTTCCCGGCCGACGCACACGCCCGTGTCCGTCTCCTCCCGCTCCCCGTCCCAGGAGTCTCGTTGCCCCGCCTGCTCGCCGCGCTGGCCTCAGCGCTCGTCCTGTCGGTCCTCCTCAGCGCCCCCGCGGGCGCGCAGATGACGGAGAAGATCCCGCAGGCGATCCCGTCGGTGCCGTACGAGGGCGTGCAGCACCTGCGCTACCGGTTCGGGCCGGTGAAGATCATCCCGGGGGCGAACTCGATCGAGGTCCAGGCCGCCGACAGCCTCAAGCCGAAGGTGCCGGGCTACATCACGCGCTTCACGCCGAACCTCGAGCGCGCGGACGGCTCGGTGCCGCCCGTCGACGAGCTCCACCTCCACCACGCGGTGTGGCTCATGCGTGGCTACCCGACGTTCGCGGCGGGCGAGGAGAAGACGATCTTCCAGTTCCCGAAGGGCTACGGGTACCGGTACGACCCGTCGGATCCGTGGCTGCTCAACCACATGATCCACAACCTGCTGCCCAACGAGGATGCGGCGTACGTCACCTACGACATCGACTTCGTGCCGATGTCGTCCCCGGCCGCCGCGTCGATGCAGGAGGCCAAGCCGCTGTGGCTGGACGTCGCCGGCCTCAAGCCGTACCCGGTCTTCGACGTCAAGCGCCAGTGGGGCGGCAAGGACGGCCAGTACACGTTCCCCGACGACGTGCGGACCGCGGAGGAGCGCGCGAAGGTCGGCGCGTGGGCGCAGCACAAGGTCGACAAGCCGATGACGCTGATCGGCACCGCCGGCCACCTCCACCCGGGCGGGCTCCACACGTCGATGTTCGTGCAGCGCGGTGCGGCCAAACGCGAGGTCTTCCGCTCCGAGGCCAAGTACTGGGAGCCGGCGGGCGCGGTCTCGTGGGACGTGGCGATGACGGCGGCCAAGCCGGACTGGCGGGTGCAGCTGCAGCCCGGCGACACGGTCTCGATCAACGCGACCTACGACACGCGCCGCTCCTCCTGGTACGAGTCGATGGGGATCATGATGACGTGGTACGCCGACGGCCTCGACCACGGCGGGACGGACGCGATCGGCGGGGACATCGACACGCGCGGCGCGATCACCCACGGCCACCTGCCCGAGAACGACAACCACGGCGGCAAGTCGGGCGGCCTGCCCGACGCGCGGCGGCTGCTCTCCGGCACCACGACCAAGACGGTGCCGATCGAGGACTTCGTCTACGCCCGCGGCGACCTGTCGTCCTCCGGTGCCGCGGCGCGGCCGCCGGTCGTGCGGCCGGGGCAGTCGATCACGTTCCGCAACGACGACTCCGACGCGCAGCCGATCTACCACACGATCACCGCCTGCAAGGCGCCGTGCAACCGGACGACCGGCATCGCGTACCCGCTTGCGGACGGGCCGGTGGACTTCGACTCGGGCGAGCTCGGGTTCGGGCCGCGGATGGTCACCGCGGCGGCCAACCGCGACACGTGGAAGACGCCGAAGAACCTGAAGGCGGGGACGTACACGTTCTTCTGCCGCGTCCACCCGTTCATGCGCGGGGCGTTCCGGGTGGAGGGCAAGAAGGGCTCGGCGAAGGCGCGCAAGCGCGCGTCGAAGGCCGCCGCGCGCCGGTCCGCCGTGCGCTGACCTGAGGCCGGCGGGGCGCCGGTCGGCGCCCCGCGCCGCGCGGGGGAGTACCTTGGAGGGGACGCTTCGTCACGCGACCCGTCCGTGGTCTCCCGCGGGGCGCGCGGCTCTGTTGCACCCGCGGAGGCCAGTGAGGAGTCCCGATGGAGGGACAGAAGAAGTCCCCGCCCGGAAGGCTCTTCGGGCGCAAGCAGGGCAAGAGCCCGCAGGAGCGGTCGGCCGAGTTCGACGACATCCAGTCGCGCCTCAAGCAGGAGGCCGCGGACCGTCGTGAGGCTGCGCGGAAGGCCGCTTCCGGCGAGGGCTCCGACAAGTCCGGTGACTAGGACGTGAACTGCGCTGGACTTGTCGCTTGACGTCGCGGTAGTCTTCTCTTCGACAGGTCGGGCACCGTGCCCGACATCAAGCAGTGTTCAGCGCCCGCAGTCGCCGTAGAGCATCTCCGGAGTCGCAGCACACACACGAGGAGAGTGCCTCTCATGGCCACCGGAACCGTCAAGTGGTTCAACGACGACAAGGGCTTCGGCTTCATCACCCCGGACGAGGGCGGCAAGGACCTCTTCGTCCACCACACGGGGATCAACGCCGCTGGCTTCAAGACCCTCGCTGAGGGCGCCAAGGTCTCCTACGACGCCGAGTCCGGCGACAAGGGACCGAAGGCCGTCAACGTCACCACGCTCTAACCAGAGCCCGACTCGAACCGGCCCGCCGACTGCGCGGGCCGCGCGAGCACTGCTCCCTCTGACTGAGAAGGAGCAGCCCATGCTTCGCATGATCTGCCGTAGCTGCCTGCGGCTGTGGGACCAGGACCGCGTGCTTCACCGCACCGCCTGCCCGCACTGCGGCGGCGCCCTCGTCTCCCACTAGGGACGACGACGGCACTGCACCCGTCCGGCGAGGCGCGCGCCAACCGCGCGCCCGCCGGGTGGGGGCCACGGTCCGGTCCTCAAGTGGCCGCCGTCACGACCGATGAGTGAGTCGTGAACAAGATCTGCCGTCTCTGCCTGCGCCTGTGGGCTCCCGACCGCGTGGGCGACCGCGCGTCGTGCCCGCACTGCGGCGGCGCCCTGCGCGCCCACTAGGACCTTCCGCCCTCGCACCCCGGGCGCGGACCCGGACGCGCTAGCTTGCGCGCCGCATGTCCGCCAAGTGGGTGCTCCTCCCCGTCCTCGGCGCGCCGCTCGCGCACGCCCCCGTCCTCAAGTGGGACCTCCTGCCCGGCCTCGCCGCCTTGCCCGTCGATGGCGGGCGGACGCTGCGCGGCCGGCGCCTCTTCGGCGCCAACAAGACCGTCCGCGGCGCGATCTTCATGACCGCCGGGCCGGCGGTCGCGTCCGTCGCCCTGCGCCGCTCGGCGTGGTACCGCCGGAGGCTGCCCGCGGAGATCGAGGCCACGTCCCCGTTGCTCGTCGGCGCGCTCCTCGGCCTCGGCGTCTTCACGGGCGAGCTGCCCAACTCGTTCGCCAAGCGCCAGCTCGACATCCCGCCCGGCTCCCAGCGCACCGATCCCGCCGGCATCGCGATCACCCTCGTCGACCAGGCCGACTTCACGTTCATGTCCCTCGCGCTCCTGCGTCCGGTGTGGAAGTGGAGCGGCCGCGACGCCGCCGAGATCGTCGCGGTCGCCACCGGCGTGCATCTGGTGACGAACGTCATCGGCTACGCCATCGGCGCGCGCAAGTCGCTGCTCTAGCCGCGCGGCTCGGCCCGCTGCGCGCTCTACCGCTCTCTGGCTGGGGCTCGGGCCGTCGCTGGGGCGGTTGGTGGGATCGAAGGTCCGTCGGTCCGTTCTGCCGCGTGGCCGGAGAAACCGACCCAACGTCGTGCCCGCCGGCACGATGGGTCGGTTCTTCCGCCTCTGCCGGAAGAACCGTCCCACCGTCGATCGGGCCGTGACGATGGGTCGCTTTCTCCGGCCAGCCCCCACAACCGTCCCACCGTCGATCGCGCCGGGACGATGGGACGGTTCTGGGGGCCGCGGACCAGAACTGACCACCGACTACACCAACCGCCGCAGCGACGGTCCCGGTCTTCAAGCCACGCGTCGGACGGACTCGATCACGCGTCGCTCTAGCGCCCAGAGCCGGCGAGGGGATTCGAACCCCTGACCTTTCGATTACAAATCGAGTGCTCTACCAACTGAGCTACACCGGCGCGCGCGCCGAAGTCTACGCGCCGCGCGGGCGGCGGGGCGGCGTCAGCGGGTGCCCGAGAGGGCGGCGTTGAGGTCGCCGTGGCCGTTCGTGGAGGCGACGGCCTCGTACGACGGGAGGGCCGGGTCCTCCGGCGCGTTGAGGCGGCGCTCGAGCTCGCCGAGGACGACGCCGAAGAGCGCGTGGCGCCAGGTGGCCTGCGCGAACGCGCGCGGGGAAGCAAACAAAGGCGGGAAGTCGCCGGCGGCGGGGTGGAGGGCGGGGATGAGCGTGGTGCCCGGCCAGGTCGCCGCGTGCTCGGCCAGACCGGCGGCGGGGCCGCGCGCCCAGGAGGGGAGCGGGAGCCGCGGCGCGACCGCGCTGTAGAGCGCGCCGAACGCCGCGCCGTTCAGCAGGTGCATCGCGACGCCGGCCGGCCGCCAGAAGCGCCCGCGCGTCACCGCCTTGCCGAGCAGCTCGGTGTCGTCGTAGCGGACGCCGAACACCTTGATGTCCAGCGGCTGCTGGGCGGCCCACACACCGGCCGCGACGGCACCGGCGAGGGCGCCACGAGCGGTCTGTGCGCGGTCGATCGCCATAGGACGCAGGACTGTAACGGCAGTCGACTCCCGGAGTACCTGACCCCAGACGATGGACGCACAGGCACTTCATCACCGCGCCCGCACGAGCGGCGTCAACCCGATCATCTACCGGATCGTCCGCATGGTCCTGGTGCCCTTCTTCAAGCTCTACTTCCGCCAGGAGAAGCACGGGCGCGAGCACCTGCCGAACGAGGGCGGCCTGCTCATCGCGGCCAACCACCGCTCGTTCCTGGACCCGTTCGTCATCGGCGCGATGCTCAAGCGCCCCGTCTACTACGTCGCCAAGCGCGAGCTGTTCGAGAGCCGCTGGAAGGGCTGGATCCTCAACTCGCTCGGCGCGTTCCCGGTCGACCGCGGCGCGGCGGACCAGGAGATGCTCACCACCGCCCGCGCGATCCTCGACCGCGGCGACGCCGTCGTGATCTTCCCCGAGGGCACGCGCGTGCGCCCGGGCGGCCTCGGGCGCGCCAAGCGCGGCGTCGGCCGCCTAGCGCTGGAGGCCGGCGTCCCGGTCGTCCCGATGGCCGTCCTCGGCACCGACAGCATCCGCAAGGGCTGGCGCATCCGCCCGCACAAGGTCAAGCTCCGCGCCGGCCGCCCGCTCACCTTCCCGCAGGTCGACGCGCCCTCCAAGCAGCTCGCCCAGGCGGTCACCGACCGCATCTGGCCGTGCGTCCAGCTCCAGTGGGAGTGGCTCGGCGGCATGGCCCCGATCCGCCGCGCCGCGATCGTCGGCGCCGGCTCGTGGGGGACCGCGCTCGCCGTCAGCCTCGCCCGCTCGGGCGTCGAGGTCCAGCTCGGCACGCGCACCCGCGACGACGCGGAGCGCCTGCGCCGCGAGCACGAGAACGCGCGCTACCTGCCGGGTGTCGGCCTCCAGAACGTCGAGGTGATGCAGGCCAAGGACCTCGAGCTCGAGGATGCCGACGTCGTCCTGCTCGCCGTTCCCGCCCGCGCGCTCCCGCACGTCCTCGCCCAGCACGGCGAGCGGATCCCGCGCGAGGCGGGCGTCGTCGTGCTCAGCAAGGGGCTCGTCCCGCCGCTCGGCGCGCTGCCCAGCGCGTTCGCGTCCGAGCGCGTCCAGGCCCGCGCGGTCGCCTCCATCGGCGGCCCCGCCCACGCGATGGACCTCCTCGAGCGCGGCGCCTCGCTCGTCGTGGCGTCCCCCGACCGCGGGTTCACCGCGCAGCTGCGCAAGATGCTCGCCGACGCCGGTCTGTCCGCCGAGGGCACCACGGACGTCGTCGGGGTCGAGCTGGCGGGCGTCGCCAAGAACGCCGCCGCCCTCGCC
>DATMVO010000410.1:0-3809 GCA_035563115.1 Solirubrobacteraceae bacterium
GCGGCGGCGCAGAACGGCGCGGGGACCGCGGAGGCGCGCGCCGCCCTGCGCGCGAGGGAGGGCGAGCTGGAGCAACGCGCCGGCGAGCTCCGCCAGCGCGCGACCGAGCTGGAGGTCCGTGCCGCCGAGCTGGAGCAGCGCGCCGCCGAGATGGCCGAGCGCACCGAGAAGCTCGAGGAGGAACGCGCGAAGCTCGAGCAGTCCAGGCACGAGCACGAGCGCGCGCTCGAGCGCGTCTCCGGCATGACCGTCACCGAGGCCAAGCAGCACCTCGCCCGCGAGGTGGAGGACCAGGCGCGCCACCAGGCGGTCAAGACGCTCCGCCAGATCGAGGACCAGACCAAGCGCGACGCCGAGCGCAAGGTCCGCTCGATCCTCGCCGTCGCGATGCAGCGCCTCGCCGCGTCCCACGCCGCCGAGACCACGGTCTCCGTCGTCCAGCTCCAGAGCGACGACATGAAGGGCCGGATCATCGGCCGCGAGGGGCGCAACATCCGCGCCCTGGAGAACCTCACCGGGATCGACTTCATCATCGACGACACGCCCAACGCGGTCGTCCTCTCCGGCTTCGACGGGGTCAGACGCGAGCTCGCCCGGATGACGCTCGAGAAGCTCCTCCAGGACGGCCGGATCCATCCCGCGCGGATCGAGGAGGCCTACTACCAGGCCAAGTCCGAGCTGGACGCGCACATCATCGAGGTCGGCGAGACCGCCGCGTTCGAGGCGAACGTGCAGGGCCTGGACGCCGAGCTGATCAAGATCCTCGGCCGGCTGAAGTTCCGCACGAGCTACGGCCAGAACGTCCTCGCGCACTCCGTCGAGTGCGCGCACCTGGCGGCGATCATGGCCGACGAGCTGGGCGCCTCCGCCAAGACCGCCCGCCGCGCCGCGCTCCTGCATGACATCGGCAAGGCCGTCTCCCACGAGGTCGAGGGGCCGCACGCGCTGGTCGGCGGGGATCTCGTCCGGCGCCACGGCGAGGAGGAGTCCGTCGCGCACGCGATGGAGGCCCACCACAACGAGGTGGAGCCGCAGACCGTCGAGGCCGTCATCGTCCAGGCCGCCGACGCGCTCTCCGGCGCCCGCCCCGGCGCCCGCGGCGAGTCGCTCGAGTCGTACGTCAAGCGCCTGCGCGAGCTGGAGCAGATCGCCCAGCGCCACCCCGGCGTCGACAAGGTCTACGCGATGCAGGCCGGCCGCGAGATCCGGATCATGGTCGCCCCGGGCGCCGTCGACGACGACGGCATGGCCCTGCTTTCTCACGAAATTGCCAGGGAGATCGAGAAGGAGCTCGAATACCCAGGCCAGATCAAGGTCACGGTGATCCGGGAGTCCCGCGCGGTGGAGTACGCGCGCTAGGACAGGCGTTTCGCGCTCAGGTGGGGCGGTAGGTTCACGCCCGGAAGCGAACGTGAGCAGGGGGAACACCAGATGAAGAAGCTGATCCTGGCGGCGGTGGCCGCTCTCGCGGTGCTGCTGGCGCCGGCCGCCGCGCCCGCGCTCGCGGCGGTGCCCGGCGTCTCGACCGGCGGGGTGAGCGGCGTGACGTTCAGCGCGGCGAAGGTCAACGGCGGCGTCGACCCGAACGGCGTCGAGACGACCTACTACTTCGAGTACGGGACGACGCGCAGCTACGGCTCGCGGACCGGCGTCGCGTCCGCCGGCAGCGGCGCGAGCGGCAAGCGCGTCTCCGCCGACCTGAGCGGCCTGACGCCGAACACGACGTACCACTTCCGCCTCGTGGCCTCCAACGCCAGCGGGGTGCGCAGCGGCGCGGACAAGACGTTCAAGACCAAGAAGCAGCCGCTCGGCCTCACGATCGCGGCGGCGCCGAACCCGGTCGTCCTCGGCCAGGCGACGACCGTCAACGGCCAGCTCACCGGCACCGGTAACGCGGGCCGTGCGGTCGCGCTCCAGCAGCGGCCGTTCCCGTTCACGGCGCCGTGGGCGCCGGTCGGCAACGCGGTCGTCACCGACGCCAACGGCGCGTTCGGGTTCCCGCTCCTCACCGGCATCCCCGCCACGACGCAGTTCCGCGTCGTCACGGTGGAGAAGCCGAACGTGGAGAGCCCGGTCCTGACGCTCCCGCTCGCCGTGCGCGTGAAGACGAACGTCAGCCGCACGTCGCGGGTCAAGCGCGGCTCGCTCGTCCGGTTCAGCGGCACGATCCGCCCGGCGCGCGCGGGGGCGCAGTTCGCGATCCAGAAGCGCACGCGCGACGGCCAGTGGGCGACGCTCGCGGGCTCGATCACGCGCGGTGGCGGCCAGACGTACTCGGGCTACACGAAGAGCGTGCGGATCCGCCGCGGCGGCACGTACCGCGTCTTCGTCCTCATCAACGACGGCAACCTCGCCTCCGGCATCGGGCGCGAGGTGAAGATCACGACGGTCAGGTGAACCCCGGGCGCCCCCGCCGCGGGGGCGCCTATCCTCCGTGACGCGATGAAGCGCTACCACGTCACCACCTTCGGGTGCCAGATGAACGAGCACGACAGCGAGCGGATGAAGGGCATGCTCGAGTCGCTCGGGTACGCGGAGGCCGGCGCCGCGGAGGACGCGGAGCTGATCCTCTTCAACACGTGCTCGATCCGCGAGAAGGCCGACGAGCGCTTCATCCAGCACCTGCACCACGCGGCCGCGCTGAAGCGGCGCGACCCGGAGCGCGTGATCGGCGTCGGCGGCTGCTGGGCGCAGTCGGTCAAGGAGCAGGTCTTCCGCCAGTTCCCGTTCGTCGACGTCGCGTTCGGCCCCGGCCAGGTGCACAAGCTCGCGGAGTTCCTGACGAGCGACTCGCTCACCGCCCAGGGCTTCTTCGAGTTCGAGGGGTTCACCGGCCACCTGCCGATGCGCCGCGCGCGCGACTTCCAGGCGTGGATGCAGATCAGCGTGGGCTGCAACTGCCGGTGCTCGTACTGCATCGTCCCGTCGACCCGCGGCGTCGAGGTCTCGCGGCCGTTCGACGAGCTGGTGAGCGAGGCGGAACGGCTGGTCAGCGAGGGCGTCCAGGAGGTCACGCTCCTCGGCCAGAACGTCAACTCGTACGGGCGCGACATCCGGCCCGACCGGCGCACGTTCGCCGAGCTGCTGCGCGCGATCGACGCGACCGGCATCGGCCGCGTGCGGTACACGTCGCCGCACCCGAAGGACATGCGCGAGGACGTCATCGCGTGCCACGCCGAGCTGCGGTCGCTGTGCGAGCACATCCACCTGCCGCTGCAGTCGGGCTCCACGCCGATCCTCAAGGCGATGCGCCGTACGTACTCGAAGGAGCGCTACCTCGACCGCGTCGCGCTGATCCGCGAGCACGTGCCGGACGTCGCGCTGACGACCGACATCATCGTCGGCTTCCCGGGCGAGACCGAGGAGGACTTCGCGCACACGCTCGACGTGGTCGAGCAGGTGCAGTACGACGGCGCGTTCACGTTCATCTACTCGCCGCGGCGGGGGACCGAGGCGGCGCTGCTGGCGGACAAGTTCATCCCGCACGAGGTCGCGGCGGAGCGGATGGAGCGCCTCGTCGACGCGGTGCAGCGCGGCGCGCGCGAGCGGTCGCAGCGCTTCGTGGGACGGACGCTGGAGGTGCTCGTCGAGGGCACGTCGCGCAAGGACCCGACCAAGCTCCGCGGCCGCACGCGCCACAACAAGGTCGTCAACTTCACCGGCTTCGCCTCGCCCGGCGACGTCGCGCACGTCGAGATCACCTCGGCGACGTCGCAGACGCTCGCGGGCGAGGAGACGCTGCTCGCGCGCGCCGGCCTGGCGCTGTGATCCGGCCGGCCGACGCGGCCGACGCCCCCGCCATCGCCGCG
>DATMVO010000411.1:0-3936 GCA_035563115.1 Solirubrobacteraceae bacterium
CCGGGCGCGCCGGTGCCGGACGTCCTCGTCGACGACCTCGTCCGCACCGGCCATCGCCGCTGGGCGGGCTCGACCGCCGCGATCGACGCCTACCTCGCCGCGCGCCCGCTCGCCGACCGCCTCCGCGTGCTCGGCCTCCCGGTCGACGTGCTGTTCGGCGAGCGCGACCAGCGCGTCGACCCCGCCTCGCTGCGCGTCTACGACGCCGTCCCGCGCGCGACGGTCCGCACGCTCCCCGGCCTCGGCCATTCCCCGCTCCTCGAAGCGCCCGACACGATCGCCGACGCGCTCCACCACGCGCTCGCCCAGCCCTAGCCCGCGCCGGTCACTCCGGCCAGGGCGAGCGCTCGATCATCGTGCAGAAGTTCGGGCGGACGTAGCCGGGAAGCGTCCGCTCCAGCACGTCGGCCTTCACGTTGCCGAACGCCGTCTCGGGCTTGTGCGCGATCCCCGCGCCGAACGCCTCGACGATCTGCCGCTTGAAGTCCGGCCGCGGATAGGCGCGGACGATCTCGTCGCGGACGGCGGCGTCCACGTCGTCGAAGCCGAGGCCGAGGACGTCGAGCTCGACGCCGTACGTCACGCCCGCCACCTCCGGCGACTTGTGCTCGGGGATGCCGGGCGTCGTGTGGAGCGCGACCGCGTCCCACACCTTCTCGACGTCGCGCTCGCCGACGCCGTGCTCGGCCAGGAACGCCGCGGCCGCGTTCGCGCCGTCGACCTCGAACCGCAGGTCGTCCGAGCGGTGGCCCTCGACGAGGCCGACGTCGTGGAAGAGCGCGCCGACGTACAGCAGCTCCCGGTCGGCCGGGCGGCCGAGCCCCTCGGTGCGCAGCGCGCCGAAGAGGAAGACGCGGTGCGAGTGGTTCCACAGCAGCTCGTCGACGATCCCGCGGACCAGCTCGGCGGCCTCGCGGGCCATCCGGCTGTCGGGCAGGCGGACGCCACCGAATTCGTGGGCTTCGACGTTGGTCATGGCTCCGACCCTACGTCCCCCGTCGCGACCAGCTCGCTCACGCCCGCCGCTCGATCCGCTCGATCGTGCAGTCCGGCCACCGCTCGCGCAGGAGCTCCGCCAGCTCGTCCGCGGCGGCGTGGAGCTCCTCCTCGCCCAGGCCGTCGAGCCGGTCGAAGACGAAGAACGCGCGCGTGGTCTGCTCGGTCAGCTGCGTGCGCCGCCCCTGCCGCCAGTTCCACCGCCGGCAGGTCACGCCCGCGTCGTCGCGCCAGACGACCTCCCCTGCCGCGGCCCGCTCCACCTCGGCGCCGTCGCCGCGCGGGTCGAACGGCTCGTCGCCCGTCGCGACCGCGAGCCGCAGCGGCCCCTCCAGCCGGTCGGCGTCCTCGCCGCCGAGCGGCACCACGTGCCGCACGCTGACCGCGTTGTAGAGGTCGACGAGCACGTTGACGTGCGGGAGCGGCTGCCCCTTGAGCACCCGCCCGATCAGCGCCTCCGCCGAGCTGGAGTACCTGCTCGGCTTCGCGCCGAACCCGCTGAACGCCGCCCGCCACGACGCGATGTGCGGGTGCTCGCTCGCCTTCCCCAGACCGCGCGCACGCACGTGCTCCTCCGCCGCGGCCAGACCGGCCGAGCTGCCCGCGTCGGACGGCCCGTTGCCCAGCCCGCTCGCCACGAGGACGAGCGCGACGTAGTCGGGCCTCGCGGCGTGGACGGCGGGGTCGACGCGGACCTCGAAGGTGGTGGATGGCTCAGCCACTAGCGGTGCTCCGTGGGAAGGAGGTGGACGATCATGATCAGCTCGCACGGCCCACGCCCGACGCCCGCGTAGGCGTGGCCGGTGTCGGCCGCGAAGACGGTGGTGGTGCCGGCGCGCAGCACGTGCTCGGCCCCGCCGACGACGAGGCGCAGCTGCCCGCGGACGACGGTCAGCGTCTCGGTCGTCCCGGCCGGGTGCGCGGCGCTCTCGTGGCGCTCGCCGGGGTGGAGCAGCCACCGCCACACCTCGACCGGCGCGGGGCGCGGGTTGGTGAGCAGGAGCCGCGCCGTGCCGCCCTCCGGACCGGTCCACAGCGGCGCGACGTCCGCGGCATCGACGACGGTCACCGGCTCCTCGCGCGCGTCCTCCATCAGCGACGACACCGACCGCCCGAGCGCGTCGGCGAGCCGCACGAGCGTCGTCAGGTTCGGGTTCCCGCGCGCGCCCTCCAGCGCGACGAGCGCGCCCTTGCTCACCTCCGCGCGCGCGGCAAGCGCGTCGAGCGACAGCCCGGCGGCGGCCCGGGCGGCCCGGACGTTCCGGGCGACGTTCTCCAGCGCGGCATCGTTCATCGGCGGTGCACCGCAGTGTACCGACCGGTCGTTCTGATGACCCCACGCAGCAAGCGGGCACTCGACAACCGGACGATGCGCGCTCGCGCCAGGCCGTTCAAGCGCCCTCCCAGCCGTCCGAACGCACAGGGACGCCATGTCCTCGCTCGCCGCCCCTCTCCACCGCGCGCTCACCGGGTCCCTGAAGGCCCGCATGCTCGCCATCCTGCTCCCCGTCGTCGTGGTCGCCGTCGCCGGCCTCGCCGCTCTCGCGATCACCAGCGCCACCGACCAGGCGCGGAAGGACGCGATCGAGAAGATGGGCCGGACGGCGGCCGCCGACGCGAACGGCTTCGACGTCCAGGCGACGCGCCGGATGGCCACGGCGAAGGCGCTCGCGTCCATGGCCGAGGCCGACCGCGGCCAGTCGCGCGCCGCGCTGCTCGCCGACATGCGCCACCTGGGCGACCGCGACCCGTCGCTGATCTCCTACGGCGTGGTCTTCGAGCCCAACGCGTTCGACGGCGCCGACCGCCGGTACCGCGGCGACGCGCAGCTCGGCTCGATCCCCGGCGGCCGCTTCGGCACCTACCTCGCGCGCGAGAACGGCAAGCTCTCCGTCTCCCCGCTCACCGTCGCCCCCGCCGACGCGGACCCGTACTACGCGCGGCCGCGTGACGAGGGCAAGCCCGTCGTGGTGGAGCCGTACGCGTACGAGGGCGTCGTCTACACGAGCTACGCCGTCCCGATGTTCGCCGGCGACCGGTTCCTCGGCGCGGCCAGCGTCGACGCGACGCTCGACGAGCAGCACGCGATCATCAGCAAGCGCAAGGTGCTCGACTCGGGCTACGCCATGCTCGCCTCCCACGGCGGCGTCCTCGTCTCCGCGCCCGACAAGAAGGTCCTCGGGACGGGCACGCTGACGGACCTGGCGAAGAAGAGCCCGGGCTTCGCGAAGCTCGCCGCCGCCGTCAAGGCCGGCCGCGCGGCGCACGTCGAGACCACGGACCCGTTCACCGGCGAGGACGTGCTCGTCAGCACGGCGCCGGTCGCCACCGGCACGTGGGCGTACCTGACCGTCGCGCCGATGGACGAGGTGCTCGCCGACGCGCACGCGCTGCGCACCAAGCTCCTCGTCATGGCGCTCGTGATGCTCCTGCTCGCCGCGGCCGCGATCGCCGTGGTCGCGCAGCGGCTCGCCAAGCCGGTCCAGGCCGTGGCGGACGCCGCCGAGCGGCTGGCCGAGGGCGACACCGACGTCGCGCTCGACATCCGGTCGCGCGACGAGGTCGGCCGGATGGCGCAGTCGTTCGAGGCGATGGTCGCCTACCAGCGCGAGGTCGCGCAGGCCGCCACGCGTATCGCGGGCGGGGACCTGACGGCGCAGATCACGCCGAAGTCCGAGCGGGACACGCTGGGGAACGCGTTCGCGCGGCTCGTCGCGGACCTGCGCGGGCTGCTGGGCGAGGTGACCGGGACGGCCGGGACGGTGA
Source organism: Solirubrobacteraceae bacterium (assembly GCA_035563115.1). Lineage (GTDB taxonomy): Bacteria > Actinomycetota > Thermoleophilia > Solirubrobacterales > Solirubrobacteraceae > CADCVT01. The sequence goes on from DATMVO010000411.1 coordinate 3,763, forward strand.
GCTCCGCGTCGCAGCGGATGGCCGAGACGTCCGACGAGACGGGCCGCGCGGTGAGCGAGATCGCCTCCGCGATCGGCGAGGTCGCCAGCGGCGCCGAGCAGCAGGCGCGCCAGATCGACGCGATCCGGATGGTCGCCGACGACACCGCGACCGCCGCCACGACGAGCCCCGGCC
>DATMVO010000412.1:0-2006 GCA_035563115.1 Solirubrobacteraceae bacterium
GAGGTCGACGCGGGCGACCCGGACGTGGCGCTCGCGGCGGCGACGGCGCTCCAGCCCGTGCGCGAGGCGGCGGTCGACGCGGCGCGGGCGGTGACCAAGCACGCGCGGGCGGCGGCCCGGCGCGAGGACGGGGCGGCGAAGGCACTCGCGGCGCTCACGCGGTTCCGGCTGCTCTGCGCGCACCGCGAGGGCGCGCACGGCGTCGCGGCGTGGCAGGCGCGGGTCGAAGGGTGGTTGGCGGACGAGCTCGACGGGTTCGGCGCGGGCGGCGCGTGGTACCCGGGCCGGCCGCTGCTCGTGACCGAGAACGACTACGGGCTGCGGCTCTACAACGGCGACACCGGCGTGGTCGTCAACGGCGCGGGCGGGCGGGTGACCGCGGCGTTCGAGCGGCGCGGGCAGGTCGTGACGTTCCGGCCGTCGCGGCTGGGCGCCGTCGACACGGTCTACGCGATGACCGTCCACAAGTCGCAGGGCTCGCAGTTCGACACCGCCGCCGTGCTGCTGCCCGACCCGACGTCGCAGATCCTCACCCGCGAGCTGCTCTACACGGCGGTCACGCGCGTGCAGCGGCGGCTGATCCTCGTCGGCACCGAGGAGACCGTCCGGGCGGCGGTCGAGCGGCCGGTCGCCCGCGCGTCGGGGCTACGCGCGCGGTTGTGGTCAGGTGGTGAACGGACGGACACGTAAGCGTTTCGAAATTGCGCAACCGGACAGGGAGAAAGATGCGGACCGTTCTGCGGCTCGTCTCTGCCCGCGAGAAGGAAGGACCCCGTTGCCTGCTCACACGACGCCCGATCTCACCGTCCGATTCCCCGAAGTCGGTGCCGACGCGCCCGATCAGGACCGCGAGTGGTGCGAGGTCACGGTCGACGGGGAGCAGCGCCGGATCCGGTTCCACGACTACCACGAGATCTTCGCGGTGCCTGGGCTCTACGAGTCGATCTTCCACGAGCACCTGGCGTGCACGTCGCCGCACGTGGTGGCTGAGCTGCTGGGCCAGGAGCTGCGCGCGGCGGACGTGGATCCGTCCACGCTGCGCGGCCTCGACGTGGGCGCCGGCAACGGCATGGTCGGCGAGGAGCTCGGCAAGCTGGGCGTCAGGTCGCTCGTCGGCGTCGACCTGCTCGAGGAGGCGGCCGCCGCGGCGGCGCGCGATCGGCCCGGCCTGTACGACGACTACGTCGCCTGCGACCTGACGGCGCTCACCGCCGACGAGCGCCGCCGGCTCGCCGACCCGCGGCCGAACCTGCTGACGACCGTCGCGGCGCTCGGCTTCGGCGACATCCCGTGCGCGGCGTTCGTGACCGCGTACGACCTCGTCGAGACCGGCGGGTGGGTCGCGTTCAACCTCAAGGCCGAGTTCCTGGACGACGTCGACCGCAGCGGCTTCGCCGGGCTCGTGACCGGGATGCTCGACGACGGCGTGCTCGAGGAGCGCGCGCGCCTGCGGTACGAGCACCGCCGCTCGATGGCGGGCGAGGCGCTCGAGTACATCGCGATCATCGGCCGTAAGCGCGCGGACGCCACGCTGGAGCGCTGCTGATCCGGATCCGGTTCCCTTCTGACCCGCCGTCGCTTCACGAGCGGCGCGCGAGGGGAAGACGGCAGATGATGGAACCGGACCTCCTCCGCACCCGCGACGAGCTGCGCGTGAACGTCGTGCCGGCGCGGGCGGAGGTTCACGTCGTGCCGGTCGGAGCGCTCGACGTCCACACGGTCGGCCCCGTCGAGGAGGCGGTCCGGGAGCTGCGCGAGGCGGGGTTCGAGACGATCGTCGTCGACCTGCGCGGCCTCGACTTCCTCGACTCCTCGGGCCTCGGGATGCTGCTCAGCCTGCGCAACACCGCCCGGCGCACCGGCCACCGGCTCGAGCTGATCCGCGGCTCCCGGCTCGTCCAGCGCGTCTTCGAGCTGACCGCGACCGTCGCGCTGTTCGACTGGCGCGACGTCCGCGACGGCTAGCGCGCGGGGTGGAGCGGCGCCGCGTGGTGCCGACCGCGGCG
>DATMVO010000413.1:0-8142 GCA_035563115.1 Solirubrobacteraceae bacterium
CCCAGGCGCGCGGCGCCCACGGCGACGGTCGCCGCCCCGCCGGGCGTGCGCAGGAGGTCGGCCGCGTGGCGTTCCTCCCCGGGCGCAGGCAGGGCGTCGAGCCCCGCGAACGTCAGGTCGACGAACGCCGGATCGGCGCAGACGACGTCGACGCTCACTCCGCGAACGCCTCCGCCAGGCCGGGGAGCCGCCGCGTGTAGCCCTCGAAGATCTCGCGCGCCGTGTTCACGGACGGCACGAGCGGGTGGAGCGCGAGCGCGCGGATCGCCTGCTGGCGCGAGCCCGAGAGCGCGGCGTCGATCGTCGTGCGCTCGACGTCCTTCATGGTCTCGACCAGCGCGCGGGCGTGCGGGGCGACCTCGCCGATCGCGACCGGCACCGGGCCCGAGCGGCCGACGATGCACGGCACCTCGACGACGGCGCGGTCGTCGAGGAACGAGAGGCTGGAGCGGTTGGCCGTGTTGAGCACGAGCACGTTGCGCGTGTTGTTCACGATCGCGTCGAGGACCGACATGGCCTCGCCCTCGTAGCCGCCGTTCTCGTCGATCTCGTGCTCGTGGTCGCAGTCGCCGGAGGCGTTGCGCGCCTCGGCCATGTACGTCCGCTCGCGGTCGTGCCGCGTGCTCCGCCACTCCTGCAGCGCGACGTCGGGCGACTGCTCGCCCTGCGCGTAGAACGCGCTCTGCTGCCGGAGCAGGAAGGCGCCGCGCGAGTCCTCGCTCTCGCGGATCGCGTTGACGGTGTCTGCGGCGTAGTAGAAGTAGTACAGGTACTCGTTCGGGATCATCTCGAGCGTCCGGAGCCACTCGCCGCCGAACAGGCGGCCCTCCTCGAACGTCTCGAGCGCCGCGTCCTGCTTCAGGAGCTCGGGCAGCAGCTCCTTGTCGCGGTCGCGCACCCCGTGCAGCCAGCCCAGGTGGTTGAGGCCGAAGTAGTCGAACCACAGCTCGTCGGCCGGGCGGCCGAGCGCGCGGGCGACGCGCCGCATCAGGCCGGCGGGCGAGTCGCAGATGCCGATCGCGCGGTCGCCGAGCACGCGCTGGACGGCCTCGGTGACCATGCCGGCCGGGTTCGTGAAGTTGATCAGCCACGCCTCCGGCGCGTGCTGGGCCATCGTCTCGGCCAGCTCCATCATCACCGGGATGGTGCGGAGCGCGAAGCAGATGCCGCCCGGGCCGGTGGTCTCCTGGCCGAGCACGCCGAGGCCGAGCGGGACCTGCTCGTCGACCACGCGGCCCTCGAGCTGGCCGACGCGGATGGCGCACAGGACGAAGTCGGCGCCCTTGACCGCGTCGACGAGGTCGGTCGTGCCGCGGAACGGGAGCTGGACGCCATTCTCGATGGCGAGCCCGCTGAGGACCGGCGCGATGCGATCGAGCCGGCGCCGCTCGACGTCGTGCAGCACGACCTCGTCGAGGCCCAGCCGGTCCCGCAGCCCGAGCAGCGCGGTGTAGACCAGGGGGACGCGGAAACCGCCTCCGCCGACGATGGTGATCTTCATGCGATGGTTACCTCGATCCCGGCGTCCTCGATGGCTGCGCGGTCGCCTGCCGGGAGGGCGGCGTCGCTGATGATGTGGTCCAGGTCCGCCGGCCCGCAGATGCGGACGGTGCCGCTCATGGCGAACTTGCCGCTGTCGGCGAGCAGGACCACGCGCTCGGCGGCTCGGATGATGGCGCGCTTGATCGGGACCTCGATCATGGTGCTGTCCCAGACGGACAGCGTCTCGTCGACCGCGCTCGTCCCGAGGAACGCGATGTCGGCCCTGAGCTGGCCGAGCGCGTCCTCGGCGAGCACGCCGACGGTGGAATGGTAGTTGCGTCGGACGAGCCCGCCCGCCAGGACGATCTCGACGTGGGGGTCGTCGCGCAGCTCGTCGAGCGCGGCCAGGTTGGTGGTGATGACCGTGACGTGCCGGCCGCGCAGGTGGTGGGCGACCTGCAGGGTGGTCGTGCCGATGTCGAGCATGACCACCTGCCCGTCCTCCACCATCGCCGCCGCGGCCCGCCCGATCGCGTCCTTCGCGTCGTGGTCCTCGAGCGCGACCTGGTCGAACGGGCGCTCGGGGACGAGGTCGACCGCGCCGCCGTGGACGCGGGCGAGCTTGCCGTCGCGCTCCAGGGCGTGCAGGTCGCGCCGCACGGTCATCTCGCTCACCTCGAACGCCCGGGCCAGCTCCGACACGTGGGCCGTCCCCGACCGCACGGCCTGGAGGATCCGCTGGCGCCGCTGGGCGGGGACCATGGTGGCCCGTTCACCCACGCCGGGAGGTCCCGATGTTCGGCTCTGTGCGGCGCTTGGCGCTCATCGGCGCGGCACATTACAGATCCGAACAGAATTCTGTGCGAATTTGTTGACGGATGTTCGGAGCGTCGCTAGCTTGGCCGCCCATGACGACCGACCGCCAGATCGCTGGCGCTCCGATCACGTGGGGCGTGTGCGAGGTGCCCGGCTGGGGCGCGATGCTGCCGCCCGACCGCGTCTTCGGCGAGATGGCGAGCCTCGGGCTCGGCGCCACCGAGCTCGGGCCGGTCGACGACTACCTCCCCCTCGACGCCGGCGCGATCCGCGCGGCGCTCGAGCCCCATCGGCTGCGGCTGCTCGGCGGCTTCGTGCCGCTCGTGTTGCACGAGCGCGCGGGCCTTGACGACGCCGTCGCGCAGGCCGAGCGCATCGCCTCGGTCATGGCCGCGGCCGGCGCCTCCGTCTTCGTCCTGGCGATCGTGCAGGACGCCGCCTGGTCGGCGCCCCGAGCGCTGGACGGAGACGGATGGCGTCAGCTCGCCCAGGGCGTCGACCGGGTCGCCGAGGCGACCGCGGCGCTGGGCCTGACGACCGTCGTGCACCCGCACCAGGGGACGCTGATCGAGAAGGCGGCCGAGGTCGACGAGCTGGCCTCGCGCAGCGACGTCGCGTGGTGCATGGATCCCGGCCACCTGGCGCTCGGCGGCTACGACCCGCTGGACTTCCTGCGCGCGCACGGCGCGCGGGTGGGCCACGTGCACCTGAAGGACATCGACCTGGCGGTCGCCGCGCGCCTGAACGCGGGCGAGCTGACGCTGATGGCGGCGGTGCAGGCGGGGCTGTTCAAGCCGCTCGGGCAGGGCGACGCCGGCATCGCCGACGTGGTCGCCGGCCTCGACGAGCAGGGCTACGACCGGTGGCTCGTGCTGGAGCAGGACCTGGCGATCACCGGCGCGGAGCCCGCGCCGGGCGAGGGGCCGGTGGAGGACGCGGAGACGAGCCTGCGGTTCCTCGAGTCGCTCGACGTGGTGCCGGCGCGATGAGCGCGGCGGCGGCGGCGGACGTGCGGATCGGCGTGATCGGCCTTGGCCGGATCGGGCGCCTGCACGCCGAGCTGCTGCAGCGCCGTGTCCCGGGCGCGCGCGTCGCGCTCGCGTACGACGCGCACGAGCCGACCGCGCTGGCCGTGGCGGACGAGCTGGGCCTGACGCTGGCTCCCTCCGTCGAGGCGCTGCTCGCGTCCGACGAGGTCGACGCGGTCGCGATCTGCACGTCGACCGACACGCACGTCCCGCTGATCCTCGCCGCCGCGGCCGCGCGGAAGGCGATCTTCTGCGAGAAGCCGGTGTCGCTCGACCTCGCCGCGGTGGACCGCGCGCTCGACGCGGCGACCACCGCGGGCCTCACGTTCCAGATCGGCTTCAACCGCCGCTTCGACCCGTCGCACGCGGCCGTGCGCGCCGCGGTGCTGGACGGGACGGTCGGTGAGCCGCAGCTCGTGCGGATCTCCAGCCGCGACCCCGAGCCGCCGCCGCTCGACTACGTCCGCCGCTCCGGCGGGCTCTTCCTGGACATGACGATCCACGACTTCGACATGGCCCGGTTCGTGGTCGGCAGCGAGGTCGTGTCGGTGAGCGCGCACGGCGCGCTGCGAATCCGGCCCGAGTTCGCGGAGGCGGGCGATGTCGACACCGCCGTCGTGACGCTCGAGCACGCGGACGGGACGCTGACGACGATCGACAACAGCCGCCGCGCGACGTACGGCTACGACCAGCGCGTCGAGGTCCACGGGTCGCACGGGATGGCGGCGTCGGAGAACCCGCTCGTCCACACCACCTTCACGCGGACCGCCGTGGGCGTCGCGGGGGCGCAGGTGCCGAACTTCTTCCTCGACCGCTACGTGCCGGCCTACCTGGCGCAGTGGTTCGCGTTCGTCGACGCGTGCCGCGCGGGCGCACCCGGGACGCCCGGCGTCGCCGATGCGCGGGCGCCGCTGGTGATCGGCCTGGCCGCGCTGCGGTCGCAGCGCGAGCGCCGGCCGGTGGCCGTGGCGGAGATCGAGACGGAGCTGGCCGTCCGGTGACCGGGGTGCCGCTCGACCTGCTGACGATGGGCCGGATCGGGGTCGACCTGTACCCCGAGCAGTCCGGCGTCGGCCTGGAGGACGTGCGGACGTTCGCCAAGTCGCTCGGCGGCTCGCCGACGAACGTGGCGGTCGCGGCGGCGCGGCTGGGGAACCGGAGCGCGGTGCTGACGAAGGTCGGCGACGATGCGTTCGGCGTGTACCTGAAGCGGGCGCTGGCGGAGGAGTTCGGCGTCGACACGCGCTTCGTCGGGACGGACCCCTCGCTCCGCACGCCGCTGGCGTTCTGCGAGCTGCACCCGCCCGACCACTTCCCGCTCCTCTTCTACCGGCAGCCGAGCGCGCCGGATCTCCAGCTGCGCGCCGACGAGCTGCCGCTGGACGACGTGGTCTCCGCGCGGATCCTGTGGACGACGGGCACCGGCCTCTCCGCCGAGCCCAGCCGCACCGCGACGCTGACCGCGCTGCGCGCGCGGCGCGAGGCGCGGCCCGACGCGCTCACGGTCCACGACCTCGATCACCGGCCGATGTTCTGGGCCGACGTGCGTGAGGCGGGCGAGCAGGCGCGCGCGGCCCTGGCGTACGCGACCGTCGCGGTGGGCAACCGCGAAGAGGTCGCGGTCGCGGTCGGGACCGACGATCCGGACGAGGCGGCGACGGAGCTGCTGCGGTTGGGCGTGCAGGTCGCGATCGTCAAGCGCGGTCCGGCCGGCGTGCTCGTCGCCACCGCCGAAGGGCGGCGCGACGTGGCCCCGGTGCCGGTCGACGTGGTCAACGGGCTCGGCGCGGGCGACGCGTTCGGCGGCGCGCTGTGCCACGGCCTCCTGGCCGGCTGGCCGCCCGAGAAGTGCGTGGAGCTGGCGAACGCCGCGGGCTCGTTCGTCGCGGGCCGGCTGGCGTGCGCGGACGCGATGCCGACGCCGGCCGAGCTGGGCCTGGAGGTTGCGGCGTGACGAAGATCCGCCTCACGGTCGCCCAGGCGCTCGTCCGCTTCCTCGCCGCGCAGCACGTCGAGCGCGACGGCGTCCGCACCCCCTTCTTCGCGGGCTGCATCGGCATCTTCGGCCACGGCAACGTGGCGGGGCTCGGCGAGGCGCTGCTCGCCTCGCGCGACGAGCTGCCGTACCTGCACGGCCGCAACGAGCAGTCGATGGCCCACATCGCGACGGCCTTCGCGCGCCAGCACGACCGGCTGCGCACGTTCGCGGTGACGACCTCCATCGGGCCGGGCGCGACGAACCTCGTCACCGCCGCGGCGCTCGCGACGATCAACCGCCTCCCGATCCTCCTGCTGCCCGGCGACACGTTCGCCACCCGCGCGCCGCACCCGGTGCTGCAGCAACTGGAGGCACCGCACGACGGGACGGTGTCGGTGAACGACGCGCTGCGGCCGGTCTCGCGCTACTTCGACCGGATCGTCCGGCCCGAGCAGCTGGTTCCCGCCGCGCTGGAGGCGATGCGCGTGCTGACCGACCCGGCCGAGACCGGAGCCGTGACGCTCGCGCTGCCGCAGGACGTGCAGGCGGAGATCGTCGAGGTCGACGAGGCGTTCCTGGCGGAGCGCACCTGGCTGATCCAGCGCCAGCCGCCGGCCGCCGAGGGGCTCGCGCGCGCGGTGTCGCTGATCCGCTCCGCTTCGCGTCCGCTCTTCGTCGCGGGCGGGGGCGTCGTCTACTCGGGCGCGCACGAGGCGCTGCGCGCGCTGGCCGCCCGCACCGGCATCCCGGTCGGCGAGACGCACGCGGGCCGCGGCTCCCTCCGCTCCTCCGACCCCGGCGCCCTCGGCGCGATCGGCGCGACCGGCACCGCCGCGGCCAACCGGCTCGCCCGCGAGGCCGATCTCGTCATCGGCGTCGGCACACGCTGGAGCGACTTCACGACCGCGTCGAAGTCCGCCTTCCAGGATCCGGGCGTGCGGTTCGTCAACGTCAACGTCTCCTCCTTCGACGCGGCCAAGCACGCCGGGCTCCAGCTCGTCGGCGACGCGCGCGTGACGCTCGAGCAGCTCGACGCGGCGCTCGGCTCGGACTTCCACGTGGATCCCGCGTGGTCCGCCCGCGCCGCGCGCGAGCGCGACGAGTGGGCCGCCGAGGTCGCGCGCGTCGTCGCCGCCGAGCCGGGCGCGCCGCTCACGCAGGCCGCGCTGGTCGCCGCCGTCAACGACGCCGCGGGCGAGACCGGCATCGTCGTCCAGGCCGCGGGTTCGCTCCCCGGCGACCTGCACAAGCTGTGGGTCGCCCGCGACCCGAAGGCCAAGAGCTACCACGTGGAGTACGGCTACTCGACGATGGGCTACGAGATCCCCGGCGGCATCGGCGTCAAGCTCGCCGCCCCGGAGCGCGACGTCTACGTGCTCGTCGGGGACGGCTCGTACCTCATGTCGCCGGGCGAGCTCTCCACCGCGGTGGCGCTCGGCACGCGCATCCTGCTCGTGCTCGTGCAGAACCACGGCTACGCCTCGATCGGCTCGCTCTCGCGGTCGGTCGGGGGCGCCGGGTTCGGCACCCACCACCGCTTCACCGCCGACGGCCACGCGTCGCTCCTCGACGCCGCCGACGGCGCCGCGCTCGCGACGCCGGCCGAGCCGCTCCCCGTCGACCTCGCCGCCAACGTCGAGAGCCTCGGCGTCCCGGTCACGCGCGTGGACGACATCGACGGGCTACGCGCCGCGCTGGAGGCCTCCCGCTCGGCTGCCGGCCCGGTCGCGATCCACGTCGAGGTCGACCGCTTCGCCGGCGTCGGCGGCTACGAGAGCTGGTGGGACGTCCCCGTCGCCGCCGTCTCGGAGCGCCCGGAGGTCGTCGCGGCGCGCGAGCGGTACGAGCACGACCGCCGCGCCCAGCGCGCGTACCTCCGCCAGGCATGAGCACGATCCTGAAGCGCCCCGCCACCGACGGCACCATCGTGGTGACGCCGGAGTCGGCGGGCTGGACCTACGTCGGCTTCGAGGCCGTCGATCTCGCGCCCGGCGCGACCGTCACGTACGAGACCGGCGCGCGCGAGACCTGCGTCGTCGTCATCTCCGGCACCGTCCACGTCCGCTCTGAGCACGGCGACTGGACCGACCTGGGCGGACGCAAGGACCCGTTCTCCGGCCCGCCCGAGGGCGCGTACTTCCCGCCCGGCTCCACCTACCTCGTCGAGGCCGCGTCCTCCGGCCCGGCCGAGATCGGCCTCTGCCACGCGCCGGCGTCGAAGGGGACGGCCGCCCGCGCGCTCCGCTCCGCGGAGGTCTCGCGCCGCGGCTACGACGTCCACGAGCGGATCGTCGGCAACGTGATGATGGCCAACGAGGACGCCGAGCGGCTCCTCGTGACCGAGGTCGTCACGCCCTCCGGCCACTGGTCGAGCTACCCGCCGCACAAGCACGACGTGGACGCGCTCCCCGCCGAGTCGTACCTGGAGGAGACGTACTACCACCGGGTGATGCCGGCGACCGGCTTCGGGCTGCAGCGCGTCTACACCGACGACCGCTCGCTCGACGAGACCGTCGCGTTCGCCGACCGCGACGTCGTGCTCGTGCCGCGCGGCTACCACACAGTCGCGGCCCCTCCCGGCGTCGCCGTCTACTACCTCAACGTGATGGCCGGCCCGAGCCGCGAGTGGGCGTTCACCGACGACCCTGCGCTGGCCTGGACGCGCGCCGAGGGCGCGACGCTCGACGGCCGCCTCGGCCCCTCCACCTCATGACGACCACCACCACGCAGCTGCTCGAGAACTACGTCGGCGGGCGCTGGACGCCCGCCGCGGCCGCCACCGGCGCGCTCGACGTCACCAACCCCGCGACCGGCGCGACGCTCGCGCAGGTGCCGCTC
>DATMVO010000414.1:0-4684 GCA_035563115.1 Solirubrobacteraceae bacterium
CCCGGGCGTGCCCGCCGCCGTCGCGCAGCGCAGCGCGTGCGGCGCGCCGAGCAGCATCGCCGCCTCCGCCACCGCGCCCGCCGCGAGCACCGCGCGGACCCGGGTGGAGGAGACCGCGGCGCCGTCGACGGTCACCGGCGCCGCGACGCGCACGCCGAACCGGCCGTCCGCGCGCAGCAGCTCCGGCGTCCCCTGCGCGCGGTGGCCGAAGCGGAAGTTCTCGCCGACGCTGACGTGGATCGCGCCAAGCTGCGCGACCAGGATCTCGTCCACGAACGCCTCCGGCGACCGGCGCCGCATCGCGTCGTCGAAGCGCAGCACGACCAGCTCGCGCACCCCGAGCGCGGCCGCCAGCTCCGCCCGCCGCGCCACGTCCGTGAGCAGCCGCGGAGCCGCATCGGGCCTGAGGACGGCCAGCGGGTGCGGGTCGAACGTGCAGACCGTGTCGCAGCCCCTGAGCACCTCGCGGTGCCCCAGGTGCAGCCCGTCGAACTTGCCGATCGCCACACGCCGATCGCGCCTTCCGGCCCCTTCGCGAGAGCCGGACATCGTGAAGATGTCGAATTCTGCGGTTGATGATTTCATCACGTGCCGATATTGTACGCAGCGTTCGATCAATCGGGGAGCGAGTTCACTCAGATGTCACCGAACGCAACGCAGATCGACGTCCCACCGGGCGCCCGCTTCACCCGCACGACGGAGCTTCCGCCGCTGCCGGCGATGCTCGCGGCGGTGGCCGATCCGGGCTCGCTGGAGCCTCTGGGGGAGATCCGCCCGTGCGGCGCCGCGGGCGCGCTGGCCATGCTCGGCGGCACGCCCGTCGTTCTCTACGCGACCGACTCGGAGATCCGCGGCGGCACGCTCAGCCCCGAGGGCTGCGACCGGATCGTGCAGGCGATCGACGTCGCGCTCGACCGCGACGTGCCGGTCGTCGGCCTCTGGCGCTCAGGCGGCGCGTCGCTCCACGACGGCGTCCTCAGCCTCGACGGCGTCGGGCGCATCTTCTCGGCGATCGTCCGCGCGTCGGGCCGCGTCCCGCAGCTCTCGATCATCGACGGGCCCGCGGCGGGCGGCGCGGCATACGGCGCGGCGCTGACCGACGTCGTCGTCCTCACCGACCAGGCGCGCGCGTTCGTGACCGGGCCGAAGGTCGTCGGCGAGGTGACCGGCCAGCGCGTCGACGCCCGCGACCTCGGCGGGCCCGAGCAGCACGGCCGCCGCAGCGGGGTCGCGCACCTGTGCGTCGACACGCTCGAGGACGCCGGGCGCGTCGCGGGCGAGCTCGTCGGCCTGCTCTCCCGTCCCGGTGAGGTCGACCTGGACACGGTCGCGGGCCCGCAGGTCGATCCCGGGCGCCACGTCCCGGCCGATCCGCGTCGCGTGTACGACGTGCGCGCGGTGGTCGACGACCTCCTCGACGCGCCCGCGCTGGTGCTCCAGCCGCGCTTCGCCGCCAACGTCCTCACCGCCTTCGGGCGCGTCGCGGGCCGCACGGTCGGCGTCGTCGCCAACAACCCGCGGCGGCTCGGCGGCTGCCTGGACTCCGCCTCGGGCGAGAAGGCCGCGCGGTTCGTGCGCCTGTGCGACGCGTTCGGCGTGCCGCTGCTCGTGCTCGTCGACGTCCCCGGCTACCTGCCGGGCGTCGAGCAGGAGCGGATCGGCGTCCTGCGGCGCGGGGCCAAGCTCCTCCATGCGTTCGCCGCCGCGCAGGTGCCGCGGATCACCGTGCTGGTGCGCAAGGCGTACGGCGGCGCGTTCGTCGCGATGAACAGCCGCGGCCTGGGCGCCGACCGGGTGCTCGCGTGGCCGACCGCGGAGCTGGGCGTGATGAACGACCTCTCCGCCGTCCGGATCCTTCACCGCCGCGCGCTGGCGGGGCTGGAGGGCGACGCGCTCGCCGCGCTGGAGGCCGAGCTGGTGGCCGAGCACCGCGCGAAGGGCTCGCCGCTCGACCACTGCCTCGGCTCCGGCCTCGTGGACGAGGTCGTCGAGCCGGTCGCGACGCGGCAGGCCGTCGCCGCGCACCTGCACGCCCTGGGCCCCGCGCGCCGCGCGGCCCTGACCAACATCCCCCTCTGAGCGCGCGGAGGCTCTGCGATGGACTTCGGACTGACCGACGGGCAGCGGGCGCTGCAGGCGCGGATCCGCGAAGGCGCGGAGGCGACGCTCACCGGCGACGCCACCGCCCCCGAGCGCCGGGAGCGGTGGCGGGCGGCGGGGGAGCTGGGGCTCCTCGGCCTCTGCGTGCCGGCCGAGTACGGCGGCCAGGGGCTGGGCGCGCTGGACACCGCGATCGCGCTCGAGGCGTTCGGGCGCGCGTGCCCGGACACCGGCTTCGCGTTCGCGCTCTCGGCCCACCTGCTCGCCTGCCTCGTGCCGATCGCCGAGCACGCGACGGACGAGGCGCGCGAGGAGCTGCTCCCCGGCCTCGTGCGCGGGGACCTCGTCGCGGCAAACGCGATGACCGAGGACGAGGCGGGCTCCGACGTGTCGGCGATCGCCACGACGGCGCGGCCGGACGGCGACGCCTACGTGCTCGACGGCGAGAAGTCGTGGGCGAGCAACGCGCCCGAGGCGGACGTGCTCGTCACGTACGCGGTCACCGATCCGCACGCCGGGTTCCTCGGCCAGAGCGCGTTCGCGGTGCCGGCGTCGATCGCGGGCGTCACGCGCGGCGCGCCACTGGGGAAGATGGGCCTGGAGGGCTGCCTCGCGGGCCGCGTCCACTTCGACGGCGCGCGGGTGCCCGAGCGGTACCGGCTCGGGCCGGAGGGGAGCGGCAGCGCGATCTTCCAGGGCTCGATGGGGTGGGAGCGCTCCTGCCTCTTCGCGATCTACCTGGGGATGATGGAGCGGCAGATCGAGGCGTGCGTGCGGCACGCCCGGTCGCGCCGCCAGTTCGGCGCGCGGCTGTCCGACCGCCAGGCGATCACCCACCGCGTCGCCGAGATGGTCGGCCGGCTGGAGTCGTCGCGGCTCCTCCTCTACCGCGCGTGCTGGGCGCTCGACCGCGGCGGCCACGACGCGAAGGCGACCGCGCTGTCGAAGGTCGCCGTGTCCGAGAGCGCCGTGGCGAACGCGCTCGACGCCGTGCAGCTGCTCGGCGCCCGCGGCTACGCGACCGACGGCGGGACGGAGGCGCAGCTGCGCGACGCCGTGCCCGCCCGCATCTTCAGCGGCACGTCCGAGATCCAGCGAGAGCTCATCGCGAAGGGAGCAGGCCTGTGAGAACGCTCGACCGGCTGCTGGCCGACGCCGCGCACCGGACCCCCGGTGCCCCGGCCGTCGCCTGTGGCCAGGACCGCGCGACGTACGGCGAGGTGGACCGCCTCGCGACCGCGTACGCGGCGCGGCTGCGCACGTGCGGCGTCGGACGAGGCGACCGCGTGGTCGTCCACTCCGACAAGTCCGTCCGCACGATCGCGGCGCTGCAGGCCGTGCTGCGGCTCGGCGCCGCGTACGTGCCGCTCGACGGCGGCGCGCCCGCTGACCGGGCGCGGTTCGTCGCGGACGACTGCGCGGCGCGCGCCGCGTTCGCCGACTCCCCGGAGCGGGACGCCGCGGTGAGCGCCGGCGGCGAGCGGCCCGTGGTGCGGCTGGATGCGGAGATCGCGCCAGCGCCTGCCGACGCCGCCTTCGCCGGCCCGGAGAGCGCCGACGCGCTGGCGTACATCCTCTACACCTCGGGCTCGACCGGGCGGCCGAAGGGCGTGCGGATCAGCCACGCGAACGCGCTCGCGTTCGTCGACTGGGCGGTGGCGGAGCTGGACGCGCGGCCGGAGGACGTCTTCTCCAACCACGCGTCGCTGGGCTTCGACCTCTCGGTCCTGGACCTGTACGGCGCGTTCGCGGCGGGCGCGTGCGTCTGCCTCGTCCCGCGCGGGATGGAGCGGGCGCCGCGCGAGCTCGTCGCACTGCTCGTCCGCGAGCGGATCAGCGTCTGGTACTCGGTCCCCTCCGCGCTCATGTTGATGATGCGCGAGGGCGGCCTGCTCGACGCGCCGCCGCCCCCGCGCCTGCGCGCCGTCCTCTTCGCGGGCGAGCCGTTCCCGATCGCCCACGTGCGCCGTCTCGCGGCGTGGACGGACGCGCCGCTGCTCAACCTCTTCGGGCCGACGGAGACGAACGTCTGCACGTTCCACCGCGTCCGCCCCGAGGACCTCGAGCGCGAGGCGCCGGTGCCGATCGGCGTCGCGTGCAGCGGCGACACGGTGCATGTGCTCGACGAGCACGGCACGCCGGTGCCGGACGGCGAGGAGGGCGAGCTGGTGGTCGAGGGGCCGACGGTGATGCTCGGCTACCACGGCCGCGCGCCGCAGCGCGGCCCGTACCGCACCGGCGACATCGTCCGCCGCCGCCCGGACGGCGCGCTCGACTACGCCGGCCGGCGCGACCACCAGGTCAAGGTGCGCGGCCACCGCGTCGAGCTCGGCGAGGTCGAGAGCGCGATCGCCGCCCACCCGGACGTCGAGGAGGTCGCGGTGCTCGTCAGCGGCCAGGCCGTCGAGGCGCGGCTGATCGCGTTCGTCGCGGGGGAGCGGCCGCCGGGCACGATCGGCGTCAAGCGCGCGTGCGCGGAGCGGCTGCCGGCGTCGATGATCGTCGACGCGGTGCAGCGGCTCGACCGGCTTCCGCGCACGCCGAACGGGAAGGTCGACCGCGCCGCGCTGCTCGACCGCGTCCG
>DATMVO010000415.1:0-7738 GCA_035563115.1 Solirubrobacteraceae bacterium
CCCGCGGTCGCGCGCGGGGAGCTCGGCCCGCACGCCCTCGCGCACGTCGCGCAGCCGAACCTCGTCGCGCTCGTCCTCGGCCTCGGCGTGCTGGTCGCGGCGGCGTCCGAGCACGGCGTCGGCGAGCTGGTCGGCACGCTCCTCCCGGACGGCGACGGGCTGCTCGCGCTGCTCGGGGTCGCCGCCCTCGCCGCGCTGCTCGCCAACCTCGTCAACAACCTCCCGGCGACGCTCGTCGTGATCCCGATCGCCGCGGCCGCCGGTCCGGCGAGCGTGCTCGCGGCGCTGATCGGCCTCAACGCCGGCCCGAACCTCACGCCGACGGGCTCGCTCGCGACGCTCCTCTGGCGCCGCGTCGCGCGCGGGACCGACGGGGCGGTGCCCGACGCGCGGTTCGTCCGCCTCGGCGCGGTCGCCACCCCGGTCGTCGTGGTGGCCGCCACCACGGCGCTCTGGCTCGCCTTCCGCCTGGGCGCGTGACCGGCTGGTCACGCGCCGCGCCGTCGCCACCGACCTACAGTCGCATGCATGGACCCGCGGCGGCAGACGGGTGCCGCCCTGTTCGCCCTCGCGGTGGGCGGGTTCGGCATCGGCACGACGGAGTTCGCGACGATGGGGCTCCTCCCCCAGGTCGCGGACGGCCTCGACATCTCGATCCCCACGGCCGGCCACGCGATCACCGCGTACGCGCTGGGCGTGGTCGTCGGCGCGCCCGCGATCACCGCGGTCGCGGCGCGCATGCCCCGCCGCCGCCTGCTCCTCCTCCTCATGGTCGCGTTCGCGGTCGGCAACGCGCTCTCCGCGCTCGCGCCGACGCCCGACACGCTCATCGTCGCCCGCTTCCTCGCCGGCCTGCCGCACGGCGCCTACTTCGGCGTCGCGTCGGTGGTGGCGGCGAGCCTCGTCCCGCCGGGCAAGCGCGGCAGCGCGATCTCGCTCGTCATGGCGGGCCTGACGATCGCGAACATCGCCGGCGTCCCCGCCGCGACGCTCGCCGGCCAGCAGCTCGGGTGGCGCTGGGCGTACGCCGGCGTGGCCGTGATCGGCCTGCTGACCGTGCTCGCCGTCCGCACCTGGGTGCCGCGGACGCCGGCGCCGAAGGACGCGAGCATCGCCCGCGAGCTCACCGCCTTCCGCCGCCCGCAGCTCCTCCTCGCGCTGCTCACCGGCGCGGTCGGCTTCGGCGGCATGTTCGCGCTCTACAGCTACATCTCGCCGACGCTGACCGAGGTCGCGGGCGTCGGCGAGAGCGCTGTGCCGTGGGTGCTCGCGCTCTTCGGCCTGGGGATGACGACCGGCGCGATCTTCGGCGGCCGGTTCATCGACCGCTCCCCGCAGCGCACGATGATCGGCGGCCTGGTCGCGATGGGCTCCGTCCTGGCGATCTACGCCGCCACGGCCACGTCGCCGGTCGCGGCGGTCGGGCTCGTCTTCGTCATCGGCATCACGACCCAGACCGTCGCCGGAGCGATCACCGTCCACCTGATGGACGTCTCCCCCGACGCGCCCTCGCTCGCCGCCGCCTCGACCCACTCGGCGCTCAACATCGCCAACGCCTCGGGCGCCTGGCTCGGCGGCATGGTCATCGCCGCCGGCCACGGCTACCTCGCGACCGCCTGGCTCGGCGCCGGCCTCTGCGTCGCCGGCCTCGCCGTGGCGCTGACCGGCGTGGCGGCCGGCCGCCGGGCCGGAGCCCCGCAGCCGGCGACCTCGTAACGCGTCCGCCTACGCGGCGGCGAGGGTGAAGCGGCCGACGAGCTGCTCGAGCTCGTTGGCGGTGGCGGCGAGCTGCTGGGCGCTCGACGCGATCTCCTGGGCCGACGCGCTGGTCTCCTGCGTGGAGGCCGAGACCTGCTCGGACGACGCGGACGACTCCTCGGCGACGGCGGCGACCTCGACCATGTCGGCCTGGACCTTCTGCGCGCCGGCGGCGATCTGCTGCACGGCGGCGGCGATCTGGTCGACGCGGCCGGTCATGTCCTCGACGGAGACGCCGATGCGGCCGAAGGCGTCGCGCGCCTGCTCGACGGTGGCGGCGCCCTCGACGGTCCGCTCGGCGGTCTCCTCGACGACGGCGACGGCCTGCGTGGTCTCGCCCTGGATCTCGGTCACCAGCGTCGCGATGGTCGCGGCGGCGGCCTGCGACTCCTCGGCGAGCTTGCGCACCTCCTCGGCGACGACGGCGAACCCGCGGCCCTGCTCGCCGGCCCGGGCGGCCTCGATCGCGGCGTTCAGCGCGAGGAGGTTGGTCTGCTCGGAGATGCCGGTGATGGTCTCGACGATGCCGCCGATCTGCTCGGACTTCGCGCCCAGCTGGCGCATCGTGGCGGTCACCTGCGCGGACGACTCCTGCACCGCGCGCATCGCCTCGGTGGCCTGCGTGACGGCGGCGGCGCCCTCCTCCGCGACCCGGCGGGTCTCGGCGGCGGCGACGGCGGTCTCCTGCGCGGACTGGGCCGAGGCCTGCGTCGCGGCGCTGACCTCCTCCGTCGCGAGCCGCGCGCCCTCGACGGAGCGCACCTGGCGCTCGGCGCCCTGGGCGACGTCGGAGACGGCGGAGGCGATCTCGTTGACGGCGCGGCCGGCCTCCTCGGAGGTCGACGCCATCTCCTGCGACGAGGTGGAGAGCACGGTCGCGTTGCGCTGGACGGAGCCGACGAGGTCGCGCAGGTTGTCGGTCATCGCGACGACGGCGTTGCCGAGCGCGTCGTCCTTGCCGCGCGGGTGCACGTCGGCGGTGAGGTCGCCGGCGGCGACGGTCTCGGCGGCGGTGGCCATCTCCTGCAGGTAGCCGGTCATCTCGCCGAAGGCGGTGCCGAGCTGGCCGAGCTCGTCCTTGGAGGAGAGCGTGACGTCCTGCTTGACGTCGCCCTGCGCGATGCCGCGCGCGGCGCGGAGCAGCTGGCCGATGCCGGCGCTGAGGTAGCGGGAGAGGACGAACGCGATCGCGGAGGCGACGAGCACCGCGAAGAGAACGATGGCGAGGGTGGTCTTGCGCGCCGACGAGGCGGTGGCCTGCGCGTCGGCGTAGGACGCGTCGCCGAGCTTGTCGTTGAGGTCGGCCCAGCCGGAGAGCGTGTCCTGGAGCTTGGTGCTGCGGCCCTTCGACGCGGCGTACGCGCGGCGCGAGCGGCTGACGTCGCCGCTCTGGACGGCGGCGACGATGCCCGCGGTCGTGCTCGAGAAGGCCTCGAACTCGGTGGTCGCGCGCTCCCATACGGCACGGTCCTGCGCGTTGCTGACGAGCTTCTCGTAGCTCGTCAGCATCTGCGTGACGTCCGCGGTGCCCTTCTCGACGTCGCCGATGACCTCGGCCTGCTCGCCCGGCGCGACGGTGCCGAGCTTGAACTGATCCTTGCGGACGGTCTGGACGCCGAGCGCGATGTCGTCGATGAGCGAGATGCTCGGCAGCGTGTTGTTGTTGATGTTCGCCGTCTCGTCCGCCATCCCGTTGATCTGCCCGGTCGACGACAGGCCGAGGACGGCCAGCAGCACGATCACGGCGCCGAAGCCGGCGAGCAGCTTGGTACGGATGGACAGGTTGGTGATGAGGCTCATCTGACGGGGGCTCCGGACAGGATCGGGACGAGTGACGTGCGTTCTCGGCCTGTTGTGTCGACCATCCGTCCAGGGGCTTTATGACGCGGCGTCAGGTCGGCGCACCTCCGCTCAGGCGTCGGCGGCCGCGGCAGCCTCGCGGGAGGTGACGGGCACCGGGGCGGGCCGCCGCGGGCGCAGGAGCACCGCCGCCGCGACCGCGCCGGCCGCCGACACCGCCGCCAGGACGGTCCACCCCGTGGCGAAGACGTCGCGCGCCTCCTCCGCAGAGCCGGGCGTCCCGACGATCGCGACGAAGAGCGCCACGCCGAGCGCGAGGCCGACCTGCCGGAGCATGTTCACCACCGCCGAGCCGGTCGCGAACGACTGCGGCGGGAGCGAGCCCGCGGCGGTCGCCATCAGCGTCGGCAGCGTGAGGCCGACGCCGACGCCGGTCAGCAGCATCCCGCCGAGCACGGTCCCCACGTAGTCGGGCGCAGCGCTCGCGGCCGCCGCCCACCACGCCAGCCCGGCGGCCAGCGACGTGCAGCCGAGCGCGGCGACCGGCCCGGGGCCGAACCGCGCGATCAGCCGGCCCGCGACGAGGAACGAGAAGAGCGGCACCATCAGCGGTCCCGGCGCGACAGCCAGGCCGGTCTCGAGCGCCGACCAGCCCCACACGTCCTGACCCCACAGCACGATCGAGAGCAGCATCGCGCCGAACGCGACCGAGAAGAGCGTCATGACGACCGACGCGCCGGTGAAGCCGGCCGCGCGGAAGAGCGCCGGCTCGACGAGCGGGTTGCGCGCGCGGGCGCAGTGGAGGGCGAACGCGGCGAGCAGCGCGAGCGACGCGGCGAGGATCCCGACGGTGGCCGTCGAGCCCCAGCCCCAGTCACCGCCCTGCACCAGCGCGAGCGTCAGGCCCGCGACACCCGCGGTCAGCAGACCGGCGCCGAGCGCGTCGGGAAGGGGAACGGGATGCCCCGGCACGTTGGGGAGCCGCCGCCAGCCGACGTAGAGCGCGGCCAGGCCGACCGGCACGTTGACGAGGAAGACCCAGCGCCAGCTCGCCTCCACCAGCAGGCCGCCGGCGACCGGCCCGAGCGCCGCCGCGACGCCGCCGACCGCCGTCCACGCGCGCACGGACGACTGGCGCTTCTCGGGTGGGGCGGTCGCCAGGACGAGCCCGAGCGACGTCGGCGTCAGCAGCGCCGCGCCGGCGGCCTGGAGGATCCGGGCGGCGACGAGCATCTCGACGCTCGTGGCGGCGCCGCAGAGCGCGGAGGCCAGCGTGAAGATCAGGACGCCGAGGAGGAAGCCCGATTCGCGGCTGCGCCGCTCCGCCATCCGCCCGAAGAGGACGAGCAGCGCCGCGTAGACGATCGCGTAGCCGTTGAGCACCCACGAGAGCGCACCGAGGTCGCTGTCGAGGTCGCGGGTCAGGTCGGGCAGCGCGACGTTGACGATGAACAGGTCGAGGCTCGCCATCACGACGGCCGCGCTCACGATCGCCAGCACGACGCCCGGGGAGGCGTCACGGCGGCGCAGCTGACTTAGTGTTCCCATAGTCAGCGGACCGTACCACCCTGACTTAGTGTTGTCGAAGCCAGGTACACTGGACGCCGTCATGAGCGACACCGCCGCCTCCGACGCGAAGATCCACCTGGAAGGCCGCCTGGAGCCGCGCGACGGCTGGCGCGCGGAGACCTGCACGATCGCCCGCACGCTCGACGTGCTGCGCACCAAGTCCGCGATGCTCGTGATCCGTGAGGCGTTCTACGGGGCCGAACGGTTCGACGAGTTCGTCGCGCGGACCGAGCTGAGCGAGCCGGTGGTCGCGGCGCGGCTCCGCGAGCTCGTGGCGGACGGGCTGCTGGAGCGGACGTCGTACCGCGAGCCGGGCCAGCGCGCGCGGCAGGGCTACGCGCTGACGGCGATGGGCGCAGACCTCTTCCCGGCGCTCGCGGCGCTGATGCAGTGGGGCGAGCGGTGGCTCGGCCCGAGCGGCGTGCGGCTCGAGCACCACGGCTGCGGGGCGCCGCTGACGGTCGAGCTGCGGTGCGAGGCCGGCCACACCGTCGCGTCGAGCGGCGACATCGGGCTGGCCCGCGCGCCGCGCGGCAGTCGGTAAGCGGTCACCTGCCGCTTACCGAGCACTGCCCCGGTCAGGCCTGATCGGGCCGCAGGCCGCGGACGACGATGCCGACGTACCGGTCGACGTCGAGCCCCGCCGCCGCCTTCGCGACGACGGTGGCGACCATCTGGAGGCCGATGAGCAGGTCGATCGCGCCGAAGTCGGCGCGCAGCTCGCCACCCTCGTGCGCGCGTTCGACGAGCGGCTCGACGATCGCGATCGACGGCTCCCGCAGCCGGCGGCCGACGTCCGGCGCGGACGGGTGGCGGCCGAACGCGTCGAGCAGGCCGCGGTTCCGGCTCTGCAGCTGCGCCGCCTCGCGCAGGAACCCCGCGAGGAACGGGGCGCCGGCGGGGGTCGCGAGGGCGCGGTCGCGGGCGGAGACGAGCGGCGCGAGGAGCGCGTCGAGCACCGCGTCCACGAGATGGCCCTTCGTGGGGAAGTGGCGGTAGAGCGTCGCGACGTTGACGCCCGCCGCGCGTGCGACCGCGTTGACGCTCGCGTCCAGCCCCTCCTCCCGGAACACCGTCGCGGCGGCCTCCACCAGCACCGCCCGGTTGCGGACGGCGTCCTTGCGCGTCGGGCGGTCGCGGGGCTCGGCGGCCATGGCGTCCACCGTACCGCAGTCACCGCTGCGTTTCCGTGCTACCTTCCGGACCGCTCGTTCCGCAGTCTCGACTTCGCTTCTTCTCCGGAGACCCCGCCCCCATGGACCACCACCCCGACCCCGAGCGCCAGGCGCCCGGCCGCACGCTGGCCATCCTCGGCCTCGGCACGCTCGGCTTCGTCCTCGCCCAGACGACCGTCATCCCGGCGCTCGGCGACATCCAGCGGGAGCTGGACGCGTCCGCCTCCGACATCACGTGGATGGTCACCGCCTACCTGCTGATCGCGTCGATCGCGACGCCGGTCTTCGGGCGGCTCGGCGACATGTTCGGCAAGCAGCGCCTCATGGCGATCTCGCTCTTCGCCTTCGGCGTCGGCTCCGTCGTCTGCGCGGTCTCCGACTCGTTCGGGCTGATGGTCGTCGGCCGCGGCCTGCAGGGCCTCGGCGGCGGCGTCTTCCCGCTCGCCTTCGGGATCATCCGCGACGAGTTCCCGCGCGAGAAGGTGCCGACCGGCATCGCGATGCTCGGCGCGATCGCCGCGGTCGGCTCGTCCATCGGCCTCCCGCTCGGCGGCATCCTCGCCGACGGCCCTGGCTTCCACTGGATCTTCTGGGTCGCCGCGATCATGGGCCTCGGCGCGACCGTCACGACGCTCCTCTTCGTCCCCGAGTCGCCCGTCCGCACGCCCGGCAAGGTCGACGTCTCCGGCGCGCTGATCCTCGGCCTCGGCCTCTCCGCGCTGCTGCTCGGGATCTCGCGCGGCTCGGACTGGGGCTGGACGTCGGGCCGCACGCTCGGCCTCATCCTCGGCGGCCTCGTCGTGCTCGGCCTCTTCGGCTGGTTCGAGCGCCGCACGCCCGCGCCGCTGATCAACATGACGACGTTCGTCCGCCGGCCCGTGCTGACGACGAACATC
Source organism: Solirubrobacteraceae bacterium (assembly GCA_035563115.1). Taxonomy (GTDB): domain Bacteria; phylum Actinomycetota; class Thermoleophilia; order Solirubrobacterales; family Solirubrobacteraceae; genus CADCVT01. The sequence continues at coordinate 7,199 of DATMVO010000415.1, forward strand.
GCGACGCTGCTGACCGGCAGCGCGATGATCTCGACGTTCGTGCTCGTGCCGCAGCTCGCGCAGCTGCCCGAGGGCGGCGAGATCGGCTTCGGCCTCAGCGCGACGGAGGCGGGCCTGCTGCTCGCGCCGGGCGGCCTGCTGTCGATCGTCGTCGCGCCGTTCGTCGGCAAGATCGGCGAGCGCCGCGGCTCGAAGGAGCCGTTCTTCGTGGGCTGCGTGATCACCGGCCTGGCGCTGCTCGGCATGGCGCTCGCGCACGGGTCGGTCGGGCTCGTGATCCTCTGGTCGTGCCTGGTGAGCATCGGCGTCGGCGCGGCGTTCGCGGCGATCCCGAACCTCGTCGTCGGCAACGTCGAGGCGAGCGAGACCGGCGAGGCGACCGGCGTCAACACGATCGTCCGCAACATCGGCGCGGCGGTCGGCTCGCAGGCGGCGGGCTCGATCATCGCCAGCCACGTGGCGGCGAACGGGCTGCCGGAGAACGTCGGCTACGAGCTCGCGTTCCTCATCGGCGCGGCCGGCGCGGGCATCGCGGCGCTG
>DATMVO010000416.1:0-2891 GCA_035563115.1 Solirubrobacteraceae bacterium
GCGAGGTGCTCGACGTCGAGCGGCTGCGCAGCGCGGCCGAGGACGCGGCGCGGGCGCACGGGGCGGTGCTCGACGGCTCGGTCATCGCGGTGGGCGAGCAGTCGGCCGACGGGCACGAGTCGGGCTCCGGGCCGGTGCGCGCGGGCGTCGGCATCGTGTGCGACCTGTGGCCGCAGGACCGCGCGTCGGGCTGCTTCGGCGACTTCACGCGGACGTTCGTGGCGGGCGGCGAGCCGTCGGAGGAGCTGGTGGTCTGGCACGGGCTCTGCCGCGACGCGCTGGCCCGCGTGCTCGACGCGGTCGCGCCGGGCGTGACGGGGCGCGAGCTGTGGGAGGTCGCGTGCGACGTCTTCGAGGCGGCGGGCCACGCGACGCAGCGGACGAAGGCCGCGGGCGAGTCGCTCGACCACGGCTTCTACCACTCGCTCGGGCACGGCGTGGGGCTCCAGGTGCACGAGGCGCCGGCCCTCGGCCGCTCCGGCGTCGACGCGCTCGTCGAGGGCGACGTCATCGCGATCGAGCCTGGCACGTACCGCCCCGGCTTCGGCGGCGTCCGGCTCGAGGAGACCGTCCTCGTCACCGTGGACGGGTACGAGCTCCTCACGACCTTCGACCACGAGCTGCGCATCTAGCGGCGAGCGGCCTCCCGCCCAGCTCCCGCCGCCGGGTTCAGCGCCTGGACGCGCGGGAAACCCGTACGTGGATGCAAACCGCACGCTTCCTCTCCGCAGGCCCGCTCACGGGCCCGGGAGGCGGGCTGTTCGGGCCGGTGCAGCGCAGCCGGGCGCTCGTCGCGCTGCTGCTCGTGGGCTGCGCGACGAGCATCGTGAGCGCCGTGCTCAACGGCGCGGAGGAGCGCTGGACGCTGATGGCGGTCGAGCTCGTGCTCCTCGCCGGCAAGGCCACGGGCGTGGTGTGGGCCGCCCGTACCGGCGGCCGGAACGAGGTGGGGGTCAACCTCCTCATCGCGTACAACACCGTCTGCACCGGCGCGACGAACGTCATGTTCCCCGGTGAGACGCGGCCCTTCAGCGCCCAGCTCGTGCTCGCGATGGTGCTGATCGCGCTCTTCCTCGGCCGGCGCGCGTTCACCGTCCAGGGCGCGCTCATCGCCCTCGCGGCCGTCACGACGGTGATCCACGTCGACGAGCTCGGCGCGCAGCTGGCCCGCCTGGCGACGCTCGTCCTCACCGCCGCCGCGACCGCCGCGATGTGCCGCACCGTCCGCACCCACTACGACCGCGCGACCGCGCAGGCGTCGCTCGACCCGCTGACCGGGATCGGGAACCGGCGCGCCTACGACGACCAGGCCCGGAGCGCCATCGCGCACGCCGAGCGGTTCGCCGAGCCGCTCGCGCTCCTGTACGTCGACCTCGACGGCTTCAAGAAGCTCAACGACGACGCGGGCCACGAGGCCGGCGACGCCGAGCTGGCCGAGGTCGCGCGCCGGCTCACCGCCCGGGCGCGCGTGCAGGACGGCGTCTTCCGCATCGGCGGCGACGAGTTCGCCCTCCTCCTCCCCGGCACCGATGCGGACGGCGCCGCGCACCTGGCGCACGAGCTGATCGTGCGGGTGACGCCCGGCCTGCGCGTCGGGATGACCGTGGGCGTCGCCGCGTTCCCCCTCCACGCCGACCACGCGGGCGGGCTCCTCAGGGCCGCCGACGCCGCGCTGCTGCGCGGCAAGCGGACCGCGAAGGGCGGGATCGTCGTCGCGCCCGCGCCCGACGAGACGCCGGCCGGCTAGGCGACCGGCAGGTCGACCCGCCGGGTCACCATGTCGACCGGCCCGTCGCGCCGGCCGCCGTAGCGGCGGATCACGCGCTCGAGCACGGAGATCCACATGTGCAGCTGGACCTCCTTGGCCATCCGCAGGCGGTGGTGCATCACGTGCGAGAGCCAGTCGCCGGGCCGCGACCACGACTCGATCTCGAACGCGAGCCGGCCGCCCTCCTCGTCGCGGGCACGCCACTCGATCTGGCCCGCCTCGATGTGCCCCTCGAGGGTGATGAAGCGGAACGACGTGGGCGTCACCTCGCACACGCGCACGGGCCCGTCCCACGGGCCGGGCATGCGGATCAGGAACTCGTCGCCGACCTCCATCCGCCCCTTCTCGCCGCGGGTCTTGCCGAACCGCGCGAGCGCGTTGGGGACCACGATGTTCGGGTCGCCCTGGATCTCCTCCATCACCTGCGCCGCGTTCTTCGACGGCTCGGCGATCACCGCGCGGTAGCGGCGGCGCAGGTAGTCGCCGTTGCCGTCCTCGGGGCGCTGGACCTCGGTCTGGTCGACCGGCTCGTCCAGCTCGGGCGGGCGGTCCTCCTCCCACGTGCCCTCGACTTCGGCGCGGCTCATGGGCGTGATCCGCCAGACGTAGGCGTAGCCGGTCAGGACGATGCCGACGGGCCAGGTAGCGGCGGTGACGGCACGGTGGGCGACGGAGGTCTTGCGCGGCACACGCTCGCCCTACCCAGCCGTGTCGGGTTCGGCGCGCGTTGGGGTACGCCAGCCTGCGTGATCCCCTCCCTCATCGCCCGCCTCGGCTTTCGCGGCTGGCACCTGCACGGGCTGTCGCTCGGCTCCATCGGCCTGTGCCTCGGCCTCTGGCTGCGCGCGAAGACCGTGGACGACCAGGACGAGCGCGGCAACGCCGAGCGCCGCGCGATCTTCGTCGGCCTGTGGCCGCCGATGTGGTGGCTGATCGGCGACGCCGTCGAGCGGCGCCGCCGGTCCCGCCTGCGCCCGAGCCGCCGCCGCTAGCTGTCCTGCCTTCAGAGTTGGTGAACGCGGCTGATGGGTGGCCGGTCGCCGAGGCTGGTGTGGGGTCTGCGGCGGTTGTAGTAGCGCAGAAACGATGACAGGGCGCGGTCTCTGGTTTGGTGGTTGGGCCA
>DATMVO010000417.1:0-17389 GCA_035563115.1 Solirubrobacteraceae bacterium
CGGCGGTCGCCCGCGCGCTCGCTGACCGCGCCGCGCTCGCGCTCGACAACGCGCTCCTCTACGCCCAGCGCGAGCGGGTCGCGGTGACGCTCCAGGAGGAGCTCCTCCCGCCCCGGCTCCCGTCGATCCCGTGGCTCGACGTCGCCGCGCGCTACTCCGCCGCCGGCGAGGGCAACGAGGTCGGCGGCGACTTCTACGACCTGTTCGCGTCCGGCGACGGCTGGCAGGTCGTGATCGGCGACGTGGTGGGGAAGGGGCCGGCCGCGGCCGCGGTCACCGGCCTGGCGCGCCACACGATGCGGGCGGTCGCGGCGTACGAGGGCGCGCCGAGCCAGCTCCTGCGCGTCCTCAACGACGCGCTGCTGGCCGAGAGCGACGGGCGCCGGCTCGCGTCCGTCGCGTGCGTGCGGCTCGACCTCGACGGCGACGGCCTGGGCCTCACCGTGAGCGTCGCCGGCCATCCGCTCCCGTACGTCGTACGCACGGATGGGACGGTGCGGCCCGTCGGGAGGTTCGGCCAGCTGCTCGGGGTGGAGCAGGACCTCGTCGTCTTCAACGTCCACGAGCGCCTCGCGCCCGGTGACCTGCTCGTCCTCTACACTGACGGCGTCGTCGACGCGAGCGGGCCGGCGGGCGCGTTCACCGAGGAGCACCTGCCCGCGCTCCTCGCCGAGCTGGCCGGGCACGCGCCGTCGCGCGCCCTCCAACGTGTCGAGGCGGCGGTGCTCGCCGCGTCCGGCGGGCGCCCGCGCGACGACGTGGCGATGATCGCGCTCACGGTCCGCCGCGCGCCGGCCGGCTAGGCGACGGGGAGGGCGGGGTGGATGCCCGGCCCGCGCCGGTGCTCGTAGATCAGCGACGTCTCCGCGTGCGCGACCGCCGGGTGCGTGGCGAGGTGGTCGACGACGAACTCGCGCAGGTCCTGCGCGTCCGTCGCGCCGACCCATACGAGGTAGTCGACGGGGCCGGTCATGTGGAAGACGCTCAGCACGCCCTTGAGCTCGCGCACGTGGCGGGTGAAGTCCTCGATCTGCGCCCGCGCGTGGACGGCGAGCCGCACCGCGATCATCGCCTGCAGCGGACGGCCGAGCGCGGCGAGCGCGACCTCGGCGTGGAAGCCGGTGATGACCCCGCTGGCGCGCAGCGCGCGCACGCGCGCCAGCGCGGTGGAGGGCGCCACGCCGACCCGCTCGGCGAGCCGGTTGTTGGGGATCCGGGCGTCGTCGGCGAGGATTTCGAGGATCGCCCGGTCGACGTCGTCCAGCGGTGGGAAGTTCGACATATCGCGGAAGTTTCGCAGGATGTTCGAAGTGTCTGGACAACGGCCGAACAAGGCGTACCGTGAATGGCATGTCTGCGCTTCCCGTCACCCGCACCGACGCGATCAAGGACTCGATCCTCGACGCGATCGGCGACACGCCGCTCGTCCGGCTCGCGCGGCTGGGCGCGGGCCTCACGCCCCAGCTCGTCGCGAAGGTCGAGTCGCTCAACCCCGGCGGCTCCATCAAGGACCGCGTCGCGGTCGCCCTCATCGAGGCCGCCGAGCGCGACGGCAAGCTGCAGCCCGGCGGCACGATCGTCGAGCCGACCTCCGGCAACACCGGCACCGGCCTCGCCATCGCCGCGCGCCTGAAGGGCTACCGCGTCGTCGCGGTCATGCCGGACAAGATGTCGTCCGAGAAGATCGACCTCCTGCGCGCCTACGGCGCCGAGGTCGTCGTCGCGCCGACCGACGTCCCGCCCGACTCGCCGCAGTCCTACTACCGCGTCGCCGACCGCCTGGCCGCGGAGATCCCGGGCGCCTTCCAGCCCAACCAGTACTTCAACCCGGCCAACCCGGCCGCGCACTACGCGTCGACCGGCCCGGAGATCTGGGAGCAGACCGGCGGCCGCATCACCCACCTCGTCGTGGGCGTCGGCACCGGCGGCACCGTGTCGGGCACGGGCAAGTACCTCAAGGAGCAGAACCCCGACATCGTCATCGTCGGCGCCGACCCGGTCGGCTCGATCTACTCGAACGAGGAGGTCAAGCCGTACCTGATCGAGGGCGTCGGCGAGGACTTCTGGCCGGACACGTTCGACCGTGACATCGTCGACGAGTGGGAGACGGTCTCCGACAAGGACGCGTTCCTCATGACGCGCCGGCTCGCCGAGGTCGAGGGCATCCTCACCGGCGGCTCGGGCGGCATGGCCGTCGAGGCGGCGCTCCGGGCCGCGGCGCGGATCACCGACCCGGAAGCGGTCGTCGTCGTGATCCTGCCGGACGGCGGGCGCTCGTACCTGACCAAGATCTACAGCGACGCGTGGATGACCCAGTACGGGTTCCTCGAGCGCGCGGGCGCGCAGACCGTCGGCGAGGTGCTGCGGCGCAAGACCGACGAGCGCGTGCTGCCGCCGCTCGTGAGCGTGCGGACGCACGACAAGGTCCGCGACGCGGTGGCGCTGCTGCACGAGCACGGCGTCTCGCAGCTGCCCGTGGTGTCCGCGCACGACCCGCAGGCGGTGGTGGGGAGCGTCTCCGAGTCGGGCCTCCTGCGCCACGCGGTGTCCGACGCGCAGATGCTCGGCGAGGAGGTCGTGCGGGTGATGGAGGCGCCGTTCCCGGCGGTCGCCGCGGAGGACCCGGCGACCGAGGCGGTCACGCTCCTGCAGGGGTCGCGCGACGCGCTGCTCGTGACGGTCGACGGGCGCGCGGCGGGCATCGTCACGCGGGCGGACCTCCTGGAGGCGCTCGCGCGGTGACCGACTTCGCCACCCGGGCGGTGCACGCGGGCCTGACGCCCGACCCGCACTTCGGCTCGGTCATCCCCGCCATCCACCAGACCTCGACGTATCGGCAGCCGAAGCCGGGCGAGTTCGTCGAGGACTTCGACTACTCCCGCTCGGCCAACCCCACGCGGGCCGCTCTGGAGCGCGCGCTGGGCGAGCTGGAGGGCGGCCACGGCTCGGCCTTCAGCAGCGGCATGGCGGCGACGCACGCGCTGCTGACCGCGGCCACCGGCGCCGGCAAGCACGTCGTGCTCCCGAACGACCTGTACGGCGGGACCTACCGGCTGGTCGACAAGGTGCTCACGCGGTTCGGCCTGGAGTACACGCTGGTCGACCAGACCGAGCCGCAGGCCGTGGTGGACGCGCTGACGCCCGAGACGGCCGTCGTGTGGATCGAGACGCCGACCAACCCGCTGCTCAACGTGGTGGACGTCGCGGAGGTCGTGCGGCGCGTCAAGGCCGCGCGGCCCGACGTGCTCGTCGCGGTCGACAACACGTTCGCCACGCCGGTCGTCCAGCGGCCGCTGGAGCTCGGCGCCGACGCCGTCGTCCACTCGACCACCAAGTACCTCGGCGGCCACTCCGACGTCGTCGGCGGTGCGGTCATCGTGCGCGACGAGCAGCTCCACGAGCGCGTGCGGTTCGTCCAGAACGCGGTCGGCTCCGTGCCGGGCCCGTTCGACGCGTTCCTCGTCCACCGCGGCCTGCGCACGCTCCACCTCCGCGTCGCCGCGCACACGGCCAACGCCCGCGAGGTCGTCGCCTTCCTGCAGGGCGCGCCCGGCGTCACCGGCGTCCGCTGGCCCGGCTTCGGCGGCATGGTCTCCTTCCAGCACCCCGACGCGCTCGGCATCGTCTCCCGCACCGAGCTCTTCACGCTCGCCGAGTCCCTCGGCGGCGTCGAGTCCCTCATCGAGGTCCCGCAGGCGATGACCCACCAGTCCGTCGAGGGCTCCGACGCGGCCGTCCCCCCGGACCTCGTCCGTCTCTCCGTCGGCGTCGAGTCCGCCCCCGACCTCGTCGCCGACCTCCGTCAGGCCTTGACCGGCTGATCCTCCGGCAGGCGCCCGTACAGATCTCCCCGCCGCCCGGCGGGGAAGATCGCGGGCTCTGAGTTGCCGTCGTCGTCGTACGGGATGATCGCGATGTGCTCGACCATCTCGGGGTCCTCGGCGACGTAGGCCTCCATGTCGGCGATCGCCTTCTCCCGCTCGTGACCGGCGTAGTCGCCGATGAGCTTGCCGCTGCTGTCGTACATGTCGAAGCGCTTCATGATCTCTCGATTGGGATGATACGTGTCACGCAAGCGACGAGCGTGTCCGTGTCGCCCCACACCGTGACGTGCTCCGGGTCCCGGGCCGTCGGCGCGAGGTTGATCCCGGCGTCGGGCGGCAGGTGCACCTCGGCGAGGTGATCGCCGATCTGCTGGAACCTCCGCGCGGTCGTCGTCGCGCCGGCGACGGTCGTGTACATCGACAGACCGCGATGGATCAGGGTCGACACGAGCTCCGGCCCACGCGGGCCGAGCCCGCGCGCGTGGTTCGGGGTGAACGCGCGCTCGAGGCCCCGGTCGACGTCGTCCTTCCGCACGATGCGATAGAGGCGCAGCACGCCGTCCCGCGGCACGACGTGCACGGTGAAGAGGGGGTGGCCGAGGCGTGCGGGAGGCACGCGACGAAGCCTGCGGGAGAAGGTGTGCCGTGTGGGCCGCGGAGTGCAACAAGGGTGTAGAGGAAGTGCGGGCCAGGTACGGAGTCGTACGTGAGCACGTTCACCGACGCCAGCGGCCGCCTGGAGGCCGCGATCGACCATGCCGGCGTGTCCCCCGACACGATCGAGCGTCTGAAGCTCCCGAAGTCCGTCCTGAAGGTCTCGATCCCGGTGCGGATGGACGACGGGCGGCTGGAGGTCTTCGCCGGCTACCGCGTCCGGTACGACGACACCCGCGGCCCGACGAAGGGCGGCGTCCGCTTCCATCCGGACGTCGACGCCGACGAGGTGCAGTCGCTGGCGTTCTGGATGACGTTCAAGTGCGCCGCGCTCGGGCTGCCGTTCGGCGGCGGCAAGGGCGGCGTCGCCGTCGACCCCAAGCAGCTGTCCACGTCCGAGCTCGAGCGGCTCAGCCGCGGCTACGTCTCCGCCGTCGCGGACGTCATCGGCCCCGACGTCGACATCCCCGCCCCGGACGTCGCGACCAACGCGATGGTCATGGGCTGGATGATGGACCAGTACGCGATCATCAAGCGGCGGATCGAGCCCGGCGTCGTCACGGGCAAGCCCGTCTCGATGGGCGGCTCGCTCGGACGCGACACCGCCACCGGCGACGGCGCGTGGCACGTCATCAAGACGCTCCTCCCCGACCTCCTCGACGACGAAGACGCCGACAGCGTCACCGTCGCGATCCAGGGCTTCGGCAACGCCGGCCAGGTCCTCGCCCAGCGCCTCCACGAGGCCGGCCACAAGGTCGTCGCGATCAGCGACTCCAAGGTCGCCCTCCACAACCCGGAGGGCATCGACATCCCCGCCGCCCGCGCCGCGAAGGCCGACGGCGAGCTGAAAGCCGACGGCGCCAAGGAGATCGACGCAAGCGAGCTGCTCGCGCTCGACGTCGACCTCCTCTGCCCGAGCGCCCTGGAGAACGCCATCACGGAGGAGAACGCGAAGGACGTCCAGGCGAAGGTGATCTTCGAGGTCGCCAACGGCCCGGTCAACGGCGCCGCCGACGACATCCTCGCCGAGAACGGCGTCACGATCGTCCCCGACATCCTCGTCAACGCGGGCGGCGTCACCGTCAGCTGGTTCGAGTGGGTCCAGAACCGCACCGGCCTGCCGTGGGAGGCCGACAAGGTCAAGGAGGAGCTCGAGACCCGCATGGTCCGCGAAACCGAGAACATCCGCGATCTCGCGAAGGACAAGGAGCTCAGCCTGAGGACGGCGGCGTACGTCCATGCGCTCCGCCGGATCGGGGAAGCGGTGGACGCGCGCGGCGCGCACGACGACTTCGCATGACCATCCGCCGCGCCAGCTCGGCGCCGACGAGCCCGGTCACGACGAGCACCGCGAGGCCGACGTACGCGGCGGGTGAGCTGGGGTCGTCCAGCGACGCCCCGAACGACGTGTAGGAGAACGCGCGCGGGGACGCGCCGACGGCCGTCCCCAGCGCGATCTGCCACACCCGCAGCCCGATCGCGCCGAAGACGTAGGAGAGCGGTGCGTCGGGCACCGCCGGGAGCAGCCGCTGGAAGATCACGGCGAGGGTGCCGTGCCGCTCGGCCAGCTCGGCCAGCGCCCGCATCCGCTCGCCGCTGACCGCGTGCACCGCGCCGCCCGCCGTCCGCCGCGCGAGCAGGAGCGAGAGCACCGCGCTCAGCACCGTCGCCGCGATGGTCACGAGCGTCCCGACCCACGCGCCGAAGAGCAGCCCGCTCGTCCCGGCCAATACCGGCCCGGGCACCAACGCCGCCCCGAGCACCGCGGAGATGAGCACGTACGCGACCGGCGCGAGCGGCCCGGCGTCGTCCACCAGCGCGCGGACGTCGCCGGAGTCGACGAGGTCGAAGAGCCAGAACGCCGCGAACGCGGCCACCATCACCGCGCCGATCACACCGAGCCGCACGGTGGCGGCGCGCCGCGTGAGCGCGGCGGCCGGGGGAGGGGCCGGCGCGGCGTCCGGCCCGGACGTCACCGGGGCGGCGGGTCTCCCGCCCCGATCGCCGTCCACGGCTTGCCGCCGGTGCGCAGCACCCCGCGCGCCATCGCCGGCGTCGTGTACGGCAGGCAGATGTTCCCCTTGGGGTCGACGCCGATCAGGCCGCCGGTGCCGGGCACGCGGCCGCGGAGCACGAGCGAGCACGCCTCCTCGATCCCCAGCTCGGTCAGCCGCAGCGTCGCCGCCACCTCGTGCGCGACCGCCGCGGTGATGAACGCCTCGCCGTCGCCGGTCGCGCTCACCGCGCACACGCCGTCCTGCGCCCACGTTCCCGCGCCCGGCAGCGGCGCGTCGCCGACACGGCCCGGCAGCTGGCCCTTCATCCCGCCCGTCGACGTCGCCGCCGCCAGGTGGCCCGCGGCGTCCAGCGCCACGGCCCCCACGGTCTCGGCCTCCTCGATCGGCGTCTCGGACGCGGCGCGCTCGCGTGCCGCCACCGCCTCGCCGAGCGGGATCGCCTCGGGCCCGGACAGCTCCGCAGCCCGCGCGAAGTACTCGTGCGGCACGCGCTCGAGCCCGACCTCGTCGGCCAGCGCCTCGGCGCCGCGGCCGACCATCAGCACATGGGGCGTCCCGTCCAGGACGGTGCGGGCGAGCGCGACCGGGTGCTTGACGCCGGTGACGGCGGCCACCGCGCCCGCGCGCGGGCCGATGCCGTCCATGATCGCGGCGTCGAGCTCGACGGTCCCGTCCGCGGTCGTCACGGCGCCGTGGCCGGAGTTGAAGCGCGGCGAGTCCTCGAGGGACTCGACGGCGGCCTGGACGGCGTCGACGGCCTTGCCGCGGCGCTTGAGCACCTCGCCGCCGGCGAGCAGCGCGTCGCGCAGGGCCTCGTGCACGAGGTCCTCGCCCTCGCGGCTCCAGGCGCCGGCGCCTCCGTGGATGACGATGACGGACACGCGGGGCAGCCTACGCCCCCGCCGCCCTACGACACCGGGTCCGCCGCGCCGAGCGACGCCTGCGCCCGCGCGATCACCGCGTCGCCCGTGTCGCCGGGGCGCCACGTCTCGACCGCCACGCGCACCGGCCCGCAGCCCGCCATCGCGGTCTTCATGTCCATCGCCAGCACGTCGGGCTCGAACGTCCGCGACGCGGGGACGAGCAGCGCGAGCGTCAGCCCGCCCTCGCGGCACGCCGTCGCGCCCAGCCGCACCGCCAGGTGCGACAGCGAGCGCGCGCAGGAGCGCAGGTGCGCGTCGCCCGCCGCGTAGCCCTCGGAGGCGTTGACCCGCTCGACGTCGTCGCAGTGCACGAGCGCGACCGCGAACGCCCGCTCCTGGATCCGCGCGCGCTCGGCCTCGGCGCTCGCCGCCTCGTGCAGGTAGCGGTGGCCGTAGAGGAGCGTCAGCGAGTCGGTCAGCGCCTGCGCGCCCGCGCCGAGGACCGGCTCGTCGTCCTGGCGGTGGACCTGCAGCTCGATGTCGTCGAGCGCCTCCGCGACCGGCCCCGCCGGGCCGTCGCCGTCGCGCGACGCCCCGTCCGCGCCGACGTGCTTGCGCACCTCCTCGACGAAGATCCGCACGATCTCGGGGTCGAACTGCGTGCCGGCGTTCCGCTGGAGCTCCTCGCACGCCTCGTCCAGCGGCATCCGCGACCGGTAGGGCCGGTCCGCCGTCATCGCGCTGAACGCGTCCGCGACGCCGACGATCCGCGCCTCGAGGGGGATCTGCTCGCCCTTGAGGCCGGTCGGGTAGCCGCCGCCGTCGTACCGCTCGTGGTGGTGGAGGATCGCGCTCGCCACCGGCTTGAGCGCCGGCACCTGCTCGATCAGCCGGTAGCCGATCCGCGGGTGGAGCTGGATGATCGCGTACTCCTCCTGCGTCAGCCGCGCGGGCTTGTGCAGGATCCGCTCGGAGATCCCGATCTTGCCCAGGTCGTGCAGGAGCGAGCCGATCGCCAGCCGCTCCCGCTGGCCCGTGTCGAAGCCGAGCCGCCCCGCGACCGCGCTCACGTAGTCCGAGACCTCCTCGGAGTGGCCGCGCAGGAACGGGTCCTTGGCCTGGATCGCCTCGGCCAGCACGCGGATCGTGGAGACGTAGGAGGTGCGCAGCTCGTCGTGCAGGCGCGTGTTGTGGAGCGCCGCGCCGGCCTGGTCGCCGAGCGCGAGCAGCACCTCGTCGTCGAGGTCGTCGAAGCCGTCCTCGCGGTCGATGCAGACGACCACGCCGGTGAACTGGTCGTGGACGTAGATCGGGATCGCGACGAACGCCTCCTCGCGCACGATCGTGTCCTGCTGGACGACGTCGCGCGCGAACCGCCGCGCCGCGGCGTGCTCGGACGGGTCGGCCTCGAACCCCTCGTGGGCGACGAGCCGCAGCTCGCTGCCGTCCGTGTCGTCCTCGGGGTGCGTGAGGAGCATGCCCTTCGGCGCGTCGGTCAGCGTCATCGCGGTGCGCAGCACGAGCGTGCGGATGTCGCCCCAGTCGCCGAACGTGCCCTGCGTGTGCTGCAGCTCGGCGATCTGCCGGCGCAGCTCGCGGTTGACCTGCCGCTCGCGCGTCGTGCGCCGCTCGAGCGCCTGCACCCGCTCGCGCAGCGCCTTGGACTCCTGCGCGGCTCCCGGCCCGCGCCGGCGTTCCAGCCACCACGCGGCCAGCGCCAGCGCGCCGCCCACGATCGCGACGCCGAGCCACCACAGGGCCCGCGTCGCCTCGTCCACCAAGCTTGCCTCGCCGTCCGCCTGGACGACCAGCGCGCCGAGCGCCACGACGAGCACGCCCGCCGCCGCCACGGCCGCCCAGAGCGCCCCAGAGCGCCATCCGTGCGTTCCCATAGCGCCCCTTCGTACCCGGACGCACCGGGAACTAGGCGGCAGGTGGACGGTTGGCGGGTCCGTAGACTCCGCCGGATGGATGAGCGTGTGCTCTGCGAACGCCTGATCAGCGCCGACACGAGCACGCTCGACGGGCTGCGCAGCGCCGCCGGCTTCGTCAAGGGCTGGATGGAGGCCCGCGACATCGCGGTGGCCGAGCACGACTTCAACGGCCTTCCCGTGTTGGTCGCCGCAGTGGGCCCGCCCGCAGAGACCAACCCGCCGACCGTCGTCTTCCACGGCCACCTGGACGTCGTCCCCGCGCATCCGGACCAGTTCACGCCGCGCACCGAGGGCGACCGGCTGATCGGCCGCGGCGCCTACGACATGAAGGGCGGCCTGAGCGCGATGATGTGCGCGCTCAAGGACGTCGCGGCGCAGGATCGCGTGCGCGTGGTCTTCACGTGCGTGCCCGACGAGGAGTCCGAGGACGTCGAGCGCCACTCGATCGACTGGCTCGTGCGCGAGCACGGGATCACCGGCGACTTCGCGATCACCGGCGAGCCGACCGACCTGCACATCGGCATCCAGGCCAAGGGCGTCCTCGCGCTCCGTGCGGCGGTCACCGGCAAGAGCGCGCACGGATCCACCCCGTGGATGGGCGACAACGCGATCCTGAAGGCCCACGACGCGTTCCGGCGAATCGAGACCCTGCCGTTCTCGCGCGAGAGCTCCGACCTCTTCGACCGGCCCTCCATCAACCTCGCGCGGATCAACGGCGGAGACGCGTTCAACAAGGTCCCCGATCGCTGCGAGATGGACGTCGACATCCGCTACCTGCCCAACCAGGACCCGGGCGCGATCCTCGCGCAGATCCGCGAGATCGCCGACCTGGAGATCGTCCGGTGCTTCACCTGGCCGCCGGCGGTCGTCTCGCGCACGAACCCGTACGTCGTCGCGCTGCGCGCCGCGGTGCGCCGGCACACGGCCAAGGAGGAGTCGCTGAGCGTCGGCCGCGACGGCGCCTCCGACGTCATCACCTTCCTCGAGGCGGGGATCCCCGGGGTCGAGTTCGGTCCCACCGGCGCCGGCCACCACGGCCCGGACGAGTGGGTCTCGATCTCCTCGCTGGCCCGCTACCGCCGGGCGCTGACCGACTTCGTGACGATGCTGCCCGAGCGGCTGGCGGACGAGGACGCGTCCGCGCCCGCCGACCTGCGGGCGATCGACGGCGGCCTGGCCTGATGGACACGCCGCGCGCGGACCGGCGCATGCTCCTGCGTGCCCTGCTCGCCGCGGTGATCATCGTGATCGCGACCGCCGGCGCCAGCTCGACCGCGGCGCTGCTGAAGATCGACGAGCTCCTGCCTGACCCGAAGCCGGGCGAGACCTTCGACTTCGGGGACGACGCCGGCACCGGCGAGCCCGTCATCGAGAAGCCCCAGCCCGGCAAGCCGCAGACGCTCCTCCTCATCGGCTCCGACGGCCGCTGGAAGAAGGACGACGAGGACCCGGCGCGGTCGGACACGATGATGCTCGTCCGGATGGACGACGACCAGAAGGCCACCACGGTCCTCTCCATCCCGCGCGACCTGCGCGTCGAGATCCCCGGCCACGGCCTGGCGAAGATCAACGACTCGTTCGCGCTCGGCGGCCCGAAGCTCACCGTCGAGACGATCAAGGCGATCACCGGCCTCAAGATCCACGGCGTCGCGAACGTCAACTTCAAGGGCTTCCGCAAGGCGATCAACTACTTCGACTGCTTCTACGTCGACGTCGACCGCCGCTACTACCACTCCAACGTCGGCGTCCCGATCGGCCAGCGGTACGACGCGATCGACATCCCGCCCGGCTACCAGAAGCTGTGCGGCATCAAGGCGCTCGACTACGCGCGCTACCGCCACACGGACACCGACCTCGTCCGCGCCGCGCGCCAGCAGGATCTGCTCCGCGCCGCGAAGGACCAGATCGTCGACCAGATCGGCGAGAGCTCGATCCAGGGGCAGCTCAAGGACCTGGGGGAGATCGTCGCGGAGTCGATGCAGACGAACGGGCGGCTGCGCGAGAAGGCCGGCTTCATCTCGATCGCCAAGCTCGCGCTCGCCTCGCGCGACCACCCGGTCCGCCAGGTCGAGTTCCCCGCGACGTTCGTCGACGAGGGCGACGAGGAGCAGCGGGTCTCGTACGTCGAGTCCACGCAGGACGAGATCGCCGGCGCCGTCTTCCGCTTCCTCCACGGCGGCGAGTCGCAGGCCGAGTTGGACGGGACGGCCCCCAAGCGCAAGGCGACGCCGAAGAAGAAGCGCGGCAGCGTCAAGGCGGCCGAGCTGCGCGAGGCGCGCGACGAGGGCGCCAAGCTCGTCCGTGACACGGGCTCGCGCGCGGAGCGGCTCGGCATCCCGGTCCGCTTCCCGTCCCACCTCACCCAGCGCGGCCAGTACGACGACAAGCTCCGGCTCTACGAGCTGCGTGACCGCGACGGCACGCTGCAGAAGGCGTACCGGTTCACGGTGGTGGAGGACAAGGTCGCCGGCCAGTTCTATGGTGTGCAGGGCACGACCTGGAAGGATCCGCCCCTGCTCAAGAACCCGAGCAAGGTCCGGCGGATCAAGGGGCGCCGCCTCGAGCTGTTCCGTGCGGGCAGCAAGCTGCGCTTCGTCGCGTGGAGGACCGAGACGGCCTCCTACTGGATCTCCAACACGCTGAACATGAAGCTGAGCGAAGACGAGATGCTGGCCGTCGCCGCCTCCCTGACCACCGCCAAGTGAGCGCCCTCCCTCCGACAGATCCGCCCCGCCTCGCGTGGGGCATGTGGAAGCGCTTCCTGGCCGCGATGGTCGCGATCGTCTTCTTCACGGCCGCCGCCAGCGCGACCGCGGTCCTCCTCGAGGTGGACTCCGCGGTGAAGGCGTTCACGCGCTACAACCAGCCGATCGCGGACATCGAGGGCGCGCTCGACGACGTCGACGCGGGCGACCCGCAGACGATCCTCCTGATCGGCTCGGACAAGCGCTGGGGCGACACGAAGGCCGGCATCAAGCCGCGCTCGGACACGATCATCCTCGTCCGCCTGGACCCCGATCAGGACGCCTCGGCGATCCTCTCGATCCCGCGTGACCTGAAGGTCTCGTACACGGGCAAGGACGGCGGGACCTACAACGACAAGATCAACGCCGCCTACTCGATGGGCGGCCCGAAGGCGACCGTCAGCAAGATCAAGCAGCTGATGGGCGGCGACTTCCCGATCCACCACGTCGTCAACGTCAACTTCGGGGCGTTCACGCGCGCGGTCAAGCGCCTGGGCTGCTTCTACATCGACGTCGACCGGCGCTACTTCAACGACAACGCGCCGCCGGTCGCGAGCGAGACGAACTACGCGACGATCGACCTGAAGCCCGGCTACCAGAAGCTCTGCGGCCAGGACTCGCTGGACTTCGTCCGCTTCCGCCACCTCGACACGGACATCGTGCGCGGCGCCCGCCAGCAGCACTACCTGTCCGAGGCCAAGGACCAGCTGGGCGTCGAGCGCCTCTTCCAGGACCGCGAGGAGCTGCTCGAGCTCTTCGGCCGCTACACGGACACCGACATCAAGTCCAGCGGTGCCGTCCTGCGCCTGCTCAAGCTGACCTACGAGGCGTCCCGCTCGCCCCTGCGCCGCGTGAACTTCCGCGCCGACCTGGGCCAGGAGTTCGTGACGATCACCGACGAGAACCTCGCGCGCGTGCGCCGGGAGTTCCTGGAAGTCAAGGCGTCGAAGGGCACGCAGACGACGAAGGCGCGGCCGAAGTCCAGCGCCCGCAAGTCGGCCGCGAAGAAGAACCGCAAGTCGGCGGCGACGCCCGGCCTGGACGCGACCGGGACGCCGGTGGAGGACGCCGCGATCCTCGCGCAGGCCAGGCTCAACTTCCCCGTCTACTACCCCAAGCTGATCCGCACCGGCGGGCGCTTCTGGGACGGCTTCTCCTCCGACAAGCCGCGCACGTACGACCTCTTCGGCCCGGGCAAGGAGCGCTACCGCGCGTACCGCTTCACGGTCGAGGCGCCCGGCCTGGGCGAGTACTACGGCGTGCAGGGGACGAACTGGAAGAACCCGCCCGTGCTCTCCAAGCCGTCCGGCTACCAGACGGTCAAGGGCCGCAAGGTCATGCTCTTCCGCGACGGCTCGCGCCTGCGCATGGTGGGATGGAAGACCGACAAGGCGTCCTACTGGGTCTCGAACACGCTGCTGCGCTCGCTGACCAACCGCCAGATGATCGCGCTGGCGGGCTCCCTGACGCGCATCGGGGGCTGACGCGCCGCCCCGGCGGCTAGATTGTCGCGCTCAATGAGCAGCCAGCGCGAACCCATCGGCGTCATCGGAACCGGCTACGTCGGCCTCGTCACCGCGGCCGGCTTCGCAGAGCTCGGCAACGAGGTCTGGTGCATCGACATCGATGCCGCCAAGATCGAGCGCCTCGAGCAGGGCGAGATCCCGATCTACGAGCCGGGGCTGGCGGAGCTGGTCGAGCGGCACAAGGGCCGCCTCCACTTCTCCACGGACATCAAGGACGCGCTCGAGCACGCGCGCCTGCTCTTCGTCGCCGTGGGCACCCCGCCGTCGTACTCGGGCGACGCCGACCTGAGCGCCGTGTACTCCGTCGTCGAGGCGATGCCCGCCTCCGACGAGCACGCGCTGGTGATGAAGTCGACCGTGCCGGTGGGCACGGGCCGGCACATCAAGCGGTACTTCGAGGACACCGGCAAGACCGGCTTCCGCTACGTCTCCTGCCCCGAGTTCCTCAAGGAGGGCTCGGCGGTGAAGGACTTCCTCCAGCCCGACCGCGTCGTCATCGGCGACGACGGCGACTGGGCCGGCGACGCCGTCCAGGAGCTCTACGCGCCGCTCGGCGCGGAGATCGTCCGCATGGACATCGCCTCGGCGGAGATGGTCAAGCTCGCGTCCAACGCGTTCCTCGCCACGAAGATCTCGTTCATCAACGAGATCGCCAACGTGTCGGAGGAGACCGGCGCGGACGTGCTCGAGGTCGCCCGCGGCATGGGCCTGGACGACCGGATCGGGCCGAAGTTCCTCCAGCCCGGCATCGGCTTCGGCGGCTCGTGCTTCCCGAAGGACGTCAGCGCGCTCAAGCAGCTCGCCGGCAACTCGGGCTACCACTTCCAGCTGCTCTCGGCGGTCATCGAGGTCAACGAGCTGCAGAAGCGGCGCGTGATCGGCAAGCTCAACCGCCACATCGGCGCGCTGCCGGGCAAGAAGATCGCGCTGCTCGGCCTGGCGTTCAAGCCGGACACCGACGACATGCGCGAGGCCTCCTCGCTCGTGCTCGCCGGCCGCCTCCAGGGCGAGGGCGCGCAGGTCTCCGCGTACGACCCGATCGCCGAGGAGGAGGCCCAGAAGCTCATGCGCGGGGTCGACTTCGCCGGCTCGGAGCTCGACGCGGTCCGCGACGCCGACGCCGTGGTGCTCGTCACCGAGTGGAAGCAGTTCCAGGACCTGGACTGGAACGCCGTGGCCGAGGCCATGCGTGGCGACCTGATCATCGACGGCCGCAACGCGCTCGACGCCGACGCCATCCGCGCCGCGGGGCTCAAGTACGAGGGCGTGGGCCGCGGGACGCACCGCGAGTTCCCCGCCGAGCCCACGGGCGAGATCGCGACGGTCTGAGCATGCAGGCCGTCATCCTCGTCGGCGGCGAGGGGACGCGGCTGCGGCCGCTCACCTCGACGGTGCCGAAGCCAGTCGTCCCGCTGGTCGACCGGCCGTTCCTCGCGTACATGCTCGAGTGGCTCAAGTCGCACGGCGTCGACGACGTCGTGCTGCTGATGGGCTACCTGCCGACCGCGGTGCGCGAGGTGCTGGGCGACGGCTCGCAGTTCGGCCTGAAGATCACGTACGTCGAGGAGCCGGACCCGCGCGGCACCGCCGGCGCGCTCAAGTTCGCCGAGGAGCTGCTCGCGGAGCGGTTCTTCATGCTCAACGGCGACGTCCTGACCGACCTGGACCTCACGGCGCAGCTGCGCCAGCACGAGGAGACCGGCGCGAAGGGCACGCTGGCGCTGGTGCCGGTGGACGACCCGTCCGCGTACGGCCTCGTCCGCTGCGACGAGGGCTGGGCGGTCAACGGGTTCGTCGAGAAGCCGCCGGCCGACCAGGTCCCGCCCGACCCGCTCATCTCCGCGGGCGCCTACATCCTCGAGCGCTCCGTCGTGGACATGATCCCGGCGGACCAGAACGTCTCGATCGAGCGCGAGGTCTGGCCCAAGCTCGTCGGCGACGGGCTCTACGGCTTCGCCGACCGGCGCGCGTACTGGATGGACATCGGGACGCCCGAGCGGTACCTGCAGGGCACGTTCGACATCATCGAGAAGCAGGTCAAGACGCAGGTGGCGGACCGCCTCGGCGTCGGCTACCTGTCGATCCACGAGAGCGTCCAGGGCGACGGCCGCGTCGTCCCGCCCGCCGTCGTGGAGGAGGGCTGCGTGATCGGCGAGGGCGCCCACGTCGGCTCGCTCGTCGTGCTCGGCCCCAACGTGAAGGTGGGCGCGCGCGCCAACATCGAGCGCTCTGTCGTGCTCGAGGGCGCCGAGATCGGCGCCGACTGCGTGCTGCGCGACTGTGTCGTGGCCCCGGGCGCACGGGTCGGCGAGGGCGTCCACGTGACCGGCGGCTCCATCCTCGGCGACGGCGTCGTCGTGGGGGCAGGCAACGTCATCGCCCACGGCATGAGAGTCTTCCCGAACGTGGAGATCCCCGAAGGCGCAGTCAAGTTCTGATGGGCGGGATGCTCACCCGCGAGGCGATCGGTCAGATCGACCGCTCCGGCCTGCTCAACGACGTCCTGGCGATCCCCGAGCACCTGCGCGACGCGCTGTGGCGGGTCGAGAGCGCGAGCGGCCTGATGGAGGGCTGGGACTCGCCCGGCGGCCTCATCGTCGCCGGCATGGGCGGCTCGGGCATCGGCGGCGGCCTCGCGCGCGCCGCGCTGGGCGACCACGCGTCGCGCCCCATCGCGGTCTCCAAGGGCTACGGCATCCCGCCGTGGGCGACGCCCGACACGACGGTGCTCTGCGCCTCGTACAGCGGGAACACCGAGGAGACCCTGGCGTGCTACGACGCCGCGGGCTACGTCGGCGCGCGGCGCGTCGTCGTGACGTCCGGCGGCCGGCTGGCCGAGCAGGCGCGCGCCGACGGCGTCCCCGTCATCCCGATCCCCGGCGGCTTCCAGCCGCGCGCGGCGGTCGCGTACCTCACGGTCGCGACGCTCGAGGTCGCGGCGCTCTGCGGCGTCGCGCCCCGGATGACCTCCGAGGTCGACGTCGCCGCGTCGCACGTGCAGGCGCTCGTGTCGGAGTGGGGGCCGGAGGGCTCGGACGACGCGCTCTCCAAGTCGATGGCGCGCGCGCTCGTCGGGACCGTGCCGGTGATCGCCGGCGCCGGGCTCACCGCGCCGATCGCCTACCGGTGGAAGACGCAGCTCAACGAGAACGCGAAGGTGCTCGCCTTCTCACACGAGCTCCCCGAGCTGGACCACAACGAGATCGTCGGCTGGGAGGGCTCCGAGGGGCTCGGCCCGTTCTCCGCGGTCTTCCTCGACGACGAGGACCTGCACCCGCGGGTCCGGGCGCGGATCGAGCTCACCTCGTGGCTGCTCGAGCCGAACGCCGCGCACACCTTCCGCGTCGAGACGCGCGGCAAGAACGCGGTCGAGCGGGTCTTCTCGCTCGTCCTCCTGGGCGACCTCGTCTCGCTCTACGTGGCCGTCCTGCGGGGGATCGACCCCACGCCGGTCACGGTCATCGAGCGCCTCAAGTCGCAGCTCTCCGAGCGCTAGACGCCGCCGCACCCGCCCGGCCGCGCTCGGCGCGGCCGGAGCGCGCTGCGTGACACCCGCAACACACCGGTTTGCGGACCCCGGCCTGTGGGGCAGGGCAGAGGGCATGGATCCCTTCACGCCCGTGCGGGTCGGCGTGTCCGTTGCGACGCACGCCGTGAAGCTCGCCACCGCCGTCCCCAAGGCCATCGCCGAGCACGCGCTCCATCGCGGCGGCAACGGCGACGGCGGCGACGACGACCGCTACGCACCGACCGCGGCCGCCGCGGGCACCGCGTCGCCCGCCACCGACTCGCCGTCCTCCGACTCCCTCGACGCCGCGCGCGACGT
>DATMVO010000418.1:0-8575 GCA_035563115.1 Solirubrobacteraceae bacterium
CTCGCCGGCGGGCACCGCGTCCGCGCGCCGCCAGGCGACGACGAAGACCTCGGTCGTCGCGTCCTCGGCGGCGTCGCGGTCGCCCAGGCGGCGCAGCGCGTACCGCCACACGGCGTCGCGGTGCGCGGCGTACAGCGCGCGGAACGCCTCCGCATCGCCAGGGCTCATCGGATGTTAGGGGGAGATTCGACCATCGGAAGTCGCTCTGTCCGGCTCTCTTCGAAGCGTTACAGCGAAGATGACCGGATGCGCATTCCCGCCGCCACGGCTGACCCGCCCGATCACCGCTGGATCGCCACCGACGGGCTCACCGATCCCACCAGGATCGGCTTCACCCGCCGGCGACGCCCAGCGGCGCCGGACGAGCCCCCGCGACGACGGGCGATGCGCCTCCGGTCATCTAGGGTCCGAAACGCCGCATGAACGACAGGGGAGTGAGGCAGATGAAGCGAGCGCTGATGGCCGCGACGGCCGCGACGATGGCCGTGGGGGGCGCGCTTCCGGTCGCCGCGGACGCCGCCGAGATCGCCGTTCCCGCCTGCTCGCCGTTCCTGGAGGGGGAGCGGACCGTGGCGGTGCAGGGGACCGGCTTCGCGCCGAACAGCGAAGTCACGCTGACGGCCGGCGACCAGAAGCTCGGTACCGCGCGGGCGAACGAGGACGGCGCGTTCCGCGCCGACGCGTTCGGCCCCGCGTTCTCGTCCGAGCGCAAGAACGTCCAGACGTTCGACCTCCTCGCGAAGGACGCCGAGGGCACGAGCGCGACCGCCGACCTGCAGATGACGCGGATCAACGCGACGCTCCCCGCCAAGGCCCGGCCGACGAGCCGCGTCACCTACCGCGTCTACGGCTTCACGCCCGGCCGCACGGTCTACGTCCACGTCCGCCGCGGCTCCAAGACGCTCGCCAGCCACAAGATCGGCCCCGCCGCCGCGCCGTGCGGCACCGCCAGCCGGCGCCTCAGGTACATGCCGGTGACGAACGCCGCGGCCGGCAGCTACGTCTACTGGTTCCAGGCCTCCAAGCGGTTCGACCCGGACGTCGCGAGCGTCCGCCTGCCCGTCGAGATCGTCCGGAGGAGCGGTGCGGAAGGCCGCTAGCGCCGCCGCGTTCGTCCTCACCGCCGCGCTCGCGCTCGCCGGGTGCGGCGGCGGCGACGACGCCCCGAAGCCCCGCGCCGCGGCGACCGCCGGCTTCGCCCAGCGCCCCGCCGACGTCCTCGCCTGCCGCACCCTCCGCGACGGCGACGTCCGCACGCTCCTCGCCCAGGTCGGCCACGACGCACCGGACGAGTTCGAGGTCGAGTTCAAGACCGACACGAAGGAGCTCTCCGACTGCCGCTACTTCGCCGGCGACGACGTCGGCGTCTGGCTCACCATCGACCGCGCCGACCAGGCCCAGAAGCGGTACTGGTACCGGCTCGAGGAGCAGCAGCAGCGTCACGCGCCCGACGCCCAGCGGCGCCCCAGGCTCGTCCGCCACGTCGGCCAGGACAAGACGTACGGCGGCGCCGGCGCGGTGTGGACGCCCTCGCTCGACCGCCTCTACGCCTACCGCGACGACACGATCCTCGTCATCGGCTTCCGCGTCGCCGGCACGCCCGACGCGCAGCTCCGCGAGGCCGCCGCCGACCTCGGCCGGCTCGCCTACCGGCGCCTCTTCGGCGCCCGCCCGCCCGCGCCCGCGTACTCGCTCTCAGGCCGCGCGCCGCAGCCGTGAAACTGGCGTGAACGGTCGGTCCTCAACCGATTGGCCGAAGCACCAGAGGGGTACATGAACATCAGTCATGACCCCCGAGCCCAGGAGCACGTTGACCCGCACCACCGAGACCGCGATCGCCCGTGTCCGCGCCACCATGAGCGAGAGCCGCCAGCGCCAGCAGCGCGAGGGACGCTTCACGCGCGCGTCGAGCGCCACGTCGGCCTCGACCCGCAAGCGCGCGACGGCCGTGTCTCAGTGGATGACGCCGGACGCCGCGAGCGCGATCACGACGGCGCCGAGGACGACGCGGTAGCCCACGAACGCCGTGAAGGTGTGCGTGACGAGGTACCGCAGGAAGAACGCGATCGCGGCGTAGCCGCTGACGAACGCGAGAACCGTTGCGAGGATGAGAGCGCCGGTGCCGACGCCGGCGCTCACCTCGCCGGTCACGTAGTCGTAGAGCTGGTAGAGCCCGCTCAGCACGACCGCCGGGATCGAGAGCAGGAACGAGTACCGCGCCGCCGCCGCCCGGTCGAGTCCGAGCAGCAGGCCGGCGGTGATCGTCGCGCCCGAGCGCGACACGCCCGGCACGAGCGCCAGCGTCTGCGCCAGGCCCATGATGATCCCGTCGCGGCGCGTCAGCTGCTCGATCGGCCGCTCGCGCTTGCCGACCCGGTCGGCGAAGAGCAGGATCAGGCCGAAGACGATGAGCGTCCCGCCGATCAGCTCCAGCGAGCGGAACGTGTCCTCGATCGAGTCCTCGAGGAAGAGGCCGAGCACCGCGATCGGGATCGTCGCGAAGATGAGGTACCAGCCCATCCGCGCGTGCAGCTCGCTCCGCAGCTCGGGCCGGCGCAGCGACAGCAGCCACTTGGACCCGATGTTCCACAGGTCCTTGCGGAAGTAGATGAGCTCCGCGGCCATCGTCCCGAGCTGGACGACGGCGGTGAACTGGGCCCCGGGATCCTCGCCGCCCCAGAAGGCCGGGAAGATGCGCAGGTGCCCGGAGCTGGAGATGGGCAGGAACTCCGTGAGTCCCTGGATGATCCCCAGGACGATGGCCTCGATGAGCGACAAGACGGCCGGGCAGGCTAACACTGCACCTATGAGCGTTCTGTGGACGATCGGCTACGAGAAGCTGCGCCCCGAGTCGCTGGTGGCCGAGCTGCAGGCCGCCGGGGTCGAGCGGGTGCTGGACGTGCGGCTGCGGCCGCAGTCGCGCAAGCCCGGGATGTCGAAGACGCGCCTGGGCGGGACCCTGGCGCTCGGCGGGATCGCGTACGAGCACCGGCGGGAGCTGGGGACGCCGCCGGAGCTGCGCGAGCTCTACCGCAGCGCGTCGTCGGAGAAGCACGCCCGCGCGGCGGCCGGCTTTCGCGAGCACCTGGAGGCGCACGAGCGGGCGGCGGTGGACGCGCTGGCGGCGGAGCTGGCGGACGGCACCGCGCCGAAGACCGCGCTCCTCTGCCTGGAGGAGGACCACGAGGTCTGCCACCGCTCCGTGCTGGCCGAAGCGCTCACCGAGCGGGTGCCGGGGCTGGAGGTGGTCCACCTGTGAGGCCCAGCCCGGGCTTGACGACGCCGATCAGCAGCTCGGCGGCGTCCGCGGCGCTCATCGCGCCGGTCCGGAGCCACCAGCGGCCCAGCGCCTCCGCGGCACCGAGCACGGCGGTGGTGAGTGCCTCGTCGACCGGCGACGCGGTTCCGCCCGGCGCCAGCTCGGCCGCGACCAGCGCCGCGAGCCGGTCGCGGTAGGCGACGACGGAGCGCGCCAGCTCGCCGGACGGCAGCGAGCCGTCGAAGAGCACGCCCCACGCCTCCCGGTCCTCGTCGACGAAGGCGAAGAACGCGTGCACGCCCCGCTCGAGCGCCACGGCGCCGTCGGGCGCGCCTTGCACCGCCTGCACCACCGTCGCCAGCAGCGCCTCGCCCGCCGGCTCCATGCACGCCGCGAACAGCCGTTCCTTGTTGCCGAAGTACGTGTAGAGCAGGGGTTTCGTGACCCCGACGGCGGTGGCGACGTCGTCCATGGTCACCGCCGCGTACCCGCGCTCGGCGAACAGGCCCCGCGCCGCCGCGAGCATCTGCTGCTCGCGCTCGGCGCGGGGGAGGCGGGTGCGGGTGCCCGCGCCCACGGGTCAGGCCGCCGCGGGCTCGGCGACCTCGCGCGGCTGCGGCGCCGACGACTCGGCGCCCGGGACCTTCCGCGCGTCGCCCAGCGCGTTCTCCGGCACGCCGAACGCCTCGACCAGCAGGCCGGCGTGCGGGCGCAGGTCGGCGCACAGCTTGTTGACGCACTTGAGCACCGACTTCGAGCGCGGCGAGGAGAGCCGGCCGTGCTCCTGGAACCAGCCGCGGTCCGCCTCGATCCGCGACAGCGCGTAGAGCGAGCAGAGCTTGTCGAGGACGTCGCGCAGCTCGGGGTCGTCGCACCGCTCGACGGCGGCGGCGAACTGCTCGAGCACCACGCGCTCGACCCACACGCGCGCGCACTGGATCACGTGGTCCTGGCAGTCGACGAGCACCGCGAACGGGTCCTTGCCGCTCTCGATCCCGCCGCGCAGGCGCCGCGCCGCGCCGGCGAGGACGTGCTCCTGCCGCCACGCCAGCAGCTCGAGCTGCGTCTCACGCGCGTTGAGGTCCGCGTCGTCGTTGCGGCCCGGCACGAGCGTGTCGGAGATGCGGCCGAGCACCTCGCGGATCGCGGTCCGCTCGGCGACCGTGTCGAGCACCTGGCCGGCGACGAACTGCGCGGTGCCGAGCGGGTCGAGCTCGCCGAACGCGTCGCGGTAGTCGGTCAGCAGGTTCTTGGCGCAGAGCTGGAGGAGGACGGTGTTGTCGCCCTCGAACGTCGTGAAGACGTCGGTGTCGGCCTTCAGCGCGGCGAAGCGGTTGCCGCGCAGGTAGCCGGCGCCGCCGCACGCCTCGCGGCACTCCTGGATCGTCGACGTGGCGTTCCACGTGGCGGTCGCCTTGAGGCCGGCGGCGAGGGTCTCGAGCTCGCGGCGCTGGCGGTCGGTGACCGTGTCGGCGTGCTCGGTGGCGAAGACGCCGTGGAGCTGGCGGACGAGCTGCTCCTGCGCGAAGTGCAGGCCGTAGGTCTGCGCGAGCGGGATGAGCAGCCGCCGCTGGTGCGTGCGGTAGTCCATCAGCAGCGCCTCCTGCTCCTCGCCGGGCGGGCCGAACTGGCGGCGCTCCAGGCCGTGGCGGACGGCGATCGTCAGCGCCACCTTCGTCGCGTTGATCGACGCGCCGCAGACGGAGACCCGGCCCTGCACGAGCGTGCCGAGCATCGTGAAGAAGCGCTTGGTCGGGTTCTCGATCGGCGAGTGGTAGACGCCGTCGGGCGAGACCTGCGCGTAGCGGTCGAGCAGCGCGTCGCGGGGGACGCGGACCTGGTCGAACGTGAGCCGGCCGTTGTCGACGCCGTCGAGGCCGAGCTTCGCGCCGCAGTCGCCGATGGTGATGCCGGGGAGCGCGTTGCCCTCGTCGTCGCGGATCGGGACGAGGAAGCAGTGGACGCCCTGCGACTCGCCGCCGACGACGAGCTGGGCGAAGGTCGCGGCCATCCGGCCGTCGCGGGCGGCGTTGCCGATGTAGTCCTTGCGCGCGAGCTCGTCCGGCGTGTGGATGACGAACTCCTCGGTCGCCGGGTCGTACGTCGCCGTGGTGCCGAGCTGCTGGACGTTGGAGCCGTGGCCCGTCTCGGTCATCGCGAAGCAGCCGAGGAGCTTGGCGCTCGTGATGTCCTTGAGGTACTTCTCGTGGTGCTTCTCGGTGGCGAGGTGGAGCACCGCCCCGCCGAAGAGGCCGAACTGGACGCCGCACTTGACGAGGAGCGACAGGTCGCCGAACGCCATCGTCTCGAACGCGGTGACGCCCGCCGCGACGGCGTCCTGGCCGCCGTACTCCTTCGGGAAGAGCATCGCCGGGTCGCCGCCCTCGGCGAGCGTCTTCAGCCACTCCGTCACCTGCGCGCGGTGCTCCTCCATGGGGAGGTCGTCCCCGGGCGCGTTCTCCGGCTTGTCGAGCTCCGCGCGGACGCGGTTGCGGACGGCGGCGTGCTCACCGTCCAGAAGCTGCTGCAGACGGGCGGGATCGAGGCTCATGGGACATTTTATACCTGAGTAACTTGCGAGGGAAACCCGGTACGGGCCTGTGCGTGATGCGCGTCACTCGACCTGGCGCGCGGGCGCGGGACGCGGGGCGCTCGCCGTCCGGCGCGGACGTAGAATCCGGGCGATGGCGGACTTCGAGCCCTCGCCGCGCGTGCCCGCCGGGACGGCGCGTCGCCGCGCGACCGCAGGCGCGCTTCGCGGTGACGCCGCGTCGGACCCCTCGGGGCAGGTGATCGTCTTCCGTGCCGCGGGGGAGCTGTTCGCGCTCGGGATCGAGCACGTCCGCGAGGTGACCGGGACGGTCGCGCGGCGCGGCATCCCGAGCCCGCCCGCGCCGTGGGTGACCGGGATCGCGTCGATCCGCGGCGAGCTGATGCCGGTGATCGACCTCGCGCTGCGGCTCGGCCACCCGCCGTCGGAGGCGGACGGGCAGTCGCTGATGATCGTCGGTGTGGGGGAGGAGCAGGCGGTGGTGCCGGTGGCGGGCGTCGAGCGGCTCATCGAGGTGGAGCCCGGGCAGCTGCGTCCCGCGCCCGCCTTCGCCGGCGAGGCGGCGGAGTGGATCTTCGAGATGGACGAGCACCTCGTCGTCGTGCTGCGGCCCGAGGCGCTGCTGCCCGGGAGCCTGACCTGAGCGCCGCCGCCGGCCGGCCCGTGCTGGAGCGCGAGCGGGAGCTGCGCCGCCTCGCCGGGGCGGTGGAGCGCGCGGCCGACCGCGACGGGGCGCTCGTGCTGATCGAGGGGCCGGCGGGGATCGGGAAGACCGCGCTGCTGCGGGCGGCGCGGGAGCGTTCGTCGGCCGCCGGCTTCACGGTGCTGAGCGCGACCGCGGCGGAGCTCGACCGCGGGTTCCCGTTCGGCGTGGTGCACCAGCTGCTCGGGCCGGTGGTGGCGGGAGCGTCGGAGGAGCGGCGGGCGCGGCTGCTGGCGGGCGCGGCGGCGGCCGCGGAGGTGGTGCTCTCGCCCGCGGGCGTCGACGGCGGCGCGGGCGGCGGCGACGACCCGGGCTACGCGGTGCTCCACGGGCTCTACTGGCTGCTGGCGAACCTGGCGGAGGAGGAGCCGGTCGCGCTGCTCGTCGACGACCTGCACTGGGCCGACCGCGCGTCGTTGCGGCTGCTCGAGTACCTGGGGCGGCGGCTGGAGGGGCTGCCGCTGCTCGTGGTCGGAACGACGCGCGGGCAGGAGCCGGGGGCCGAGCAGGCGCTGCTCGCGGACCTGGCTGCCGGGCCATCAGCGGAGGTGCTGCGGCCCTCGCCGCTGTCGGTCGAGGCGGCGGCGACGGTGATCGAGGCGGCGCT
Source organism: Solirubrobacteraceae bacterium (assembly GCA_035563115.1). GTDB lineage: Bacteria > Actinomycetota > Thermoleophilia > Solirubrobacterales > Solirubrobacteraceae > CADCVT01. The sequence goes on from DATMVO010000418.1 coordinate 7,121, forward strand.
GGGCCGCCCGCCGGATCCCGCGTTCGTCGACGCCTGCATCGCCGCGACGGGCGGCACGCCGCTGCTCGTGCGCGCGATCGCCGACCGGGCGGCGGACGAGGGGCTGCGGGGCGCGGCGTCGGAGGCGGCGCGGGTGACGGCGCTGGGCGCGGCGGGGCTGGGGCGGATGATGCACCGGCGGCTCGCGTCGCTCGGGCCGGACGCGCTGGCGCTGGCGCGGGCGGGGGCGGTGCTGGGGGAGCGGCGTCGGCTGGACGACCTGGCGGCGGTGGCGGGGCTCGATGCGGGCGCCGCTGCCGCGGCGGCGGATGCGCTGGCGGGCGCGGGCCTGCTCGACGCGTCGTCGTGGGCGTTCGTCCACCCGGTCGTGCGAGCGGCGGTGGCGGACGGGACGCCGCCGGGGGAGCGGACGGTCTTGCATGCGCGGGCGGCGCGGCGGCTGCGGGCGTCGGGCGTGCGGGCGGACGAGGTCGCGGTCCATCTCCTGGCGGCGGAGCCGTCGGGCGACCCGCAAGTCGTGGCGATCCTGCGCGAGGCGGCGCGGAGCGCGGTGGCCGGCGGGGCGCCGGAGGCGGCGGTCGCGCACCTGCGCCGGGCGCTGGCCGAACCGCCCCCGTCGGACGACCGCGCCGCGCTGCTGCTGGAGCTGGGCGAGCTGGAGGTGCAGGCCGGCGACGGTGCGGCGATCGGGCATCTCACCGACGCGCTCGACGCTGGCCTGACCGGCAACGCGGCGGCGCGGGCGCGCGGGGCGCGCGCGTTCCTGTCCGTGATGGGCGACCCGACGCCGATCGTCGGCGAGCTCGAGCGCGCGCTGGCCGACGCGGAGGACCCGGCGCTCCGGCTGCGGCTGGAGTCGAACCTGCTCGACGCGTCGATCTACCACTCCCGGTCCGTGCCGCAGCGCGCGGAGCTGCTGCGCGGCGGCGGTGCGGCCGGTGGGGCGGAGCCGTCCGTGGTGCTGCTCGCGCACCAGGCGGTCGAGGCGTCGTACATCCCGCGGCCGGCCGCCGAGACCATCGCGCTCGCGCAGCGGGCGGCGGCGGGCGGCGAGCTCGTCCGCGCGGTCGGGCCGGACAACTCGACGTTCAACCTGCTCACGCACGCCTTCCGCTACGCCGAGCGCGCCGACCTCGCGCGGGCGCTGCTGGAGGAGGGCGAGGCCGCGATCCAGCGCACCGGCCTGCGGTTCGGGCGGCTCTTCCTCGAGCACGCGTGGGGCTACTGGCACCTCAACTTCGGGCGGCTCGGCGCGGGGCTGGCGGAGGCGCAGAGCGGCCTGGACCGCCTGCGCGCGGCGCAGCTCGACGTCACCGCCGCCGCGCTGATCGCGATCGTCGCGGAGCTGCTGGTGGAGCTCGACCGGGCCGACGAGGCCGCGCCGCTGGTCGACGCGGTGACGCCCGAAGTGGAGGAGACGGTCGGCGGGCCGTTCGCGGTCGCCGCGCGGGGCGC
>DATMVO010000419.1:0-5889 GCA_035563115.1 Solirubrobacteraceae bacterium
ACCGCGCGGCGCGCCGCGCGGCCAAGAAGCAGCGGTAGCCGCTTGTACGCCCCCTCGGTCCAGCGGCTCATCACGGAGCTCGGCAAGCTGCCGGGCGTCGGGCAGCGCACCGCGCAGCGGCTCGCGTTCCACCTGCTGCGCGCAACGCCCGAGGAGGCCAACGCGCTCGCCGAGGCGATCCGCGAGGTGAAGGAGAAGATCGGCCTCTGCGAGATCTGCTTCAACCTCGCGGACGAGCCGACCTGCCGGATCTGCCAGGACACGCGCCGCGACATCGGCGTGATCTGCGTGGTCGAGGAGCCGGGCGACGTCATCCCGATCGAGCGGACGCACGAGTTCCACGGGCGCTACCACGTGCTCGGCGGGGCGCTGTCGCCGATCGACGGCGTCGACCCCGAGGACCTCAAGATGGCCGAGCTCTTCCGCCGCGTCGTCGAGGCCGAGGAGCCGGTGCGCGAGGTCGTCGTCGCGACGAACCCGACCACGACCGGCGAGGCGACCGCGCTCTACATCGCCGACACGCTCCGCGAGCGGATGCCGTCGGTGAGCGTCTCGCGCCTGGCCTCCGGGCTACCGGTGGGCGGCGACCTGGAGTACGCGGACGAGGTCACGCTCGGGCGCGCGCTCGCCGGGCGCCGCGTGCTGTGAGCAAGCCGTGCCTCTTCTGCCGCATCGCGGCGGGGGAGGAGCCGGGCTTCATCGCGTACGAGGACGAGCAGTTCGCCGCGTTCCTGGACATCCGGCCGTTGTTCCATGGGCATGTGCTGCTCGTGCCGAAGACGCACGTCGAGGCGGTGTGGGACCTGCCTCCGGAGCTGGTCGGGCCGCTGGGCGAGCGGGTCCAGCTGCTGTCCGTCGCGGTCCGCGAGGCGATGGGCGCGAAGGGCATCTTCAACGCGGTCAACAACATCGTCTCCCAGTCCGTGCCGCACCTGCACGTCCACGTCGTGCCGCGCAACCCGAAGGACGGCCTGCGCGGGTTCTTCTGGCCGCGTACGACGTACGCGGACGACGCCGAGGCGCAGGCGGTCGCGGACCGCATCCGGGCGGCGGCCGACGCTCGCGCCGCCGCGGCGGGCTAGGGGCGCCAGCCGGTCGCGCGGAGCGTCTCGACCGGGAGGAAGAGCCGGCCGGGGAGCGCGTCCCACGCGAACCATTCCCACGCGGTCGCCTTCTCCGGCTCGCGCAGCTCGGGCTCGCCTTGGGCCTCCAAGCGGTGGTGGAGCGTGACGTAGTGCAGGCCCTCGCCGGCGAAGACGTCGTTCGTCCACACGAGCGGCTCGACGGCGGTCGCGCGCAGGCCGGTCTCCTCCTCGAGCTCGCGCGCGGCGGTCGCCTCGGGCGTCTCGCCGGCGTCCAGCTTGCCGCCCGGGAAGCCCCACGTGCCCTCGCCGTGCGCGCCCTGGCGGCAGCCGAGGAGCACCTGGCCGTCGCGCACGACGATCGCGCTGACGCCGACGCGGGGAATCGCGATCTCGGTCACGCGCCGGCACGATGCCACACTCGCACGGTGTCCCACGGCCCCGACCTCCACGCGCTCGCCGTCGACGACGACACGCGGCGCCGCCTCGACTTCCTCGTCCAAGCGCACGCCCTCACCGGCGTCGAGCGGCTCAACCGGCTCGTCGACGGCTCGCGCGGCGAGACGAGCGCCGAGCACTCGTGGCACCTCGCGCTCTGGGCGCTCGTCCTCCAGCCCGCCGTCGCACCGGAGACGAACCTCGAGCGCGTCCTGTCGATGCTGCTGATCCACGACGTGGTCGAGGTCGACACCGGCGACACGCCGTTCCACGACACCGCCGCCCGCGCCGCCATCGCCGACGCCGAAGCCGCCGCCGCGGTGCGGCTCTTCGGCCTGCTCCCCGACGACATCGGCCCGCGGGGGCGGGAGCTGTGGGAGGAGTTCGAGCACGGCTCGTCCGACGAGGCCCGCTTCGCCCGCGCGCTCGACCGCCTCCAGCCGCTCGTCCTCCACTGGTCGGGCGAGGGATCGGCGTGGCGGGACGGGGACCGCACCGCCGCGCAGCTGCGCGACGTGCTCCTCGCCGAGATCGAGCGCCACTGGCCGCCGCTGGTGCCCGTGGCGGTCGCGGTGATCGACGACGCTGAGCGGCGGGGGATGGTGGGCTGAGATCGCGTTCGCGCTCGTTCGGCTTGCGGTCGGGGTCTCGGGCGTTGGCTGCGGCGGTTGCGGCGGTTGTCGGTCAGCTTCCACGCTCGTCCGGAGCCGTCGCCAGAGGTGATGCGCCTTTGGGTTCATATGGCCCCCAAAAGCGCATGACCTCATCCCGCGTCGAGTTTTCCCCCTCTACGGGCCAAAACTTGACGCGAGTTGCTCGGGAGGACGTCCGCGAACCGAACACGACCCCGCCGCCGCCCGCAGCGCACGCTCCAGGCCCCGACCGCAGTCCGGACGGACTCGGAGCGGCTAGCGCGCAGCCTCCCGCAGCGCCGCCACTCGCGCCACCGCCTCACGGAACCGCGCCCGCGGCACCTTCCCGGACGCCACCGCCGCGACCACCGCGCGCAAAGCCTCGTCCTGCTCCGCCCGTCCTCCCGGCACCAGCAGCACGTCGCACCCGGCCTGCAAGGCCGCCACCGCCGCATCACCGACGCTGCCGCCCGTCGCCGCCGTCACCGACCCGAGGTCCGCGCTCACGACGGCGCCGCGGAAGCCCAGCCGCTCACGCAGCAAGGACACCGCCTCCGGCAGCAGCGTCGCGGGCGTCACCCCGTCCCACGCCGCGTACACGGCGGCGCTCATCTGCACCGCCGGCGCCCGCTCGGCCACCCCCGCGAAAGGGCGGACGTCGCGCGCGACGAGCTCGTCCAGCGACAGGCCCACCGTCGCCGGCCCCTCGACCGGGTCCTGCGACGCCGCGCCCTCGCCCGGGAAGCGGCCGGGGACCGGCAGCACACCGGCCGTCCGCCACCCGTCGACCGCCTGGAAGGTGAACGCGGCGGAGCGCTCGGCGTCGTCGCCGAACGACCGCTCCGACGCCGCCGTCCCCGTCGCGCCGAGGTCCGCGGAGGGCGCGAGGACGAGGTCGACGCCCACGCGCGCGAGCCGCCGGCCGGAGCGCAGCGCGGTCGTGCGGGCGTCGCGCTGCGTCCCCTCCGCGCCGATCGTCGGCTGCGCGGCCGGCCCGAGCCCGGGCAGCGCAGCAGGGTCCGTCCACACCAGCGGCACCGGCCGCTTCTCCCGCCGCGCCCGCCGGAGTTCGCGCCGCACCAATCCGCGCAGCTGACGGTCCGACGAGAAGTTCGCGTCGGTGAGCAGCAGCCCGCCCCACACCCGCTGCGGCCCGCGCTCGGACGCGAACCCCGCGACGAACAGCTGCGCCGCGTCGCGCTCCACCGCCGAGTTCGAACCGGCCGATGGGGCGGGCGTCGTCGCCGTCGTCCCACCGTCCGCGAACCGCGATCCGCCCTCGCGAACCGGCTCTGAGCCTCCGTCCTCGCTCGCACCGGAAACCAGCAGCACGACGACCGCCGCGACGGCCATCGCGAGCCCGGCCACCACGAGGGGCCAGCGCCTCATATCCTCCCCCCGCGATGCCGGAGACCGTGGTCATGAAGTTCGGCGGCACGTCGGTCGCCGACGCCGAGCGCCTCAAGCGCGCTGCGCAGCGGATCGTCGAGAAGCGCGAGCAGGGCCTGAACGTCGTGGCGGTGCTCTCCGCGCGAGGCAAGGAGACCGACCGTCTCATCGCCGACGCGCAGGAGATCTCCCCCGACCCCGACCCGCGCGAGATGGACATGCTCCTCTCCACGGGCGAGCGGGTGTCGTGCGCGCTGTGCGCGATGGCGATCAACGACCTCGGGCATCGGGCGATCTCGTTGACCGGCTCACAGGCCGGGATCGTGACAGACACCTCGCACACGAAGGCCCGCATCCTCGACGTCCGCGCGGACCGCATCAACGACGCGCTCGATCAGGGCTCGATCGTCCTCGTGGCCGGCTTCCAGGGCGTGTCGACCGCGAAGGACGTCACGACGCTCGGCCGCGGCGGCTCGGACACGACGGCGGTCGCCCTCGCGGCGGCGGTCGGCGCCGAGGTCTGCGAGATCTACACCGATGTCGACGGCGTCTTCACCGCCGATCCCCGCATCGTCCCCGAGGCGCGCAAACTGAGCATGGTCACCTTCGAGGAGATGCTCGAGATGGCCGCCTCCGGCGCCGGCGTGCTGCAGCTGCGCTCCGTCGAGTACGCGCGCAACCACGGGGTTCGGATCCACTGCCGTTCGAGCTTCCACGACAAGCCCGGTACGGTGGTGGTCGGAGACGACGCAACCGTGGAACAGCCCCTCATCACCGCCGTGACGCACTCGTCGGGCGAGGCTCGCCTCACCCTGATCGGCGTCCCTGACACGCCCGGCATCGCCGGCCGGATCTTCACGACGCTCGCCGACGCGAACGTCAACGTGGACATGATCATCCAGAACGAGCCGGTGGGCGAAGGCGCCCAGGCCGAGGTCTCGTTCACGGTGCCCAAGGACGATCTGCGCACCGCGCAGGCCGCGCTCCAGCCGCTCGTGGCCGAGGCCGGGATCGCCGACGTCGTCGCGGACGAGTCGATGGGCAAGGTCTCGATCGTCGGCGCCGGGATGAAGTCGCACCCGGGCGTCGCCGCCAAGGTCTTCTCGACGCTCGGCGAGGAGGGGATCAACATCGACATGATCTCCACGTCGCCGATCAAGATCTCCTGCGTCGTCAACGGCGATCAGCTCAAGCAGGCGGTCCGCGTGCTGCACAGCGCGTTCGAGCTCCAAGGCCCGGACACGATGCGGCCCGAGAACCCCTTCGGCGAGTTCGCAGCCTGATGCGCGTCGCCGTCGTCGGAGCCACCGGTGCCGTCGGCACCATCATGCGCGACCTGCTGATCAAGCGCGGGTTCGCCGCCGACGCGATCGTGCCGTTCGCGTCCGAGCGCTCGCGCGGTCGTGAGCTGCCGGGCGCGACCGAGCCGTGCCGCGTGCTGGCCGACGACTCCATCCAGGGCTTCGACCTCGCGCTCTTCAGCGCGGGCGGCGCCACCTCGAAGGCGTGGGCGCCGAAGTTCGCCGCCGCCGGTGCCGTCGTCGTCGACAACTCGTCCGCGTGGCGGATGAACGACGACGTGCCGCTCGTGGTGACCGAGGTCAACGCGGACGCGCTCGCCGCGCACAACGGCATCGTCGCCAACCCGAACTGCACCACGATGGTCGCGATGCTGCCGCTGAAGGCGCTGCACGACGCGTTCGGCCTGTCGGCGATGGTGGCCACGAGCTACCAGGCCGCCGGCGGCGCGGGGCAGAAGGGCATCGACGAGCTCGCCGAGCAGATCCCGGTCGTCGGCGCGGACATCGACCTGCTCGTGAACGACGGCGCGGCAGCCCGCGCCAAGGTCGAGCACAAGGTCCACGCGGACACGCTCGCCTTCAACGTCGTGCCGTCGCTCGGCAAGGTCGTCGAGGACGGCTACACCGACGAGGAGATCAAGCTCCGCAACGAGTCGCGGAAGATCCTCGACATCCCGGGCCTCCAGGTCTCGCCGACCTGCGTGCGCGTCCCGGTGATGGTCGGCCACGCCGTCGCGGTGCGGGCGATCTTCGAGCGCGAGCCCGATCTCGCCGCCGCCAACGCGGCGCTCGAGGCCTTCCCGAACCTCGTCGTGCAGGACGTCCCGACGCCGCTCGAGTGGGCAGGCCGGGACGAGGTCGCGGTCGGCCGCATCCGCCCGGACCTCGGCGTCCCCACGGGCCTCAACCTCTTCGTCGTCGGCGACAACCTGCTCAAGGGCGCGGCCCTGAACACGGTCCAGATCGCCGAGGAGCTCGTGGCGCGCGACCTCGTGCGCCCGGCCTCCACCGCCGTCGCCTCCTAGGCGCCGCTCGCTCGCTCCGGCC
>DATMVO010000420.1:0-14129 GCA_035563115.1 Solirubrobacteraceae bacterium
CGCCGTCGCCGTGCCGAGCGAGATCGCGGTGCGCGGCACGGCCGCGCCCTTCCCGCGGGCCGTCGTCCGGTACGTGGCCACCCGCTTGGGCGCCGCGCCCTTGAAGACGGTCACCTGCACCCGACCGGGACGCATGGCCCACACGTCGACCGTCCGGCGGCGCAGCAGGCCGCGGATCCCGCCGCGCCGCAGCGTGTCGAGCGACAGGGTGGCCAGCGGAGGAACCGGGTCCTCGATGACCACCACCGGGGGCCGCGCCGGCCCCGCCGGACGGGCAGGTTCGGCCGGTCGCGGCGCCGCGACCTCGAAGTCGCGGTCGACCCGCGCGCAGTTCCCCGTCGCGTCGCACTGGGCCACGGACAGGCGGTAGGTCCCGGGCACCAGGGCCAGGGCGCTCCCATCGGGGTTCCTCAGCTGCGCCGTCCACCGGCCGTCCGGCCCCGCGGTCGCGGTGTCCAACGCCAGCCGGGTCGCCTCCCCGCCGTTCAGCCCGGAGAGCTCGAGCGCGACCCAGGCGCGGTCGCGCGGCGCGGTGCCGACCTGACCGGAGAACGCCGCGCTGCCGGTGCTCGGCGGCGTGTCCACCGTCAGCGCCGGGTCCGTGGCGTCCACCCGCACCCGGACCTCCTCGGTCCCGGTGTTGCCGCGCCGGTCGGTCGCCGCGAGGCACAGGGCGACGATGTCGCCTTCCGCCGCTTCCGGCAGCCCGACGCCGAAGAGGTACTTGGTGGTGACGGCGAACGTGGGGTCCGCGTAGCTCTTGTCGTACTCGTCGAGGTAGAGGTGGCCTCCGTCCGCCGTAGGCAAGGACGGCCCCGCGCAGCTTCCGGCGTGCAGGCTGAGGGACGGCGTGATCGGCGCCGTCCCGTCGTCGTCGACCGTGCCGAAGGAGCCCGCACCCCGCCCTGTCCACCGCTCGCCGTCGAGCGTCACGATCCCGGCCCCGTCGGGCGGGAAGGAGCGGATCTCCGGGGCGGTGGCCGGAACGGGCGCACCCGTGGTGTAGACCCCGACCCGCGGCGCCGCGTCGTCGACCACCGAGGCGGTGACCGTCGCCAGCGCGGCGGGACCGAGCGGCGCGTCCCAGGTCCGCAGTCGCGCCACCTGCCCCGCGGCCGCCCCGGGGCCGAAGATCGTGGCCTCCTCGAAGGTGGACGGAGCGCTCTGGGCCGCGTCGACCGACGCGGTCGCGCCGCTCTGGTCGAGCTGCACCGCGCCGGCCGCGCGCGACACGACCACCGAGCGCCACTCGCCGTCGGCGATCGCCCCGAGCGCCGTGAACTGGCCGCTCGGCGCGTGCCACCAGCCGAGCACGCCGTCACGGATGACGACGCCCGTGCCGCTGGCGCCGCCGTCGAACGAGAGCACCGGAAGGCGCGTCCCGGCGGCAGGGTCGGGATCGGTCTCGCCGACCCGGAACGAGAGCGCGATCGCGTACGTGTCCGGCGACTGACGCTCCGGCAGGCGGCGCGCGAGGAGGCCGTCGCCCGCGTCGATCCCGGCCACCCCCTTGTTGGCGGTGGGCAGCGACGGGTCCTCCACGTCGGTCCTCACAGACCCGATGGACTTGACCGTGTCCTCCGGCGTGTGCAGGTCGGGGCCTTCGATGCCCCAGTTCGCGGCGTAGGAGGGCCAGGTCGATCCGACGAAGTCGTGCGACGTGAGGAGCCGCGGCGCCGCGGCGTCCGCGGTCGCCGCCGGGACGCCGACCGCGGCCAGGGCCAGCAGGGACGACGCGACGAGGCGGCGGGAACGGCGGGATGGTCGGAGATGCGGCACGGGTCGCTCCAGGGTGGGGTCCGTTCGTGCCAACCGGCGCACGAGCAGGAAGTTGCGGATGATCTGGCGGCCAGCGGCCGGCGGGCGACGATGCGCCCGCCGGCCGTTCACTGCCGGGCCGTCAGCGGCGGAGGGTCAGCGCGCGATCGCTGGCCACCGGCGTGCCGCCCGCGGCCGGGACGACGATCGTCCGGACCGTGACGCGGACCGAGCGCTTGCCACGGACGAGCCGGCCGGCCCGCTTGGTCGGCTTCAGCCGCACGTTCGCCGTGCCGGCCTTGGCGACGCCGGCCGAGCCGAGCGCGATCGCGTTGGAGGGCACCGCCGTCTTGCGCGCGGCGGCGCCGTAGGCGACGACCGTCTTCGGAGCGGAGCCGGCGAAGACCACGACCTGGACGCGGCCGGGCGCGGCGACCGGCACCTTGAGCGTGCGGGGCGCCAGCAGGCTGCTCGGGCGGCTGCCGCGCAGCGTCCCGATCACCGACTCGAGCAGCCGTCCGGCGACCTCACGGGCCGACGGGACCGGCACCACGGGCTGCCGCGGCGCGGCCGGCTGCGGCTGCTGCTGCTGCTGCGCGGGGGCCGGGGTCGTCGCCCCCGGCGTCTGCGCAGCCTCGGCCGACCCGAGCACCTTGAACACCCGCTCGACGATGCTGCAGTTGCCCACCTTGTCGCACTGGCGAGCCTCGACGATGTACGTGCCGGGCGCGAACTCGCCGACCGGCTGCCCGTCCTTGGTGACGCGGATCTCCCAGCTGTCGCCGGAGTCGTCGCTGCCGGTGCCGACGAGGTCGCCCAGCCTGCGCGTCTCGTAGTCGGGGTCGCCGTAGGTGGGGATCGTCGACCCGCGCCAGACCGCCACGCTCACGCTGCCGCGGTCGCGCTCGGCGAGACCCATCCCGCCCGCGAAGACCACGGTGCGATCGGTGGTCTCGACCGCCGGGGACTCGATCGAGAGCGTCGGGGCGAGCGCGTCGAGGCGGAAGTCCTTGGAGCCGCTGGCCGAGTTGCCGCGGCGGTCCGTGACGGTGAGGCAGAACGTGTAGTCCGCGCCGTCGTTCAGGCCGCTCAGGTCGATCCCCCAGTCGAAGCCCGAGTTGGCGCCCAGGCTGGAGGCCAGGATCCGCTCGACCTCCATGGTGCCCGACGTCGCGACGGTGCCCGCGCAGCCGCCGGTGCGAACGGTCCACTGGACCTGGACCGGCGCGCTGCCTCCGTCGAAGCTGCTCCCGCCGAGCCAGTGAGCGGCGTCGAACCAGGTGACGCCGTCCTCCTCGTACGCGCCGCCGTCGTCGACGTACAGGGACGGCGCGGTGGCGTCGACCGCGTCGTCGCCGGCGACCGTCGCGATGTCGTCGGCCGAGAGGCCACCGTCCCACGTGCGCACGCGCGAGAGCTGTCCGGCACCGGAGCCCGGGCCGAACAGCTGCGCCTCCTCGAACCAGGCCGCCGCGGCGCCCGTGCCGCTGACGACGGTGCTGCCGCCGGCGCCGGCGACGGTGAGCGAGGTCTTCCCGCGCGAGACGACCGCGTTGACCCACTGGTCGTCGGCGAGCGCGGAGCCGACCGGCGTGGAGACCCCGCCGGCGGTCCGCCAGGCGAGCCGTCCGTCGACGACGGCGAGACCGGCGCCGCTGGCGCCGGCGTCGAACGACAGGACGGGGACCACGGTGCCGGGCGCGGCATCGGGGTCGACGTCGTCCAGCCGGAACGAGAGCGCGATCGCGTGCTCGGCCGGGTCGAGGATGCCGACGCCGGAGACCGTGAAGCCCTGGCCGGCGGCGAAGTCGGCGACGTCCTTGCGCGGCGACGGCAGCGCGGCGTCCTGCGTGAACGCCGGCGCGCCACCGATGGTGCCGAGCGTCGTCGCGGGCCGCAGGTCCACCTCGCTGAAGGGGACGACGTACGACGAGCCGAGCGTTCCGACCAGGTCGTAGGAGCTGGCGAGCTTCGCCGAGGCGGCCGGCGCGAGCGTTCCTGCCGCGGCGGCGGTGGCCACGGCGAGCAGGGTCGCGCGGCGCAGGGGGTGAGACAGGGTCAAGAGCACCTCCGGGGTGCTGTGCTTCTCGGGGTGGGACGCGCGCATCCGTACGCGCGGCGGGCCAGTGTAGGAAGTGGCCCTCGAGCGTCCAGGTTGTTGGCACGGACGGGCGTCCTCCGGCCCCGCCGCCCGGGCCGGAGCCGCGAGGCGCCGTCTCCCGGTAGGTTCCAGCGCTCCATGAGCCCGAAGAAGACCCCACGCCAGGCGAATCCGGAGACGTTCGAGGAGAAGGTCGCGCAGCTCCAGGAGCTGCGCGAGGCGGCCGTCCACTCGGCGCCCGAGGCGGAGAAGAAGCAGCACGACAAGGGCAAGTACACCGCCCGCGAGCGCATCGAGAAGCTGCTCGACCCCGGCACGTTCCAGGAGCTCGACACGTTCGTGCGGCACCGGACGTCGGACTTCGACATGGCCAAGAACCGGCCGTGGGGCGACGCCGTCGTCACCGGCCACGGCCTGATCGACGGGCGGCGCGTCGCCGTGTTCTCGCAGGACTTCACGGTCTTCGGCGGCTCGCTCGGCGAGGTCATGGGCGAGAAGATCACGAAGGTCATGGACTTCGCCGCGAAGATCGGCTGCCCGGTCATCGGCATCAACGACTCGGGCGGCGCGCGGATCCAGGAGGGCGTCGTCTCGCTCGGCGCCTACGGCGACGTGTTCGTCCGCAACGTCAAGTGCTCGGGCGTGATCCCGCAGATCTCGCTCATCATGGGCCCGTGCGCCGGCGGCGCGGTCTACTCCCCCGCGATCACCGACTTCATCTTCATGGTGAAGGAGACGTCGCACATGTTCATCACCGGGCCTGACGTCATCAAGACGGTCACCGGTGAGGAGGTCGGGTTCGAGGAGCTCGGCGGCGCGATCTCGCACAACCAGAAGTCGGGCGTGGCGCACTTCGCGGCCGACGACGAGGACGCGTGCCTCGAGGACGCGCGCTACCTCTTCAGCTTCCTGCCGCAGAACAACCTCGAGCAGACGCCGCGCGTCCTGCCCACGGACGATCCGCAGCGGATGGACGAGGAGCTCGACGGCATCGTCCCGGCCGATCCGCAGAAGCCGTACGACATGCGCGACGTGATCCGGCTGATCGTCGACGACGGCGAGTTCCTCGAGGTCCAGGAGCTCTTCGCGCCGAACATCATCTGCGGCTTCTCGCGCCTGGACGGCTACGCGGTCGGCGTCGTCGGCAACCAGCCGCGCCAGATGGCCGGCGTGCTCGACATCGACGCGTCCGAGAAGGCCGCGCGGTTCATCCGCACGTGCGACGCGTTCAACATCCCGATCCTCACGATGGTCGACGTCCCGGGCTTCCTGCCGGGCACGAAGCAGGAGTGGGGCGGGATCATCCGGCACGGCGCCAAGCTCCTCTACGCCTACACGGAGGCGACCGTCCCGAAGGTCACGGTCATCACCCGCAAGGCGTACGGCGGCGCGTACGACGTCATGGGCTCCAAGCACCTCCTCGCGGACATGAACTTCGCGTGGCCGACCGCCGAGATCGCGGTCATGGGCCCCGAGGGCGCGGTCAACATCATCTACCGCAAGGACCTCGCGGCGTCGCCCACGCCGGACGAGCGCCGCGCGAAGCTGATCGAGGACTACAAGGCCCGCTTCGCCAACCCGTACACGGCGGCCGAGCGCGGCTACGTCGACGACGTCATCGTGCCGTCCACGACCCGCCCGAAGGTCATCGACGCCTTCGCCGCGCTCCAGACCAAGCGCGAGCCCGGCCCCAAGCGCAAGCACGGCAACATCCCGCTGTAGCGGCTCGAGCGCGTCCGGCCCCGCGGGCCGGACGCGCGCCGTCGTCACAACGTCGCCGGGACGTCCTGGCGGGCGGCTGCCTCGTAGAGCTGACGAGCCAACGCGACCGCGGCGTCAGCATTGCGGCCGACAAGCGCCTTGACCTGCCCCGCCAACGTGGGATCTTCGGGCGAGACCCCCAGCGTCACCAGGCCTTCGACGCCGGTCGGTGCTCCCGCCGGCAACGGCGTGTCCCCGACCATCAGATCTTCGACCTCCTCGATGTGGAGGTCCTCACCGGCTTCCTGACCGCGCAGCTCCAGGATTAGCTCGGCGAGATGGCGAAGCGATACCTGCTCGCCGGCTGTGACCGCCAGGGTCTCGCGCGTCGTCGCGAGGTCAGCGGCCCGAAGGACGAGCTCGGCCGCGCGGTAGGAATGGATGAACCTGAACATCGACGGGTGTGTGGGGATCCGCAGCGGCGTCCCGAGGCTCGCCTGCTGCTCGAGTGTCGCGATGATCGACTCCCCGGACGTGTACACGGACGGCACCCGCACGGCGCAGCGCGTGTAGCTGTCGTCTTCCGAGCCGGACCGCATGACGAAGGCCTCGGCGATCGCCTCGAGCCCGCGCTCCGGTGTCGTCGGAAGCGCAACCCCGCTGTGAGACACCCAGACGAACCGCTCGAGCCGCTCGAGGGTTGAGAGACCCCGGACGAGCTCGCTCATGCCGCGCAGCACTCGGTCACGACGTGTCCGCTGGTGCCCGGCGGTCATCCATCCGGAGGCCGCGTAGACGATGGCGTCGCAGCCCTCGTCCGCGGCGAGCTGGACGATGAGCCGCCCGTCGACGCTGCTGCCGTGATGCCGCGAGGTACGCCGGTACTCACGCGCGAGCATCTCGTTCTCGAATCGCGTCAGCGACTGGTCGTTACGGTCCACGACCGTGATCCACTCCGCACCGGCGTCAGCAGCCCGGCGCGCGACCTCGAGGCCGATCGTGCCGCAGCCCACGATGAGGAGCCGTCGTGCGCGCAGCCACTCCGCCGCGGTGGGGTCGAGCTCGATCGGGTGATCTCCCAGCACGTCATCCGGCCGGACGTCGCGAAGCTGCGCGGTGAGGCTGTTCTCCGTGACCAGCTCATGCGACACCGGCAGCGTCTTGAGTGGCACGCCTGCCGCTGCGCAGGCCTGCGCGACCACCTTCTTCCGCGCCGGGCTCACGGTCGGCATTGCCATCCACACCGCATGCGGCTGCTTGACGACGAGCGTCTTCGCGAGGTCGTCGAGCCCACCGAGAACCGGCTTGCCCGTTCCGGGGACCGCGTCGTAGTGGAAGTCGTCCACGAACCCGAGGACGTCGTACCGGTGGCGGAGTGCCGGAACCCGCCACAGGCTGTCGTAAAGGTACTGGCCTCCGCGTCCGGCACCGACGATGATGACCTTCCGCTGGCCGGGCTCCTCGAACGGGGAAGCAGGCGGCGCGGCAGCCACGGGCGCGTCGCTCCACGTCGTCGCGTCCTCGGTCTGCGACAGCTCGGCGATGCCCTTCTCCGCGCGCAGCCGCAGCGGCTCCTGACCGCCCCGGTCGCGCACCTCGACGAGCAGCTTCAGGGACACCTCACGCTGTCCCCGCGCAGCGAGCATGCGGGCGAGCTCGAACGCGGCCTGAGGGGACGCGATCGGATGCCCGTACCCGCGAGCCTCCCACAGCAGCCGCTCCTGCTTCGCGGGGCGGCCTCCGGTGCCCTCCTCCTTGCGGGCGAGCATCAACGCCGCGAACGGCGCCACGTTGTCGTCGCCCTGCTCGTGCGCGGCGGTGAAGTAGGGGCGGTCGTCGCGCTTCAGCGACGACGCAAGCGTCCCGAGCTGGAAGGACGCGAACGCGAGGAGGAAGCGCTCTCGCGGGTCGCGCGGCACGGCGACGCTCCGGCCGCGACGGCCGTCGCCCTCCCGGACCACGGTGAGCAGGTCGACGACGCGCTGGTAGAGGCGCCGGGCGCACATCACGTGGTCGACCTCACGCCAGCCGGCCGCGATCTCAAGCAGGAGATCCGCGATGTCCTTGCCGGTCTGCGCGTAAGCGAACTTGTCCGCCTCGCGGAGCAGCTCGATCGCGCTGTCCTTGTCAGCGACGTCGAGCGCGTGGAATGCCAGCTCCACCCGCGCGGCCGCGATCTCGCCCTGGGTTCCGATCTCCAGTAGGGATTGAAGCCGTGCCAGGGCCGTCTGTCGGTCGTGTGCGGCAGCGGCGACCTCGGCGTCGGACAGTGCGACGGTCGCGATGTCTGGGCCTTCGTCGCCGGGCCGAAACCCGTTCGACTCGTCGTTCTCGTAGTTCTCCATGTCTGCCTCCACGTGCTGCCGGCGATGTCCGGGGGTCATCCGATCTCGACTCCGGCGGCGTCGAGGAGGGAGTGCACCAGCGCGACGTTCTCGACCGGGAGGCCGATCTCGCGCGGCTGGAACTGCGTCAGGGCGCGGGTGTCGCCACGGAGGCTGTCGCGCTCGGAGGCGCGAACCATCTCCGCGAGGACGCGCGTCCGCGCCTTACGACCAGCGTGATCAGCGCGATCGCCGGTCGACGGGTTCGCGAGCACGTAGCGGTTGTCCCCCGCCAGCGTGATGGCCTCGCGCAGGTGCGGCGCCTCCACGTCGTGCGTCAACGCCACGTCGCCGTCGGCAGCGTCGAGGCTGCGAGCGATCGTCGGGTTGGTGAGCGGCCGCGACTGCATCGCGATGTCCGTCTGCGCGCGCGGGCCTCGATCGTCCGAATCGACGACCAACGCGTGTTCGAGCTTCCCGGCGAGCGGGCCTCGCCGCAGGGGGTGGAACTTCGGAGCGCACAGCCGCCGCGACTCGACGACCGTCACCTGATAGTCGCTGAACACCGGCCCACGCAGCGGCGCGAGCAGATCCTGAACGACCTTGGTGCCGTGCCCCCACTCGCCACTGCGAACGACGCGCACGTCGATGACGCGCGGGCGCGGGAGGAGCGGCACGAGCCAGGCGGCCGTGTGGCGGCCGTCCGGCGTGTCGCTCCAGTGCAGCAGCACCGCGAGCGTTTCGTCCACGCACTGCTCCGCCGCCTCGACCGCAAGGGCATAGCGGACGATCGACGGCCACGTCCCCTTGTTGCCGAGCTGGTCATACAGCCGTGCCTGGTCGTGGCACAGCGCCGCAAGGGAACAGGGCTTGTCCGCCTGCTCGAAGCGCGCCGCGATCTCCAGCAGCGCCTGCAGTGTCCGCTCCTGCGGCATTCGTGTCCACCGTGCGTACTGCTTGAGGAACTGCCGGAGGCTCTCGATGCGCTCGTCCATGACAGGGGCGATGTTTCCAGAGGCATGATCAGCTCGGGGCGAGTCCGGAAGAAACGTCATCGGCGCCGGGTCGGTGCCGCGGGCGCGTAGGCGAAGAGGCGGGACGGCCGCACGGGCTCCCGCCCGGAGGTGCGCGACTCGACGCCGTCCGCCAGCAACGTGCATGCCGTGTCGCTCGTGCACGACGCGGTGACCGTGTTCATGTCCGCGGGGTCGGTGCTCTCGAAGCGGATGCGGGAGGCCTTGCCATCCACCACCGGCCAGTACCAGCGGCCGCGGCGCTCCATCAGGTCGACCCACAGGCGGACGAGCGCCGGCGGCACGCGGACGAACGGGACCGGATCCTCGTGGACGTCGTCGCACGAGCGCGGGGTGCCGTCCATGCGGGCGAACCCGTCCGACACCGAGGTGCGCGCGAACACGTACGTCCCGAGCACCGTGGTGACGGAGTAGAGGTCGCCGCCACCCGCGTACCGGTGCGGGGTGGCGCCCAGCAGCGTCCCGTCCTTGACGCGCTTCAGGGCGAAGTTGGCGGGCTCCCACAGCAGGATGGCCGCGTCGCCCTCCGCGGTCGCGATCGCGACGCTGCGCAGCTTCCCGAAGCACGTTCCCGCGGCGGCGTACACGCCGGGGCGCACCCGGTGGGCCTCGTTCGCGCAACCCCCGAAGATCGCTCCGAGACCCGACGGCCCGAGCCACAGGAGGAAAAGGAGCTTCCGCTGCGCCCCCGGCGCGCCGCGCCCGGGCGCGGCGTCCGGGCACAGGGCGTCGTAGCGGGGCACGGGCTCCTCCGCGACCGGCAGCTCCACCGCCGACTTCGGCCGCGCGGGGGCGGGCGGCGTGGGGCTCTTGTCCGGCGGGGTCTTCGACTCCACCGTCACGGCGACCGAGCCGTCCGGCTCCTCCGCCTCGCCGCGGGTGAGCACGTGGGCGATGCCCGGCGCAGCCGCCGGCAGGTCGATCACGGTGACCCCGACGAGCGCCATCAGCGTCCAGATGACCAGCGCGCTCACGTGGTTGGGGGCAGTGGCGTGGCGGAAGTGCCGGACGAGCCAGCCGAGGCCCAAGCGCTCACCGGCGTCGTACAGGACCCCGACGACGCCGCAGTTGTCGGCGTGCTCGGTGCCCCGCGGCAGCCGCAGGCGCTCGACCAACCAGGAGAGCACCAGGCTGTGGACGAGGACGGCGAGGGCGAGCCCGATCGAAAGCCAGAACTGCAGCACAGCGACGTCCTGCGGCCTCGCATCCGAGAAGAAGACGAGCGGGACGCTCACGACGAACGCGAGGGCGATCAAGAGCTCCACCACCAGAACGCCGCACAGCACGCGGTGCAGCGGCGTGGTCCACTTCAGGTAGCCGAGCTCGGCGTGCGTGATCAGCCGCGAGACGTAGAGCACCGCGAACCACGCCACGACGAAGCACAGCGCGCGGGCGATCGCTCCCGCCGACAGATCCGCGAAGAAGCTCGCAGCACCCGCCAGCAGCGGCGGCCCGATCACCATCGACAGCGCCGACCGCACCGCGCGCCGCAAGCACGGGGGCTCGGTCGCATCGGACCCGGGCTCGATGGAGCCGGGCTGCCCGCCAACGGCCTCCGTGGGGTCCTGCTCAGTTGTCATACGGCTCTGTTCGTCCGACACCCGGTTCTCCTCCTGACGTACGCGACGCCTCCCAGCGACATGGTCGCGAGAGATGTGCAGATCCGGTCAAGTCCGGATTTCGCGGCCGAGAGCTGTGAAACACCTGCTAACAAGCTCCTTCCTGAGTCGCCGCCGACGCGACGGGGGCGACCGCCCGGACCGGTCGGCACGCTGGAGCACCCGGCACCGGTGTTACGCGTCGGTTGACGGCGCGTGACAGCGGGGGCGCGGAGGCGTAGGTTGCCGCCGCCATGGAGACGACCCGCCGTCAGTTCGTTCGCCGCGCCGCCACCGCCGGTGCCGCGGCCATCGTCGCGCCGCAGGCGCTCGTGCTCCCCGCGCACGGTCAGGCGCGGCGGATGCTGCGCAGCGGCCGCTTCTCGGACGGCGTGATCTCCGCCGACCCGACGCCGACCTCGGTCAACCTCTGGACCCGGCTGGACGAGGCCGAGGGGGCGGGCCGGGTACTGCTGGAGGTCGCGAGCGACGACGACTTCCGCAAGGTCGTCTCCCGCAAGGAGATCCCGACGAGCGGCGCCGTCAACCACGCCGTCAAGGCGCAGGTCAAGGGCCTGAAGGCCCACACGGAGTACTTCTACCGCTTCGCCACCGACCGCCGCGACTCGAAGGTCGGCCGCTTCCGCACCGCCGCGCCCGCGGACTCCGACGAGCCCGTCCGCTTCGCCTACTTCTCCTGCCAGGACTGGACCCACGGCTTCTACAACGCCCACGAGGTCATGCTCGGCGAGGACCTCGACTTCGTCGTCTGCCTGGGCGACTACATCTACGCCGAGAGCTACCACTCGCGCAAGGGCGGCACCGGCGTCCGCGACGACCTGATCGGCCGGCAGGCGAAGGACGACACGCACGAGCGCGAGGCCGTCACGCTCCAGGACTACCGCGACAAGTGGTCGCTCTACCGCTCCGACCCGGCGCTCCGGGCGCTCCACCAGAAGTTCCCGATGGTCTACGTCCCGGACGACCACGAGGTCCAGGACAACTGGAGCGGCGGCGAGGCGGACGGCGGCCTGACGCCGGTCAAGCAGTACAGCGCCGCGCGCAAGCGGGCCGCGCGCAAGGCGTTCTACGAGTCGAACGCGCGGTTCGCCGGCAACAACGGGCAGCGGCTCTACCGCTCCTTCAAGTTCGGCAAGACGGTCGAGCTGTTCGTCACCGACCAGCGCTCCTACAAGGCCGACCAGCCGTGCGGCGACGCCGTCGCGCCGGCCTGCGCCGAGCTGCCGCAGCCCCGCGCGTTCCTCGGCCGCACGCAGATGGGCTGGCTGAAGGACGGCCTCGGCGCGTCGAAGGCGAGCTGGAAGGTCATCGCCAACGAGCTGATGATCATGCCGACGAAGGTCCTCGGCGACGCCTTCTACCAGTTCGACAGCTGGCAGGGCTACCCGCGCGAGCGCGAGGAGCTGCTCGAGCACATCCGCGCGCGAGGCGTGAAGGACGTCGTGTTCGTCACCGGCGACATCCACACGTTCATCGCCGGCGACGTCCGCACCGCGGCGGGCGCGAACGTGGCGCTGGAGTTCGTCGGCGGCTCGATCTCGTCCATCGGCCTGGGCGAGAGCGACCTCCCGGTCGGTGGCGGCCAGGTCATCAAGGGCAACGACCAGAACCCGAACACGCCGCAGGTCCTGATCGACACGCTCCGCGGCATCAACCCGTGGGTCGACCAGGCGGACTTCGACCACCACGGCTACGGGGTGATCGAGGCGCGCGCGGACGGACTGCGCTCGCGCCTGGTGCGGATGGAGACGGTCAAGCGCCGGACGCGCAAGACGCGTCCCACCACCGGCTTCACGTGGGACGTCGCGCGGGGCCAGGCGTCGATCAAGGGCGTGAACGGGCCGCCCGCCGCGTAGACAGCGTGTCAACGGCATGTCGCGCGAGCGTCTACGCTCGCGCGCATGTCCCACCGCAAGCTGGGCGCGGCGCTGCTCGCCGCCTGCGCCCTCGTGCCCGTCGCCGCCCCCGCGGCGCAGGCCCAGTCCAAGCAGTCCAAGACCTCGCGCGACGTCACGGTCATGACGCGCAACCTGTACCTCGGCGCGGATCTCATCCCGCTCGCCACGCAGAAGGACGTCCCGACCTTCGAGGCCGCCGCGGCCCAGCGGTTCCAGACCGTCCAGACGAACGACTTCGCCACGCGCGCGAAGCCGCTGGCGGCGGAGATCGTCAAGGCCAAGCCCGACCTCATCGGCCTCCAGGAGGCCGCCACCTGGCGCCGCTCCCCGGACGGCGTCAAGGACGGCACCACGACCGTCGCGAGCCAGACCGTCTACGACTCGCTCCAGATCCTCACCGCCGAGCTGAAGAAGCAGGGCGCGTCCTACAAGGTCGTCGCCAAGCGCCCGTGGTTCGACTACGAGGCCCCGACGTCGCTCGGCTTCGACGTGCGCCTGACCCAGTACGACGCGATCCTCGCCCGCACCGGCAAGGGCACGACGGTGAAGACCGGCAAGACCCACACCGGCGGCTACACGAAGACGTTCGACGTGCCGACGCAGGTCGGCCTCGCGCGCTCGCCGCGCGGCTGGGTGGCGGTCGACGCGAAGGTCGGCGGCAAGGCGTTCCGCTTCGTGACGACGCACCTCGAGGCGTACAGCCCCGAGATCGCCGACACGCAGATGCAGGAGCTGCTGCGCAAGGACCTGGCGTCGAAGAAGCGCACGTCGATCCTCGTCGGCGACTTCAACTCGGATCCGAAGACGACCGGCACCGACGACCGTGGGGCCGAGCGCAAGCCGAGCGCTTACGCCACCGCGCTCGACGCCGGCTTCTTCAACCCGCTGAAGCGGCGCGAGACGTGCTGCTTCGCCGAGGACCTGCGCTCGACGAGCGAGAAGCTCGACTCGTGGATCGACCACATCGTCGTGCGCCCGAACGCGCGCGTGATCAAGTCGTCGATCGTCGGCGCGGCGTCGTCGGAGCGGACCGGCGGCCTGTGGCCGTCCGACCACGCCGGCATCGTCGCCACGCTCCGCCTCGGCAAGTAGCTAGAGGCGGATCGTCTGGGCCTCGACGCGCCCGTCCGCGAGCGCGTCGAGGACCGCCCGGGCGATCGCCAGGTCCTGGATCGCCAGGCCGGTCGAGTCGAACAGCGTGACCTCCTCGGAGGTCACGCGCCCGGCCGCCTCGCCGACGAGGACGCCGCCCAGCTCGGTGACGTCCTCGCGCGCGATCCGCCCCGACTCGACCGCGCCGGTCAGCTCGCCGCCGTGCGACGCCTGCGCCCACTCGTCGCAGAAGAGCCGCGCGCCCACGACCGCGTCGACCGTCGCCTCGGCCTTGCCGGAGCCGTCCGCGCCGAGCATGTTGAGGTGGAGGCCGGGGTGGAGGTCCTCCAGCCGCACGACCGGCTCGGCGCCCGGCGTCACGCACGTGACGACGTCCTGCGCGAGCGCCTCCTCGCGCGTGCCCGCGCGCCAGCCCAGCTCGTCGGCGAGCGCCTGCGCGGCGTCGGGCCGCGGGTCGTGGCAGACACCGGGGCCGAAGCCGGCCGCGGCGAGGCAACGGGCGGCGAAGGAGCCGTTGAGGCCGCAGCCGATCAGGCCGACCGTGCCGTCGGGCTGGGCCGCCAGCGCGCTCGCCGCCACCG
>DATMVO010000421.1:0-9960 GCA_035563115.1 Solirubrobacteraceae bacterium
GGTGCCGCCGGTCACGTCGCTCCTGCGCGACGACCACGCGCCCGCGCCGATGCTCTCCGGCGACCTGGACCCGTACGGTCCCGAGGTGCGCGTCGCGTTCCTGCGCCGCCGGCTCGTGGCGCTCGTCGACCTCTCCGAGCAGCCCGCGGGCGCGCACCACGACCTCGGCGACGCCGCGCGGGCGTGGCTGGCTGAGCAGCCGCTGCGCGCCGAGGCCGAGCTGGAGGACGAGACGCTCGTCCTCGCCGTCCCGCGCGACACGCCGCCGAAGCAGCTGCTCGACCTCGCGCGCGGGCTCGTCGCGCGCCTCTAGCTCCGTCCGCTCAGTCGTCGCCGGCGAGCTTTGGGTGATTCGCCCCCGCGAATCACCCGGCTGTAGTTCGCCCCTGGCGAACTACAGCGCCTTGGCCTGCTTCTTGGCGATCTTGTCGCACGCCGTGATCGCGAGGTCCAGGTGCTCCTGGGCGAGCGGCTCGGCGCGCTTGGCCAGCGCCCGCGCGCGGTCGTCGCCGACGCCCTTCGCGAGCCGGCGCACGACCTTCCACTGCACGAGCGCGTAGGCGGCCTCCGCGGCGAGCGCCTGCAACGCGTCGAGCCCGTCCGCGCCGTCGAGCCGGCCGCCCTGGGCGCCCGTCTCCGTGTCGCGCAGCAGCCGCGAGCGCCGCGTCAGCTGCGACCGGGCGCGTGGGTTCTCGACGACGATCGCGTTGACCTCCTCCTGGATGTCGGCCAGGTCCGCGTCGATGGCGCGCAGCTTGGCGGCGAGCTTCTCGGCGTCCACGTGCGCGGCGGCGTCGGCGGCCGCGGCGCGCACGGCCTGGGTGAGCCCCAGGGCGTCGGCGAGCTCGAGCTCGAGTCGGGTGGTCTCCGTCATGTCGCTCGGCTACCCCGAGACGGCGCGTAGAAGCGTCGCGCCGGCGCCACGACGGGCGTAGCCTGGACCTCATGGCACGACTCATCCGCATGGACCGGACCGGCCACACCGAGCTGGCGACGTGGGACGCCGCCGACCCCGCGTCGGTCGAGGCCGCGGTCGAGGCCTTCCGCAAGGAGCTCGACCGGGGCTACTTCGGCATGGTCACCACCGGCCCGGGCCACGCCGAGCAGGTCACGGAGCTGCCCGTCGACGCCGACACGGTGATCCTCCGCCTGCCGATCAGTGGCGGCTGAGGCCTCACCGCTTCCCGAGCGCGCGAGCGTCTCCTGGCGCCGCACGGTCGACGAGCGTGCGCTGCGCAGCTACGGCCGCGCGTGGACGGCGAGCACGCTCGCGCACGTGATCCCGTTCGTCGTCACCGCCGTCGCGCTCGTGGTGATCGAGCCGTGGCTGGCGCCGATGTCCGCGCTCGCGCTCGTGCAGGCGTGGGTCATTCCCGAGCTCTACGCCAACCGCGGCGCGAAGGTCATGCGGCCGCGGAAGCAGTCGAACGACGAGGGCCCGGAGCGCACCGCCCTCGGCCTCCTCGGCGACCTCCTCGGCCACGAGCAGCGCGACCTCTACGCGCGAACCGGCGCCGTCGTCGAGCCCGGCCGGCTCGGCACCTGGGTCGTGGGAGAGCAGGGCGCGCTCCTGGTCACGAAGCGCCGCGTCCACACCTTCTGCGTCCGCGTCAGCGACCCGGACCTCCCCGGCCCCGACCGCGTCTCCCACCTCGTCCTCGCCCTGCGCACGGACGAGCTCGGCTTCGCCACCGTCGCCAACCGCGCGTTCTCCGGCGCCCGCTGGCGCGTCCGCAGACGCCTCCCGCCCCGTACGCGCCCCGCGCTCGACCATGCGATTGGACACGAGGGAGAACGGCGGAGCTGACAGTTCGGACCGCCGGGCCGTGGTCCCAGGAGCCCCCAGCGCCGACCATCCTGTCCATGACCACCTCCAGCGCCGCCAACCGCGTCCTCCTCATGCCGGAGGCCCGCTCCTCCGCCGCCGGGCCGCAGGCCCAGAAGATCCGCCGCTACCGCCTCGCGCGCCTGCGGCTCCTCGAGCGCCGCGACAGCCAGAACCTTCGTCACTCCCAGCTCACGCGCACGTACGACTGACGCCGGGCCGCGCGGCCGGGAATCCGGTCGCGCGCAGGAGTAAGCTGGACGGCATGGTGTCCAACGCCGCCCAGAAGCTCATCGCGATCGTGATCCTCGCCGTCGCGGCGTGGTTCCTCTTCAAGGTCGTCATCGGCATCGCGACCGCGATCGCCACGGTGGTCGCCGTCGTCGTCGCGATCGTCGCCGTCATCTGGGCCCTCAACAAGCTCTGAGGCTCGGATGGCCTATCTGGTCATCGCCTTCTTCTTCGGGCTCGCCGGCGGCGCCGTCGGCAAGATCAAGGGCTCGAGCTTCTTCATCTGGTTCCTGATCTCGGCCGTGCTGCCGTTCATCGGCCTGCTGGCCGCGATCCTCTACCGGATGGAGCGCGACGAGCTGCGCCGGCAGTGCCCCGGGTGCGGGAAGGTGGTCAAGCTCCACGAGGCGCTGTGCACCCGCTGCGGGACCGAGCTGGAGTGGGACGACGACGTGTCGGTCATCCCGCCAGAATCCGCTGTCGCGGCGCCCTCGGCGCGGTAAGCTGGACTGCTCCGGCCGCCTTGCAGCACGAGGCGGCCGATTTCCGTCCCACGTCCGTTCCCTCTTACGGAGGTCCAGCAGCAATGCGAGCCGTCGACGCCATCATGGAGTGCCTCAAGGCCGAGGGCGTCGACACCGTATTCGGGTACCCGGGCGGCGCCAACATGCCCACGTACGACGCGTTCTACGACGCGGGCATCCGCCACATCCTGGTCCGGCACGAGCAGGGCGGCGGCCACGCCGCGGAGGGCTACGCGAAGGCGACCGGCAAGGTCGCCGTGGCCCTGGGCACGTCCGGACCCGGCGCGACCAACCTGGTGACGGCGATCGTCGACGCGATGATGGACTCGGTCCCCGTCGTGTTCATCACCGGCCAGGTGAAGACCGAGCTGCTCGGCACCGACGGCTTCCAGGAGGCGGACACGATGGGCATCACGATGCCCGCCGTGAAGCACTCCTGGATGATCACCGACCCGCGCGAGATCCCGCGCGTGCTGCACGAGGCGTTCCACGTCGCGCGCACGGGCCGCCCCGGCCCGGTCGTCGTCGACATCCCGACCGACCTGTCGCGGATGGACATCCCGTACGAGCCGGTCAACGACGTCCACCTGCCCGGCTACCAGCCGACGGTCGAGGGCAACGCGAAGCAGATCAAGCAGGCCGCCAAGGCACTCGCCTCGGCCCGGCGCCCGGTGATCTACGCCGGCGGCGGGTCGCTCAACGCGTCGGAGGAGCTGACGGCGCTCGCGCGCTTCGGCCGCTTCCCGGTCACCTGCACGCTCAACGGCCTGGGCTCGTTCCCGGCGCCGGACGAGCAGTGGCTGGGGATGCTCGGCATGCACGGCACGCGGAGCGCGAACTACGCGATGGACGAGGCGGACCTGATCTGCGCGATCGGCGCCCGCTTCGACGACCGCGTCACCGGCAAGCTCTCCGAGTTCGCCCCGCGCGCGAAGTTCATCCACATCGACATCGACCCCGCCGAGATCAGCAAGAACATCCCGGCGCACATCCCGATCGTCGGCGACGCGAAGAAGATCCTCGCCAAGCTGAACGCGGAGTACCGGGCGCTGGAGGTCGACGCGGCGCGGCTCGAGGACTGGTGGAGCCGCATCAAGGGCTGGCAGGAGAAGCACCCGCTGCGGTACGACGAGACCGAGGGCGAGGAGATCAAGCCGCAGGCCGCCATCGAGGCGATCTACGCGGCGACGAACGGCGACGCGATCGTCACGTCCGACGTCGGCCAGCACCAGATGTGGGCGGCGCAGTTCTATCACTTCAACCGGCCCCGCCAGTGGATCAACTCGGGCGGCCTGGGCACGATGGGCTTCGGCCTGCCGGCCGCCCTCGGCGCCGCCGTCGGGTGCCCGGACAAGACGGTGGTCTGCGTCACCGGCGACGGCTCGATCCAGATGAACGCGCAGGAGTTCGCGACCTGCGCCGACAACGGCATCCCGGTCAAGACGTTCATCCTCAACAACGGCTACCTGGGCATGGTCCGCCAGTGGCAGGAGCTGTTCTGGGAGCGCCGCTACTCCGAGGTGACGCTCGGCGGGAACCCCGACTTCGTCAAGCTCGCCGACGCCTACGGGTGCACGGGGTTCCGCGTGTCGGAGAAGTCTCAGCTGGCCGACACGATCAAGGCGGCGCTGGAGACGGAGGGCCCGGTGATCGTGGACATCCGCGTCACCGCGGAGGAGAACGTGTACCCGATGGTCGCGCCCGGTGCCGCCGCGCGCGACATGGTGGGCTGATCGTCATGGGCGAGCCGGGAACCAAGGAGCTGCTGAGCCTCGAGGACCTCGAGGCGTCGGCGTCGCTGCGCAGCGGTCGCAAGCACGTCCTGTCGATTCTCGTCGAGAACAAGCCGGGCGTGCTCACGCGCATCGCCGGCCTGTTCGCGCGGCGCGGGTTCAACATCGACACGCTCTCCGTCGGCCCGACCGACGAGGACCAGCTGTCGCGGATCACGCTGACCGTCGACGGGGCGATGCACCCGATCGACCAGGTCACCAAGCAGCTGCACAAGCTGATCAACGTCCTCAAGATCCGCGACCTCGAGCCGTCCGAGACGGTCACGCGCGAGCTCGCGCTCTTCAAGGTCGCGATCAACGACGGCCATCAGCGCGCCGAGGTCATGCAGGTCACCGAGATCTTCCGCGGGAAGGTCGTCGACGTGACCAAGCGCTCGATGATCGTCGAGGTCACGGGCACGCGCGACAAGATCGAGGCCTTCGAGCAGATGGTCCGCCCCTTCGGCCTCATCGAGATGATGCGGACGGGCGAGATCGCGATCTCCCGCGGCCGCGGCGAGACCTGATCTGGCGGGGTCTCGCCGCGCCTGACGCGACCGGACGACGACTACCGGCCTAGCGGCCTATCCGTCGCTCGTCCGGCCGCGCCAGCCACGACGATGACTCCGCCAGATTCCGTATGACCTCCATTACTCTTCACTCCCTTTCTGCCCTCCGCTCCCGGGTGGAGGAGGGCGTGGCGCGGGCGCGGTCTCGTGGGCGCGCGGTGCTGATGGGCGTGACGGTGGACGTCGCGCCGCACGTCGATCCGGCGGCCGTGGTCGTCGCGTCGCGGCGGGCGGGGGAGCCGTGGTTCCTGCTCGAGCAGCCGGACCGGGACGGCGCCGCGCTGGCGACGCTCGGGTGCGTGCGGGCGATCGAGCCGGAGGGCGGGCCGGATCGCTTCCGCTCGGCGGCGCGGGAGTGGCGGAAGCTCGCGCGCGAGGCCGTGGCCGATCCGGTGGCCGGGCCGCGCGGAAGCGGTCTGGTCGCCGTCGGCGGGTTCTCGTTCGCCGAGACCGGTGGCGCGTCGCCGCCGTGGGCCGGGTTCGCGCCCGCGTCGCTGCACGTGCCGGAGGTCGCGCTGGCGCGGCGGGGGAGCGAGGTGCAGCTGACGCTGGCCGCGCTGCTCGCCCCCGACGACGACGCGGACGCGGTCGTCGCCCGGCTGGAGGCGCGGGCAGGCGAGCTGCGCGCCGACCGCGCGCTCCCGCTGCTCGACCCCGACCCCGCCGGGACGTTCCGGGTGGTGAGCACGATGCCGCCCGAGCACTACGAGCAGGCCGTGGCCCGCGCCGTGGAGCACATCCGCGGCGGCGCGTTCGAGAAGATCGTCCTGGCCCGCGAGGTCGAGGTCCACGCGCCGCAGCATCACGACGCGGCCGCCGTCTTCGGCGTGCTCCGCGAGGCGTTCCCCGCCTGCAACGTCTTCGTCGTCGGCCGCGGCGACGCCGCGTTCATCGCCGCGTCCCCCGAGCTCCTCGTCCGCCGCGACGGCCAGCGCGCCGCGTCGCTCGCGCTGGCCGGCTCCGCGCGCCGCTCCGCCGACCCCGCCGTCGACAACCATCTCGGCGAGCAGCTCATGCAGTCCTCGAAGGACCGCGGCGAGCACGAGATCGTCCGCCAGCGGATCGAGCGGACGCTGAAGCCGCACGCGGTATGGGTGACGTCGAACGACGAGCCCGAGGTCGTCAAGGTGCTCAACATCCAGCACCTCGCCACGCCGATCCGCGCGCAGCTCGCCAAGCCCGTCCCGACGATCGAGCTCGTCGGCCACCTCCACCCGACGCCCGCAGTCGGCGGCGAGCCGCTCCGCGACGCGGCGCCGATGATCCCCGCGCTCGAAGGGATGGACCGCGGCTGGTACGCCGGCCCGGTGGGGTGGACGGACGCCAACGAGGACGGCGAGTTCTGCGTCGCGCTCCGCTCCGCCCTCCTGCGCGCGAACGTCGCTCGCTGCTACGCCGGCGTCGGCGTCGTGGCCGACAGCGACCCGGCCTCCGAGCTCGCGGAGACCGAGATCAAGCTCGCCGCGCTGCTCCCCGTCCTCGCGGGCTGAGCGGGCGCACGCGCTAGCCGTCGAGCGCGTCGAGCTGCTCCTGCAGCCACGCGCGCATCACCGGCAGCGTCCGCAGCCCCAGCGTCACCGTCGGGTGGAAGGGCGACCCGCCGCCCTCGACGATCACCGTGTCGAGCTCGCGCAGCATCGCCTCCTCGGCCGCGGTGTGCGCGAGCTCGCGCTCCAGCACCACCCGCTGCTCCTCCGGCGGCAGGAGGAAGAGCAGGAACCAGCGCACTGCGGTCTCGTTGCGCACCGTTCGCGTCGGCTCGACCTCCACCATCCACCGCGACAGCTCCGC
Organism: Solirubrobacteraceae bacterium; assembly: GCA_035563115.1. Classification (GTDB taxonomy): domain Bacteria; phylum Actinomycetota; class Thermoleophilia; order Solirubrobacterales; family Solirubrobacteraceae; genus CADCVT01. Next base: position 6,713 of record DATMVO010000421.1, read on the forward strand.
CCGGCCGCCGTCGGTGATCGCGAACGTCCGGCTGCCGCGCGCCCCCTCGCCGACGACCTCCACGAAGCCTGACTCCGCGAGCCGGCCCAGCTCCGGGTAGATCTGGCTGTGGCTCGCGTGCCACGCGTGGGACAGCGAGCTGTCGAACTTCTGCGTCAGCTCGTAGCCCGTGGCGGGATGGCTGGCGAGCAGACCGAGGACGGCGTGGCGGAGCGACATCGCGTGTCAGCCTACCGGTCGACTTCGACATGTCGAAGTTGACATGTCGATCGCGACGTGTCAGGGTCGGCACATGGACGCCGCTCCGCCGCTCACCCCCAAACGCCAGCGCCTGCTGGTCGCCGCCGTCATGTCCGGCCTGCTGCTCGCGATGCTCGACCAGTCGATCGTCGGCACCGCGCTCCCCGAGATCGTCCGCTCGCTCGGCGGCGAGGACCTCTACCTGTGGGTCGTCACCGCGTACCTCGTGCCCGCGACGGTCACGCTCCCCGTCTACGCCCGCCTCTCCGACCGCTACGGCCGCCGCGCGCTCCTGCTCGTCGGGATGGTCCTCTTCCTCGCCGGCTCGGCGCTCAGCGCGTCGGCGCAGACGATGGAGCAGCTCATCGCCTGGCGCGGCCTCCAGGGGCTCGGCGCGGGCGCGCTGGAGAGCCTCTCGTTCATCCTCGTCGCCGACCTCTTCGCGGGCCGGCGGAACGCCGCGCTTCAGGGCGCGCTGGCCGGTCTGATGGGGATCAGCTTCATCGCCGGCCCGCTCGTCGGCGGCTTCCTCACGGACGGGATCGGGTGGCGCTGGGTCTTCCTCGTCAACCTCCCGATCGGCCTCGTCGCGCTCGCTGTCGTCGCGACGCAGCTTCCGGCGCGGATCGGGCGGAGCGAGGGGCGGAGCACGCCGATCGACCTGCGCGGCATCGCGCTGCTCACGCTCGCGCTGGGCACGATCCTCGTCGGGCTCAGCGAGCGCACGCACGCCGACGCGGCGGGCGCCCTGCCCGCGTGGACGGAGCCGGAGACCGGCGGGCTGATCGTCGTCGGCCTCGCGTTCCTCGCCGCCTTCATCGCCAACGAGCGCCGCGCGGCCGCGCCGATCGTCCCCCTCTGGCTCTTCCGCGACCGCCGCACCGCCGGGCTCCTCGTCGCCGCCGCGACCGGCGCGTTCGGCCTCTTCGCCGGCGTGCTCCTCCTGCCGCGGTACTTCCAGTCCGTCCGCGACGTCAGCGCGACCCACTCGGGCCTGCTCATCTACCCGCTGCTGCTCGGCGTGCTGGTGAGCGTGAACGTCGCGGGTGCGGTGATCGCGATGAGGCTGCAGTTCCGCACCCCGCTCCTGGTCGGCCTGGCGCTCGCGACCGCGGGCGCGCTCGGGTTCGCCACCTTCGACGCGGGGACGCCCGACTGGCAGGCGCTCACGTTCATGGCGCTCATCGGCCTCGGCGTCGGCCCGATGCTCTCCGGCCTCCAGATCGCGATGCAGCGCACCGTGAAGCCCGCGCAGATCGGCGCGGGGATGGGGACGCTCATCCTCCTCCGCCAGCTCGGCGCGTCGATCGCGCTGGCGGCGGCGGAGTCGGTCTACGCGGCCGGCAACCATGGCGGCGCGAGCGCGGCGACGGCCACCGGCGACGGCGTCTTCGCGGTCACGGTCGCGGGCGCGCTCGTCGCCGCCGCGGCGCTCCTCTTCCTCCTCCCGCGCGGAGCGGGGCGGCTGGCCCCGCTCCCCGTGCCGGTGGCCGCTCAGGCCGCGACGTAGCGCGCGTTCGGCGCGGTGCCGACCCGCACGGCGGTGCGGGCGGCGCCGCGCTCCCACGACCGGACGCGCAGCAGGCGCCCGACGTTCGCCGCCGCCATGCCGAACAGCAGGCCGGAGACGGCGGGGGAGAGGAACGTGAGCGCGACGATCACGACGACGATGCCGACGTCGCGCAGATCGGGCGGGGAGAAGGTGCCCGGAGCAACCTCGAGCGCGGCGGGCGCGGGGGAGAGCTCGCGGAGGATCTTCTGCACCTGCGGGCGGAAGATCGCGAACCAGAAGATCGCGGCGGCGACGATGGCGGTGAGGGCGACGCCGACGGCGGTCTCGCCGGCGTCGGTGACGAGGCCGATCGCGATCGCGACGACGCCGCTGAGCGCGAGCAGTGCGGCGGCGGTGGCGTAGTCGGCGGCGAGGCGGTGACCGGTCATGCCGCGCCTCCCGCGTACGTCTCCCACACCTGGCGGTGGAGGGCGAGGTTGGCGCCGCGCTGGGTGCGGACCTCGACGATGGTCGTCCGGTCGGCCGCGAGCGCGTCGCGCAGGTCGGTGCGGAAGTCCGCCAGCGTCGTGGGGCGCTTGAGGTCGCAGCCGTAGAGTGCCGCGGCCTGCGCGAAGTCGCGGCCGTGCGGGGTGGCGATGTGGCGGGTGTAGGCGTCGGGCTCGGCCTGGCCCGCGAGCGGCAGGAACTCGAAGATCCCGCCGCCGTCGTTGTTCTGAAGCACGATGGTGAGCGGCAGCCCGTGCTGCGACGCCGCGAGGAGCCCGCCGATGTCGTGCAGGAACGCGACGTCGCCGATCAGCAGGGCGGCGCGGCGGCCGGAGGCGGCGACGCCGAGCGCGGTGGAGATCGTCCCGTCGATGCCGTTGGCGCCGCGGTTGCTCAAGACGCGCGGCGGGTCGCGGCGGACGGGCCAGAACGTCTCGACGTCGCGGATCGGCATGGACGAGGCGACGACGAGCGTCACGTCCGGCGGGAGGGTCGCGCCGAGCTCGCGGGCGACGCGCGGCTCGGTCAGCTCGTCGCGCAGGGTGGACTCGATCGCCAGCTCCGCCGCCGCGTCGGCGTGGCGCCAGGCGCTCAGCCAGTCGGGGTCGGCGGGGTCGAGCGCGTCGGACGGAAGGAACGGCGGCTCGGGCGGCTCGTCGCTCAGCGCGCCCTGGACGAGGGCTGTCAGCGCGCTCGCGGCGTCGCCGGCGAGGACGGCGGAGAGCACGCCGTCCGGGTCGTGCCAGACGCCGGTGGGGTCGAACGCGACCTGGGGCGTGTCGGGCATCTTCGCCAGCCACTGGCGCAGCGGCTTGGAGGTCGGCAGGTCGCCGACGCGGACGATGACGTCGGGCGTCAGCTCCTCCCCGGCGGTGCGGAGGATGCCGTCGTAGTGGGCGATCGCGCTCGTCCCGCGGCGGGCGCCGGAGAGCGGGTCGGCCAGGACCGGCCAGCCGATCGCGTCGGCGAACGCCTCGACCGCGGGGCCGACCTGCACGCCGGCGGCCTC
>DATMVO010000422.1:0-3630 GCA_035563115.1 Solirubrobacteraceae bacterium
GCCCGCCGTTGCGCGCGGCGCGCGGCGACGCCCTGGGCGGTCGCGGCCCGGTCGATCTCGGCCATGAACCGCGCCAGCGCCGGGCTGAAGCGCCCGGTCGTGATGTCCCGCGCCCGCGGGACGTCGCTGTCGAAGTGCGCGTTCGCGGCGAGGCCGGCCTCGGTGAGCGTGCCGAGCTCGCGCTCGATCGGCCCGAGCAGGTCGCGCGACACGCCCAGCTCCCGCAGCTCGCGCAGGTCGGCGAGCATCCGCCGGTAGGTCGCGAAGCCCGACGCGACGGAGCGCACGCTGCCCTTTCGCCCGGGCGCGCCGCCCGCGAGCGCGCGCCACGTGATCCCCTCCACCCGCAGGCTCTCGCCGCGCAGGTGCTGGGTGACGACCTGCGCGCGCCGCGCCCGGTCGGCCGTCGCGGTGGACCGCATCGCGACGACCGCCATCACCGCGATGACGGCCACCGCGGCGGCGAGCACGGGCAGCACGCGCCACACCACGAGGGCGCGGCGTGCGCTGAGCTCCTTCGGGTCGCGCGGCATCGCGGACCCATCGACGCTCCCGGCCACCGGCGCGAGCCGGGTGGCCGATCGTCCGGCGAGTCCGCGCGCCAAGTCAGGCGGTGGTGGTCGAACCCCCGATGCTGAGCGCCTCGACCTGCACCTGGCGGAAGTCCATCCCGCTGACGATCCCGCGCAGGAGCGGGTCGACGTCGACGATCACCGCCGTCAGCGGCCGGGACGGCTCAGCGGACGCGCTTGCGGCGGCCGGCGCCCCAGGTGGGGTCGGACGAGACGAAGCGGAAGAGCGCCGCGGGGCGGCCGGGGCCGTCGGAGCGCAGCTCGCCGGTCGGCTCGATCAGGCCCGTCGCCTTGAGGTCGCGGCCGAACGTCGCCGGGTCGTACGTGACGCCGGCGATCGCCGTGTAGACCGCGCGCGCCTCGGCGAGCGTGAACGGACCGGGGAGGATGCCGACCGCGACGTTCGACCACCAGAGCTTGCCCTCGACCCGCTCGACCGCGGCGGCGAGGATCCGCGCGTGGTCGTAGGCGAGCGGCGGCGCGTCGCGGACGGGCAGCCACCGGCCGTCGACCGACGGCGGGACGAGCGCGAGGTGCGCGACGGTCGGGATCCACCCGCGCGGGTCGCGGCCCGGGTCGGCGAAGGTCGCGAGCTGCTCGAGGTACGGGTGGTCGAGCCCCGTCTTCTCGGCGAGCTTGCGCCGCGCGGTGGCGGCCGGCGCCTCGTCCGGGCCGACGAAGCCGCCAGGGAGCGCGGGCCCGCCGCCGCCCGGCCCGCCCGCGTCCTCGTCGGCCACGAGCACCGCGAGCGCGCCGTCCCGCACCGTCAGCACGACGGTGTCGGCGGCCAGTGCGACGGGCGCCGGATAGCCCTCGGAGTTCGTCGCCGTCCACATGCCCGCCACGAATATTAGTCGCTCTGCCTAGAACGCTGCTACCGTGGGTATAGGTCGTTCTGACCAAAACCTTCGACCGAGGGATCCGAGAAGCCATGGCCGACATCCGCACCTACCCCTTCCTCCGTCACCTCCGCGCGGAGCCGACGAGCCACGTCCTCCACTTCAACCGCGGCGAGCTCGCGCACGACGGCCCCGGCCTGGCGCTGTGGTTCCGCCCGCTCCACGCCGGCATCGCCGAGGTGCCGGTCGACGACCGCGAGCTGCCGTTCCTCTTCCACGCCCGCAGCGCCGACTTCCAGCAGCTGACGGTGCAGGGCGCGATCCAGTTCCGCGTCGCCGACCCGCAGCGGCTCGCGCGCCGCGTCGACTTCAGCGTCGACCTCGCGACCGGCCGCTGGACCCGCGCGCCGCTCGAGCAGGTCGGCGGGCTGCTCACCCAGCTCGCGCAGCAGTTCGTCATCGACGAGCTGGCCAAGCTCGACGTCCGCACGATCCTCACCGACGGCGTCGCCCCGATCCGCGCGCGGATCACCGCGGGGCTGACCGGCGAGCCCGCGCTCACCGATCTGGGGATCGAGGTCGTCGCGGTCCGCGTCGCCGCGGTGGCGCCGACGGCCGACGTCGAGAAGGCGCTCCAGCAGCCCACCCGCGAGGCGATCCAGCAGCGTGCCGACCAGGCGACCTACGAGCGGCGCGCGCAGGCGGTGGAGAGCGAGCGGGCGATCGCCGAGAACGAGCTGCACAACCGCACCGAGCTGGCGCGGCGCGAGCAGGCGCTCGTCGCCGAGGAGGGCGCCAACGCCCGGCGGCGCGCGGAGGAGGAGGCCGCCGCGCAGCTCGTGGCCGCCAAGGCCGAGGACGAGCGGCGCGAGCTGCTGGCCGAGCGCGAGGCGCAGACCACCGCGGTGGTCGAGCGGGCGCGGCTCGACGTCGAGCGCGAGCGCGCGCAGATCCAGGCGGAGGCCGGCCCCGAGGTCCTGCTCGCGCTGGCCCTGCAGCAGCTGGCCCGGAACATCGGCGAGGTCGACCACCTCACGATCACCCCCGACATGCTCAACGGCCTGCTCACGCGCGTGAACGGCGGCGGTGGTCAGGGATGAACCCGCGGGTGGTCGTGGTCGAGCGGCCGACCGAGTTCCGCGACCTGCTCGCGCGCCACGGCACGCGCGAGCAGGCGCGGTTCTACCTCCAGCAGCGGGGGCTGGAGCTGGGCGAGGTCGAGGCGCGGCACCTCGCCTACGAGGAGGTCCGCGCCGGCGTGCTCGCGCAGATCCCCGCCGACTGGCGCCGCGCGGTGGTCGACCGCGCCGAGCTCGACCGGTTCCTCTTCGCCGCCGACGACCTCGTGATCGCGCTCGGCCAGGACGGGCTGGTCGCGAACGTCGCCAAGTACCTCGACGGGCAGCCGGTGATCGGCCTCAACCCGTTCCCCGACCGCTTCCCGGGCGTGCTCGTGCGGCACGCGCCGGACGCGGCGGCGGATCTCCTGGCCGACCTGGCGGCGCGGCGGGTGCGGGTCGAGACGCGGACGATGGCCGAGGCACGGCTGGACGACGGCCAGCGGCTGCTCGCGCTGAACGAGGTCTTCGTCGGCCACGCGACGCACCAGTCGGCGCGGTACACGCTGGAGCTGGACGGTCGGCTCGAGCGCCAGTCGAGCAGCGGGATCATCGTTGCCACCGGCACCGGCGCGACCGGCTGGGCCGCGTCGATCAACGCCGCCCGCCGCGACCCGCTCGCGCTCCCCGGCCCGGCCGACCCGGCGCTGGCGTGCCTGGTGCGCGAGGCGTGGCCGAGCGCGACGACCGGCACCGCGCTGACGGGTGCGGTGGTCGACACCGTCGGCGTCACGTGCGAGCTGTCGGACGGCGGCGTCGTCTTCGGCGACGGCATCGAGGCCGACCGCCTGACGCTCGACTGGGGCCAGCGCGTCACGGTCGGCGTCGCGGCCGAGCGGCTCGCGCTGGTCTGAGCGGCGGCGGCCGGCTGCCGGTCAGCCCGTCAGGGAGACCGCGATCCGGTTCTCGACGAGGTCGCCGGTGCCGCGCAGGCGCAGCCGCCGGCCCTTCAGCCCGTCCCCGCCGCCGTCCGTGCTGGTCACCTTCGCGGTGCCGGCGTAGCGGAGCCTGGAGCCCTTGATCGTCACCTTCACGGTGCCGGACGCGCGCAGGAAGCCGCGCGAGCCGCGCAGCGCGATGACCATGCGCGCCGAGCGGGCG
>DATMVO010000423.1:0-5432 GCA_035563115.1 Solirubrobacteraceae bacterium
CGGATCGTCACCGTCGCGGGCGCCAAGGGCGGCGTCGGGACCTCGACCGTCGCGATGCATCTGGCGCTCACCGCGCAGGCCGGCGAGGCGGGCTCGGTCTGCCTCGTCGACTTCGACCTCCAGACCGGCGACCTGCGCGCCTACCTCAACCTGCCGCACCGGCGCAGCGTGGTCGACCTCGTGGACGTCGCCGACGAGCTCTCGCTCCGCCACCTCAACGAGACGCTCTTCACGCACCGCACCGGCGTCTCCGTCCTGCTCGCGCCGGACGAGGGGGAGCTGGCCGAGGACGTCAAGGTCGACGTCGCGCGCAACGTCCTCGCCGCGCTGCGCACCCGGCACGACCTCGTGATCGTGGACGCCGGCGCGGCGATCGGCGACGCGTCCGCCGCCGCGGTCGAGCTGGCCGACCTCGTCCTCCTCGTCACCACGCCCGACGTCCCGTCGCTGCGCGGCGCGCGGCGGATGCTCGACCTGTGGGAGCGCCTGCAGATCACGAGCTCCGACACGCGGCTGCTCATCAACCGCCACTCGCGCCAGCGCGAGGTGCAGGGCCGGCTCGTCCGCACCTACGTCGACCGGCCGACGGTCGAGACCAAGCTGCCCGCGTCGTTCAGCGCGCTGGAGGACGCCGCGAACACCGGCACGCCCGAGCGTGTGGAGGACAAGGGGCTCGTGAAGGCGTTCCGCGCGCTCGCGCAGGAGCTGGAGCTGATCGCGCCCTCCTCGGGCAAGCGCCGCGCGCCCGCCCCGCAGGTCGTCGACGACGCCGCGGACCCGGACGCGCCGCCGCCGTCGAAGCCCGGCCTCCTCTCGCGGCTGGCGGGCGAGCGCGGCCAGGCCTCCGTCGAGACCGTCGCGATCCTCCCCATCGTCATCGTCGTCGGCCTGCTCATGTGGCAGATCGGCCTGATCGGCTACACGTTCATCCTCGCCGGCCAGTCGGCGCGCGAGGGCGCGCGGGCGCTGGCCGTGGGCGACGACGAGGCCGAGCGGATCCGCGAGGACGTCCCGGGCGCCTGGCGCGACGGGCTGCGCTGCGACATCGGCGACGACCGCGTGAAGGTCTCGCTCGCCGTCCCCGTCCTCGTGCCCGGCGTCGAGACCAACGTGCGGATCGCGTCGTCGGCCGGCACGTCGGTGGAGGACGACGCGGTCGGCTCGCCCGAGCGCGGCGACGACCGCTTCAAGCCCAAGTCCGCCAAGCAGGACCCGTGCGCGGACAAGGACAAGTCCAAGAAGAAGAAGGACGCGGAGGACTCCGAGGCGTGAGCCTGCGCGACTCGGAGGGACAGGCGTCGCTCGAGCTGGTCGGGCTGCTCTCGACGATGTTGATCGTCGCGCTGCTCGTCTGGCAGCTGCTGCTCGCGGGCTGGACGGTCGTGTCGGCCTCGAACGCCGCGCGCACCGGCAGCCGCGTCGAGTCGCGCGGCGGCAACGGCAAGGACGCGGCGGTCGCGGCGCTCAGCTCGCCGCTGCGCGAGCACGCCCGCGCGTCGGTCAGCGGCGAGACGACCCGGGTCCGCGTCCGCGTCCCGCTCGTCGTCCCCGGCCTCCTCTCCGCCGAGGCGCTCACGATCGAGAAGCAGGCCGCGATGCCCAGGACGGCGCGCTAGTGGGTCTGCGCGAGCGCATCGCCGGCGGCCGCGAGCCGGAGGACGGGAACGGGGCGAACACCGGCGTCACGTACTACCGCCGCCGCCTCATGCAGGAGATCGATCCGACCGAGTTCGGCGGGCTCTCCGAGGAGCAGCGGCGCGCGCGGCTGGAGAAGATCGTCGGCGGGATGGTCTCCAACGAGGGTCCCGTGCTCTCGACCGGCGAGCGGCTGCGGCTCATCCGCCAGGTCGTCGACGAGTCGCTCGGCCTCGGCGTCCTCGAGCCGCTCCTGCACGACGAGTCGGTCACCGAGATCATGGTCAACGGCCCCGGCGAGGTGTGGGTCGAGCGGGCCGGCCGGCTGGAGAAGATCGGCCTGCGGTTCGAGAGCGAGCAGCAGCTCCTCCAGACGATCGAGCGGATCGTCTCGCAGGTCAACCGGCGCGTCGACGAGTCGAGTCCGATGGTCGACGCGCGCCTGCCCGGCGGCGAGCGCGTCAACGTCATTTTGCCGCCGCTGTCGCTCGTCGGGCCGGTCCTGACGATCCGGCGGTTCCCCAAGCTCTTCACCTTCGAGGAGCTCGTCGGCAACGAGACGCTCGACCCGGCGACGATGGAGCTGCTCGCGGCGTTCGTCGAGGCGCGGCTGAACGTCGTCATCTCCGGCGGCACCGGCGCGGGCAAGACGACGCTGCTCAACGCGCTGTCCGCCGCCGTGCCGGTGAGCGAGCGCATCGTCACCGTCGAGGACTCCGCCGAGCTGCGCCTCCAGCAGCCGCACGTCGTCTCGCTGGAGGCGCGGCCGCCGAACGTCGAGGGCGCCGGCCAGGTCACGATCCGCGACCTCGTCCGCAACTCGCTGCGGATGCGGCCCGACCGGATCATCGTCGGCGAGGTCCGCGGTCCGGAGACGGTCGACATGCTCCAGGCGCTCAACACGGGCCACGAGGGCTCGCTGGTGACCGTCCACGCGAACACGCCCGACGACGCGGTCCACCGGCTCGAGACGCTCGCGACGATGAGCGACCTGCACATGCCCTACGAGGCGCTGCGGGACCAGATCAACAACGCGATCCACGTGATCGTGCAGATCGACCGCATGCCCGGCGGGCCGCGCAAGGTGACCGAGGTCGCGGTCGTCGCGTCGTCGCGTCGCGAGGAGTTCCGCCTGCGCACCGTCGCGCGGTTCGACGCCGAGCCGCTCGGCGCCGACCGCGTGCTGCGCGGCCGGATGCGCCACTTCACGCTGCCGGAGAAGATCGGCCTGCGGCTCTTCCACGAGGGGATCCCGGTGCCCGCCGCGTTCGGCGCCGAGGCCGAGGAGCCGGACGCCGCGGCCGAGCGGAGGGCGTTCTAGCGCGATGCCCGAGAGCGATCCGCAGACGATCCTCCAGGTCCTCGCCGGCACGCTGCTCGTGGCGCTGCTCGGGCTGTGGCTGCTGCTGTCCGGCGCCGCCCGCACCGCCGACCTCGGCGACCGCGCCGGCCTGCTCGACCGCGAGCCGTTCACGACGCGGATCGTTCGGCGGCTCGACGTCTGGTTCCGCCGCACGCGCCCCGGCCGCGGGCTGGCGCTCCGCCTCCACGCCGGCGGCGTCGGCTTCGGCCCGCTCGACTTCGTCCTGCGCTGCCTCGTCGGCTTCCTCGCCGTGTGGGCGATCGGCGCGTTCCTGCTCTCCAACATCGCCGGGTTCGTCGCGGGCTGCATCGCGATCGGCGCGGCGATGGTGTGGCTGGACCGGCGGCGCGAGCAGCGCGCGCTCGGCTTCGTCGGGCAGCTGCCGGAGATGAGCCGCCTGCTCGCGAACGGCGCCTCCGCCGGCCTCTCGCTCGTCGCCGCCGTCGAGGCCGCCAGCAGCGATCTGGAGGACCCGGCGGGCGAGGAGCTGCGCCGCGTGGTCGACGAGCTGAAGCTCGGCCGGCCGCTGGACGAGGCGCTCGAGTCGCTGCGCCAGCGGATGCCGTCGCGCGAGGTGTCGGTGCTCGTCACCGCGCTCGTCATCCAGCAGCGCTCCGGCGGCGACGTCGTCCGCGCGCTGCAGGACCTGGGCGACGCGCTCGAGGTGCGCAAGGAGACGCTGCGCGAGGTCCGCACGATCCTCTCCGGCTCGGTCTTCTCCTCGTGGCTCGTCGCGGTGCTCGCGGCGGGCACGCTGATCCTCCTCAACGGCATCGCGCCCGGCGTGTTGGACGAGATGACCGGCTCGCCGCTCGGCATCATGGCGCTGCTCGTCTCCGGGACGCTCTACGTCGTCGGCTTCCTGCTGATCCGCAAGACCACGAGGATCGAGGTATGACGCCGGGGCTCGCGGGGCTGCTGGCGATGATCTGCGCGGGCCTGGCGCTGCGCGGGCTGGTGCTCGTGCGCGACAAGGACGCCGCCGACCGGCTCGGCCTCGACGTGACGGGGATCGACCAGCCGTCGCGGACGCGCGAGCTGGTGGAGCGGATCGGCGCGCAGCTCGGGCCGCGGCTGATGCGCGCGCTGGGCGAGACGGCCCGCGCCCGCGCGCGGCGGCGGCTCGACCTCGCCGGCCGGCCCGGCGGGATGACCGTCGAGCAGTACTTCGAGCGCAAGGCGGCGTTCGGCGCGATCGGCCTGCTGACCTTCCTGCTGCTGACGCTGGCGGGCGGCGCGATCGCGGGCCTGCTCCTCCTCGTCGTCGCGCTGCTCGGGCTCGACATGTCGCTGTCGCGTGCGGCGCGCACGCGGCAGGAGCGCCTGGAGCGCGACCTCCCCGACTTCCTCGACATCCTCGCCGTCACGGTGCGCGCGGGCGCGGGCTACGGCCAGGCGCTGCAGCGCGTCGCGGCCGGGCTCGGCGGGCCGGTCGGCGAGGAGATCGGGATCGCGCTGCGGCAGATGGAGCTGGGCGCGAGCCGGCGCGAGGCGCTGTCGGCGATGCGCGACCGCAGCAGCGCCGACGCGGTGCAGATGTTCGTCGCCGCGCAGCTGCAGGCCGACGACCTCGGCGTGCCGCTGGCGGACGCGCTCAACTCGATCGCCCGCGACATGCGCCGCGAGGCCAACCAGCACGCGCGCCGCCGCGCGCAGCGGGCCGCGCCGCGCGTGAGCCTGATCATCATCGCGCTGATCGTCCCGGCGTCGATCATCCTCATCCTCGCCGCGCTGCTGCTCCAGGCCGACCTCGGGGGGAGCGGGATCCTTGGCCGCTGAGCTGGCCGGGCGGTCCTGGGTCGAGCGGCTGGCGAAGGTCGTGCTGACGCTGCGCGCGTTCGCGCTGCTCGTCACCGTCCTCGCCGCCGACGCGGACCGGATCGCCGAGGGCGACCGGACCGCCGCGATGGTCGCGCTGCTGCTCGCCGCGGGCGTCGGCCTGGTGCCGCTGGTGGCGTGGGAGCGGATCGAGCACGCCGTGCTGCGCCACCCGACGTGGCTGGCGGGCGAGGTGCTGCTGAGCGGCGTCATCCTCGCCGCGACCGGCCCGAGCGGCCCGTTCTTCTTCTTCACGCTCGGCACCGCCGTGCTCGCCGGCGCGCTCTACCGCTGGGCGGGCGTCGCGGCGATCGGCGCCCTGCTCGTCGTCGCCTACGAGGCGGCGCTCGGCTTCTGGAGCCAGTCGGTCGAGGTCGACCCGACGATGCAGGAGGCCATCGGCCTGCCGATCCTCTACCCGCTCGCCGCCGCGGCCGGGGCCGTGGTGCGGCGGCTGATCGACGCGGGGGCGGAGGCCGAGCAGGAGCTGCGCCGGACCGAGCGAGAGGTGGAGCGCGAGCGCGAGCGCGCGCGGCTGGCGCGCGACCTGCACGACTCGCTGGCCAAGTCGGTCGAGGGCCTGGGCCTGGTGGCGGCGTCGCTCCCGCGGCGGATC
>DATMVO010000424.1:0-3816 GCA_035563115.1 Solirubrobacteraceae bacterium
GCGCGTGGAGGACCACCCCGAGCCGCTGGCCGAGCTGCGCCGCCTGCTCGTCCTGCACCGCGCGTACGCGGCGGCGACCGCGGGCGACGAGGCGATGGCCGAGGGGCGGCTGGACGACATGGTCCGCCACTACGAGGAGGCCGGGAGGTTGGCTCCCGACAACCCGGAGCTGCTCTTCTGGGCGGGGATGGCGGCCTCCTACACCGGCGACCGGGATCGCGGGCTGGACCTCGTCGAGCGCGCCATCGCGGACAGCCCAGGGCTGCGCACGCTGCTCGAGCGGCTCACCGCGGACGTCGCCCCAGGCGCCGAGTCCGTCCGGCAGGGCCTCGAAAGCCGCTACAACTCCTAAGCAGTGGATGGCGTCGTCGGCACCGATGTGAGCGCGGTCCGCCAGGAGTTCGTGGCCGCGCTCGTCGCGGGCGACGCCAACCTGGCGGAGATCATCGCGCTCGACGCGGTCAGCCGGGGCATGCCCGTCGCCGACCTCTACGTCGACGTCATCGCGCCCGCGCTGGTCGAGATCGGCCACGGGTGGGAGGTCGGCGTGATCTCGATCGCCGACGAGCACCTCGCCACCGGGATCGCCCACGACGTCATGCGGCTCGTCGGCCGCACGGCCACGCAGTACCCGCGCCGCTCGCGTGAGCGCGTGCTGCTCGCCGCGGTCGGCGGCGAAGCGCACATCACGGGCCTGCGGATGATCGGCGACCTCGCCGAGGGGCGCGGGTTCGACGTCCGCTACCTCGGCGCCGCGGTGCCGGTCGGGACGTTCTCGTCGATCGTCGCCAAGCACGAGCCGGAGTTCGTCGGGCTGAGCGTCACCATCGCCGGCTGGGGCGAGGACCTCGAGCGCGTCCTCCACGAGATCGACGCCTCCGGCCATTACCCGCGGGGCATCCTCGTGGGCGGCGCCGCCGTGCCGCGCGCCCTGCGCGGCGACCCGCGCGTCCACCACGCGGGCAACGCCCGCGACGCGCTCGCCCTCATCGAGTCCCTCGCCGACCCGCTGTAGAACGACCGCGAGGCCCCGAAAGGCCTCGCGATCCGACGTTCGTGCTTGCGGCCCTGAGGGCTACCTGTCGCCAGGCAGCCTCTTCGGGTACTGCGAGACCGGCGTGGTGAGGTCGAGCGCCGTCTCCACGATCCGCGACTGCTCCGCGACGTGGGCGGCGGGGTAGCCCTCGCCCGGTGACGCGCGCTCCTGGCGCCCGATGTACCCGAACTTCAGGTGGTCGGGCATGATCTGCTGGAGGCGCGGCGACACGTGCGCGCGGGCGCCCATGTTCCGCGGCTCCTCCTGGACCCACACGACCTCCTTGAGGTTCGGGTAGGTCCCGATGAGCTCCAGGATCTCGCTCTGCGGGAAGGGGTACAGCAGCTCGATCCGGCCGATCGCGACGCCCTCGTTGCCCTCGCGGTTGGGCGAGCCGACGAGGTCGTAGTAGACCTTGCCGGAGCAGAGCACGAGGCGCGTGACCTTGTCGACCGGGACGCGCGGCTCACCGAGGACGGAGAAGAACTTCGTCTCGGAGAGGTGCTCGATCCGGTTCGTCGCCTGCGGCAGGCGCAGCAGGGACTTCGGGGTCATGATGATCAGCGGCCGCTGCTTGGCGATCCGGGCCTGGCGGCGCAGCAGGTGGAAGTACTGCGCCGGCGTGGTCAGGTTCGCCACGCGGATGTTGCCCTCCGCGGCGAGCTGGAGCCAGCGCTCCAGGCGGCCCGAGGAGTGCTCCGGACCGGACCCCTCGTAGCCGTGCGGCAGGAGCAGCGTCAGCCGCGACGTCTGGCCCCACTTCGCCAGGCCGGACACGATGAACTGGTCGATGATGACCTGCGCGCCGTTGACGAAGTCGCCGAACTGGCCCTCCCAGAGGACGAGCGTCTCCGGCGCCTCCTGCGAGTAGCCGTACTCGAAGCCCATCGCCGCCATCTCGCTCAGCGGCGAGTTGTGCAGCTCGAACGGCGCGAGCGCGCCGCCCAGGTTCTGGATCGGCGAGACGGACTGGCCGGTCTTCGCGTCGTGCAGGACGAGGTGGCGCTGCGAGAACGTGCCGCGCTCGACGTCCTGGCCGGTGAGGCGCACCGGGGTGCCCTCGGTCAGCAGCGACGCGTACGCGAGCGACTCGGCGTGCGCCCAGTCGATCCCGCCGTCGGGCCCCAGCGCGTTGCGCCGGCGCTCGAGCTGGCGGACGAGCTTCGGGTGGATCGTGAAGCCCTCGGGGACCTGCAGGAGCTCCTCGTTGAGCGAGCGCAGCCGGTCGGCGTCCACCGCGGTCTTCACCTGCGGCGACGGCGAGCGGTCGAGCTGGTACTCGCCCGTCGGCTGGTCGACCTTCCCGCCCTCGTCAGCGGTCTTGGCGATCGTCGCCTTCAGCTGCTGGTGGAGGCCGGTGAGCTCGTCCCAGATCTCCTTCTTGCGCTCCTCGACGTCCTCCTGCGTGACGACGCCCTGCTCGAGCAGCCGCTTGGCCCACAGGTCCGGCACGCGCTCGTGGCCCTTGATCTTCGCGTACATCTCCGGCTGGGTGTACGCGGGCTCGTCGGCTTCGTTGTGGCCGTAGCGGCGGTAGCCGATCAGGTCGATGACGACGTCGTGGCCGAACTCCTGCCGGTACGCGAACGCCAGGCGCACGGCGGAGATGCACGCGGCCGGGTCGTCGGCGTTGACGTGGATGATCGGGCAGTCGAAGCCCTTGGCCAGATCCGACGCCCAGCGCGTGGAGCGCGAGTCGTCCGGCTCGGTGGTGAAGCCGACCTGGTTGTTCGTGATGATGTGGATCGTGCCGCCGACCTGGTAGCCGTCCAGCGCCTGCAGGTTGAACGTCTCCGCGACGACGCCCTGGCCCGGGAAGGCCGCGTCGCCGTGCAGCAGGATCGGCACGGCCGCCGACGTGTCCTGGTGGGCGTGCGGGCCCTGGCGCGTGGTCTGCGCCGCGCGGGTCGCGCCGACCACGACCGGGTCGACGAACTCCAGGTGCGACGGGTTCGACTCGAGGTTGACGAGGATCGACTCGCCGCTGCGCAGCTGGTAGCTGCCCTGCGCGCCGTGGTGGTACTTGACGTCGCCGGTGCCGCCCTGCGGGATCGTCGTGACGGCCGTGAGCGTGGAGGCGCCCTCGAACTCGGCGAAGATCGTGTCGTACGGGCGGCCCAGGTTGTGGGCCAGCACGTTCAGCCGGCCGCGGTGGGCCATGCCGACCACGACCTCGCGGCCGCCGTGCGCGGCGGAGAGCTGGATCAGCTCGTCGAGCATCGGGACCGTCATGTCGAGGCCCTCGATCGAGAACTGCTTCTGGCCCAGGTAGGCCTTGTGGATGAAGCGCTCGAACGCGTCGACCTTGACCAGGCGGCCGAGGAGCCACTTCTGCTCGTCGGTCGTCAGCGGCTTGCGGAACGTGCCCGACTCGATGTTCTCCCGCAGCCACACGCGCTGACGGTGCGAGGAGATGTGCTCGATCTCGTAGGCGATCGTGCCGCAGTACGTCTCCTTCAGGTGCGGCAGCGCGTCGGCCAGCGTCGCGCCCGGGACGTAGATCCGCAGGATGTTCGCGGGGATCTGCGCCATCAGCTCGGGCGTCAGGTGGACGTCGGCCGGGTCGAGCGCCGGATCGCCCTCGGGCTCCTGGCCGAGCGGGTCCAGCCGCGCGGCGAGGTGGCCGTGGGTGCGGTGGGCCTTGACGAGCGACGTCGCGGCCTGGACGGCCTGGAGCAGCTCCGCGTCGACGGCCCCGGGCTTGCGCTCCTCGGTCGTCGTCGGCATGGCCCACCGCGGCCGGCTGAACGTGCTGGCCCACAACCTGGGCCGCCCGTACG
>DATMVO010000425.1:0-54417 GCA_035563115.1 Solirubrobacteraceae bacterium
TGGCCCAACCACCAAACCAGAGACCGCGCCCTGTCATCGTTTCTGCGCTACTACAACCGCCGCAGACCCCACACCAGCCTCGGCGACCGGCCACCCATCAGCCGCGTTCACCAACTCTGAAGGCAGGACAGCTAGCGGCGGAAGACGCTCGTTACGTCGCTCGCTCCCGTACGGGCCGGCGAAGTCCGCGAGCACGGGGACCTCACCCCCTCTGCGATAGGGCGGGAGCACGTCGGCCGACGGGTAGCCGTTCAGTTCGCGCTCCACCCACTCGCGTAGCTCGTTGTGGTCCAACCGTGCTGCGAGCAGCATCGTCTTCCGCAGGACGGTCGCGAGCGGCGTGTCAGATGTCGCGTCAGCTTGGATGTCGCGCAGCAGCGGCAAGGGACCGCAAGGGTTACAGCGCGCCCGGCGGAACAGGCGAACAGGAGTTCCCCCGCCGAGCCCGGCTACGCGCTGCCGATCCCGCCGGTCGAGTAGATCCTGACCGTCGCCGTCGGCTGCAACTCAATCCGGTGAAGCCACCGGTGAACGACATTCCGCACGTAGGCCTCCTGGGATCCCTCCCACTTCGCGTGCCCGGCGCGGTTGACGACAGCCACCGTCGACTTGAAGTGGGCGAGCTCGGCGGCATGCGCCTTCGGCATCTTGTTGTCCCAGGTCACGAGGACGCAGGGCTCGAAGTCGGTCGCCAGCGCCTTGAGGACGGCGCCGTCCTTGAGGTCCTCGAGCTCCTCGAGGTAGAGCGCGGTCGCGTCCACCCGCCCGCGCTTTCGCAACTCGTGCGCGAGCTTCCAGTTGATGCCCTGGTCGAGAACGACCCTGCGACGCTCAGGCGGCGGCAACGGCAGCGACGTCCTGCTCGTACGCCACGGCGTCGTCGATCTCTGCCTCGGAGAGGCCGTAGTCCTCTCTGAGCACCTCGCGACCGCCCGGCTCAGCGGCCATCGACGCGACGAACGCCGTCGTGATGCGCCGGCCGCGGATCACGGGCGCGCCGGACTGACGGTCCGGATCGACCTCGACGTGGTCACGCGGATGCTCGATCGAGACCCATCCGCCGCGTCCCAACGCCTCCCGAATGACTCGGAGGTTGAGCAGCGTGCCCCCGAGCAGCTCGTGCCCAGGCTGATCGACCGAGACGTAGACCTTCCGCGTCGGGTCCCAGACGACGACGAGCTTGCCGTCGTGCGAGAGCGGCGCCGTCGCGAGCGGCCAATCCCCGTAGGTCTCGCGCAGCAGGTGCACGATCGCCTTGATGTCGCGCGGCTTCTTGCCCTCGCGCACCAGGTAGTGCGCCAGGATCGCCTCGCCCGCGTCGGCGTAGGAGTAGACGTTCGGGCGGCGCGAGACACTCGGCAGGATGATCTCCTCGCGCGCCCACCGTCCGATGCGCTGCGGCGAGACGCCAGCGAGCCGCGCAACCTCGTTCGCGGTGTAGTACCCGATCGCGGTAGGGCTCGCCGAGGACACGTCCGGAGGTTACCCCGTCACCCCGCTGTCTCCTTCCTCGCACGCAGGCGATCTCCCGCGGCCGTCTCAGGCGGAGCGGCGCCGCGGCTGAGGGTCGACGTCCCAATCGCCGCCGCGGATCTGCTCTGCTCGCTCCACCAGCTCCACCGGCGAGACGTCGAGCGCCCCGGCGAGACGGATCAGCGAGCCCCACGCGGGATTGGACCGGCCAGATTCCATCTGGGAGAGCCAACTGCGGGCGACGTCGGCACGATCGGTCACCTCAGCCTGCGAGAGCCCGCGCTCGAGGCGCAGCGTGCGCAGCGCGAGGCCCATCGCCTCCTGCGGCTCCATCCGGCGTCCCATGGAGCGGACGCTCTCGGACCTCGGTCTCTGACCGTTCTAACTGACAGGTCCGCGACGCGTTCGCGTTTCGAACCTCAGCTCACCCGACGCGATCCGCTCGGCGCGGTCGACCAGCTCGACCGGCGACACGCCGAGCGCCGCCGCGAGCCGGACCAGCGAGCCCCACGCCGGGTTCCCGCCCCCACCCTCCATCTGCGAGAGCCAGCTCCGCGCGATGTCGGCCCGTTGGGCGACCTCAGCCTGAGACAGGCCCCGGTCGAGGCGGAGCGAGCGCAGCGCGAGACCCATCGCTTCCTGAGGCTCCATGCGGCGCGCCACCAGCGGCACGCTGGTGGACCGCACGTCTTGACCGATCTAACTAACATCATGGCGCGTGGCGACCGCCGACGAGGAGCGCACCCCTGAGCAGACCGCTCGGCGAAGCAGGGGTTCCCGGCCTCCCGCGTCGCGCGTCGCGGCTACGACCCCGGTCGCTCGCGTCTCCCCGCCTCCGGACGCGGTCGAGCCCCGCGCGCTGGCGCATGAGATGCGCGGGCTGATCCTGGACACGTTCGGCGGCCGCACGATGAGTGCGGTGCAGTTGGCGGACGAGCTCGGCCGGCCGCTGGGGACGATCGCCTACCACGTGCGCGCGCTCCTTCGCGCCGGCGTCGTTCAGCACGGATGCCCGAGCGACGGCGCCACAAGCACGAGCGAAGAGAACGCTCTGGCAGCCACCGCGCTCGGACACGTCGTCCGCGAGACGCGGCAGGCACACGGCTGGTCTCAGGAGGACCTCGGCGCACGCGCCGGCTTCCACTGGTCCTACGTCAGCTCGATCGAGCGCGGCCGGCGCAACGTCGGCCTCTCGACGCTCCTGCGGCTTGCCACCGCGCTCGAGATCCCCGCCGCTGACCTCGCTGGACGCGCCGAGCGCGCCCTCCGCGTCTCGAAGGAGCCCCGTCACGAATGAGCACCTCCCCTGCTGCCGATCCCGCGCCATGTCCGTGTGGAAGCGGCCAGACGTACACGTCCTGCTGCCTGGCGGAGTGGTCGCGGAGCTTCCTCGAGCGGATCACCCGGGAACCGCGGTTCGCCGGACCGCAGAAGCTCGTCGACGGCGTGGAGGTGGAGACGCCGGACGGCTGGCGATCGCTGGTCGACGTCGACCGCGGCACGCTCGGCCCGGACACGCTGATGCGCGTCAAGATGTCGCCGCTCGGTCAGGAGCTGGCTCGCCGGTTGGACGAGGCGGGGCTGTACGCAACCCCGCGACCGCATCCGAGCCGCCGGAAGCCGCCGCCTCCGCCGCCACGCAAGGCGCGGCCGCGTCGGAGGCGCCGGTGAGGCTCGCGTTCTTCGCGGTCGCCGGCGGAGCGTTCGCGTGCCTCGTGTGGTTGGGCGGCGGCGTGCTGATGTCCGCTTTGGCGGCGCTGGGAACCGGCGGGCTCGTGGTGGTCTCGGCCATCTCCGCGATGCACCTCGGGCGACGGCGCGGCGGCGTGACCGCCGCTCTCGGCGCATCGGTCGGTCCACTCGTGGCGCTGACGGCACCCCAGGTCACCGGTGAACTGGCGCTCGCGCTGAGCGTCAGCTCCGTGTACCTCGCGCTGTACCTGCGTGCGGAGGTCTCACGTGCGCGAACGACCGCTGGACCGAGGGGCTGGATCCGCGCTCGGTTCTAGCGCGCCTCCGCTGACGCCAAACCCGTCGGGGGGAGGACTGCAACCGCCAACGACAAGAGGGATGACACCCACGACCGAGGCCCGAGAGCCAGGCCAGGAGCATCCCCATGCAGCATGACTTCACAAGCGGACAGCGGGCCGAGCCGACGTTGGCGACCGGCGCGCTACGGCTGTTCGACGAGGAGCCACCGAGCTTCGGCGAGGATCCGCCACGCGAGGAATCGCCCACCGCCGCCGTAGCCGAAGCCGAACGGATCGTACGATCCCGAGCGGCGACCCGTGCCGTGCGCGCCGATGTCCTTCGACAGATCGCACGCCCGTGGGCGCCCGCGACGCCGTCCCCCGATCTGCCGCGCCTGCCGAGCTCGGTCGAACTCGCACTCGGCACTACCCAGGACCCGTACGCGCGAGTGCTGTTGAAGCTCGACAGCTCCCCGCGTGTGTTCGGGCAGGCGACGGCCGACGCGGTGCCGCCGTTCGATGAGCCGGTGAACGACGGAGCCGTCCCCGCTGCGCTCATGGTCCAGGCGCGGCTCGCGAACATCGACCTCGTCCGTACGCTCGGCGGTCTTCCGGCGGCCACCTTCCGCCGGGGGACGCAGCGGCTCGACGGAGCGAGGAAGCGTGCGACCGGCGGGCTGCCCTCGCGCGTCACCGAGACGATGCTGCGGATCGCGACGGTGCTCGAGCGCGGCGGAGCGCAGCCGATGGACGTCCTGGTCCGCTTCGCGACGCGCGGGAAGCCACCGACCACGCGTCACGCGGTCGCCACGATGCAGGCGTACGGCCTGGTCGAGTCGCTCCAGATCCGCGACACCCTGCGAGGCACGTTCGGCCGCCCGATCATGGTCCACCAGCTCACGGCCAAGGGCTTCAAGCACCTCGTCCAGGATCGGCTGCGCACGAGGCGGTGGTCCTACACGCCCCGTCCGTCGTTGAACGCCCCGCAGCTCCGCGTGCTCGGGCACCACGTCGGCGCGGTCTCGTGGACGGTCGAGCTCCTCGACGCCGTCGGACCGCTGGCCGAGCCGTGGTTTACGCCGGCGTGGGCCGACGGTCACCTCGACGTGCCGACCATCCGGGTCAACGGCGCCCGCGGCCGGATGACGCCAGACACCGCGCCGCGGACGGACGGCCTGAACGCGACGACGACGATCGCCAGCGTCACGGAGTTCAAGCCCGACGTCCTGGTGTGGGTCGACGCCGCCTTCGCCGACGGCACGCCTGGACGCCTCCCACTCATGGTCGAGTACGACCGCGTCGCGGAGCTGCCGTACAACCTCCGGAAGATCCTGAACTGGGAGGCGTGGCGGATCGCGATCATGCGCCACCACCCCCTCTTCACCGGCCTCGGCGACCACCTCGGTGCGCTCGCGGTCGTCGTGCAGGACCGCGCGTTCCTGCTCCGCCTCATGCAGGCGCTCGACCAGGGGCACACGACCGCGACCGGCGAGCACTTCCCTCCGCTCCGCGGGAACGTCAGCCCGACTGGGACGCCGGTCGCGTACTACGCCGGGCGCGAGAACCTCTACTTCATCCTTGAGGAGGACCTTCATCGGGGGAGCGTCCGCGCGTTCCAGATCCCGCCCATGCCACCGAAGGAGCGCGGGCGCGTCGGCCAACCGACCGACTTCCGCTTCCACCGCACCACGCTGTTGCGCGGGCTCGACACCGACCTCCGCGGTACCCAGGGCCGCGACTACACGGGGCTCCCGCGAATGCCGAATGCCGAATGCCGAACGATGAGCCTCGCCTCACCCTCGAGATCTCCGCAGGAGGTGCCGTATCTTCACAAGTGGGGCCTCCGCTCCGCTCGATCGACGCGCGGAGCGCCGAGGGAGAACGCAGTACTCGTCTGAGGATCGGCGCCCGATCGGCCGTGTAGCGAGCGACGACCCTTCTGTCGGTAAAGCCGACCCTTCTTGCCTGGAGAATGGGTTCCTCGGACCGCCCATGCACGTGAAGTACACCCGGTCTGCGCGCATTGCCGCCCGGCTTGTGCTGTGTCGTGGTGCTGGCATGCGATATGCCAGGCAACCCTTGTTCCGAACAGCCGCAGATGCGCGATCAATTCGACGCGAACGGGTAGCGTGCGCGGCCGGCTTGGCGCGTCCCCTCGGCTGTGAAAGGCTGGGCCGATGAGCCTGCCGATCGTCGTCATGGACGAAGCCGGGCACACCGGCGAGAACCTCCTCGACGCCACGCAGCCGGTGTACGCCCTAGCGGGCCTGCGGATAGAGCCTTCATTAGCCGAGACGGCCGTGAGAGCAGCGCTGAGCCGCACGCAGAAGACGACCAAGGAACTGAAGTTCAGCTCGCTGAGGAAGAGCAACGTCGGCCGCAAGAACATGCTGGCGCTGCTCGAGGAGATCGACTTGAAGTCTCTCGACGCCGCCGCAGCGGTCTTCCACAAGCCGTGGATGGTCGCGGCGAAGATGATCGACGAGTTGGTCGACCCGCGCATGCTCGCGAAAGGTATTCAAGGCGCCTGGTACGCCGGTGGTGCGGCGAAGAACATGACCGACGCCTTCTACAGGTTCGCACCGCGGGCGCTCGGTTCCCTCTACGACGACCTGGCGTGTGCGTTCATGATGATGGTTCGTGACTACACGCCGGAGGCGGGCGCGGCTTTCCTCAGTGCCTTGCAACGGTGCAAGATCGCCTGTCGCGACGGGCAGGTACACGAACTGCTCTCCGTGATGATCGATACCCAGACCGAGCTCGATGCAGAGTTCGCCGGACGCGAGGATGCGCTCGACCCTGCCCTCCCAGCGCTGTTCTGGCAGGGGTCGCACTGGTCCGAACGGCTAAGCGAACGATTCGAGATCCTCCACGACTCAACACTCGTCCGGCGGTGGCAGGAAACCGTCTTCGGCGAGATCCAGGCGAACATGGCTCACCGGACGGAACCGGAGTCCTACGCGGTAGGCGAAATCACCATCGGGCTGCCGACTCTCCTCAACGAGATCCGCTTCGAGACATCACACAATGACCCAAGGGTGCAGGTAGCAGACATCATCGCCGGTGCAGCTGCGCACGTGTACTCCGTCTCAAGTGAGAGCCGCCGAGACGAAGGCGACTTCGCGAAGCGCCTTGCCCGGGCGGGCGTCGGAGCTCTGCTGGAACATGTGGTCGGGCCCCCGATTGCCTGACGTCAGCGCGGCTTGAGCTGCGTTTCCGACGTGAGCCTCGCGAGGGCCGCCGGATAGAGCGACGCCGGATGGTGGCCGGCGAGCGTCACGAAGCGCAGCACCCCGTAGTTCGCCAATCTCGCAGCCGCACTGAGCGAGCGAGTGATTCCCGCCGGATCCGGCTGCATCGCGGCGCGGAAGTAGCCAGGCTCGTACTCCGTACCGACCGTCGTCCGATAGCCGACGTGCTGGAACCAGTTCTTGCCGTGCGCGGCAGCGCTCATGCCGCGCCAGAGCACTTCAATCTCCGCGGGCTCCAGGTCGACGGCTTCAGCGCACTCGCGGACCATCATCGAGTACTTGGGCTCGCCCTTCTTGATCGCGCGTACGGCCTCGGCATCCCCGACGCGTTGCTCGACCAGCGCCATCCGCTCACGTACTGCGGGCGCACGCTCATCACTCGCCGCCTCGAAGGCGAGCGCCATCTGGCGCAGGTCGTGGTACAGCAACCGCAGATGCCGATCAACACGCTCCGCTGACGTCGGCTGACCGAGCGTCCAGACCGCCTGCGCTGCAGCTTCAAGTCCGCCACGCGCCAACGTGTAATACGGCCGCGGCGGGTTGCGCACTTCCATGCCTTCGAACACCGTCTGCGGCGCGACGATGTTCGCCCAGACGATGAGGTGGTCCAGAGCCGCGACCAGGGTGGACCTCATCCAGGCTGAGCACTTCTCCCATGGGTATGCGTCGTCGTCGGCCGCCAGTGGTGTCCCCGGCCGCGGATCGCGGACTTCCGCGAGGACGTAAGAGGCAACCCTCGCGGTGTGCGCGGCCGTGACCCAGCGAGTGATCTCCTCATCCCCCACACGCTCCAGTTCCTCACTCGCGGCGGGGGTTCCCTGCTCCGAATCGTCCGTCACGACGTCTCGAGTGCTCCAGCCTTCATAAGGCCGAGCACGTGACTCTCGAGTTCACCCGCGACTTCAGGGTCGCGAACGAGAAGACCCGCTTCAAGGTTGGCGCTCAGCGCGCGGTGCGTCAGGTTCGCCGACCCGAGGAGCGCGCGACAGCCATCCACCACGAGCAGCTTCGCGTGAAGCGCCGCTCCGGCGGGACGCTGATCGGCAGGCCACCGCCAGCGGCGAATGCCCTCGACGGCTCCGAACGGAGTGCTATGCGGGCCGTGATAGCCGCCGGAGCTGTCCTCTTCTGTCTCGAAGACCACGTCCACGGTGCAGTCTCGGGCCACTGCGTCAGCCAGATCGGCAGCGAGATCGGACAGCGTGTAGGCCGCGTAACTGACGAGGAGAATGCGTTCGCGGGCGCCGGCGACGAGCTCGTGCAGCACGCTGGCGGTCAGCCGCTGCTCGCCTGTCGCGCCCGGTCCCGTCCAAACGGGCAGCGCTCGACGTGCGCGCGCATCGACGCGTGCGAGCAGCCCGACACGAAGTGCGAGTGCGATTCCTGGTCCGGTAAAGCCGTCAGATGCAGCCCACTCAGTAGCAAGCGCCTTGACCGCCTCGCGACTCGCAACCGTTCCGCCGACGACCGAGGCGGACAGCGCGGCCCCAGCCCCCGGGCCGGTGTCGCACACGGCCGCGAGCGCTTCGACCTGTCCGTCGCTCAGATGATGGAGGACTCGACCGACGGCTCGCTCGAGACTCATGGCACGGGGAAGTAGGCGGTGTTCGTGTCCGCGAGGGTCGGGATGAGTGCACCGCGGTCGAGGAACCGGTTGCCACGCTCGCACGACGTCTCGGAGGCGAACTGACAGGCATGACACGCGGCGACATGGACGGAGCTGTCGCTTCGCGGATCGTGCTCGGCGCACAGTGGGTCGGACGAGCACAGTTGCGCTCGCTCGAGCGCCTGCCGGAGCAGCGGTCCGAGCTCGTCGGGCTCGCCGAGCGACACGAGCCCGCCGAGCGTGCCCTCGCTGTCCGGCGCAGCCGTGTAGAGCAGGACTCCTGCCATTGGCTCTTCACCCGCCGCTGCGTAGATGCGCTCGCGGATCGACGATGCCGTGTACCCGCATTCGAGCGCGAACTCGCGGATGAGCGCGTGCGCGAAGCTGTGCAGCAGCACGTAGCGCTCCCCCGGCCAGCCCTCGTCGGGATCGAGGCCACGGCGTTCACGCCAGGCCCGGTGCGCCGCACGCAGTTTCGTCGCCGCACCGCTCGCGCGGTACTGACCTTCCCACTCGATCACGCGATCCTCGCGGAACCGCAGGAAGATGCCTTCGCCCCGCACCTCGCTGCATGGCAGCCAGCGGGGCTGGTCGCGCGCGAGCCGGACGATCGCGCCACCGCGCGTCCCGATGTCGTCCGGGGCGTTCAGCCTGGTGAAGCCTCGGAGAGCACTGACCTCGCGCAGTCGCTCGACGAGCACGACATCGGCGAGAGGGTCTGCGAAAGCTCGCGGTAGCTCCACCCGACGCAGCCGGAATTCTGGAGTCTCCGGTGCGTCGCCGGCCGCGCAGAACACGTCCCACTCGGGACCACGGAGGTCCGTCGGATCGCCGTCGCTGAGCCCATTGCGGCGCTGCTCGATCGCCTCGACCACGGCGTCCTCGCCCTCGTCATTCGCGAGCATGCCGAGCCGCTTCAGCCCCGGGACGTTGCGTAACGCGTACCGCAACATCTCCGCCCCGGGCGGCAAGGGCTCGAGTTCTGCCCATGCCTCATTCACCGCGTTGGCGATCTCGCCTGCGCGCGAAGGGATCGACAACGCCGAGATCTGCACGGGGAACCACGAGTTGCTCGCTCCGAGCAGGATCGTCACCGGCTCCTCGGTGCACTCGTCCGTGACACCGAGGTGTGGGTGACGACCACGACACGCAGGCGGGAGGAACGGCCGTGCCTCGATGCCGAACGCCTGCGACAGCCGGCGACGTCGACCGCACCCATCGCAGGACAGCTGGATGTCACCCGGTCGCCCGCCCTGGCCGAGCTCGACCAGTCGGAGCGTGCCGCGGCACGCCACCGGCCCGTGAACGAACTCGACCCAGGGGAAGTCGTCAAGGTGCCCGTTTGCGCAGGTCATCAGGTAGCGGGCGGGATAGGCCGTCGGCGGTCGACGCGAACGGCTCTTCGAGCAGCCCTCGTGGACGTAGGTCGTGCGCTCCGGCCGCCACGGGTCGGGCTTGAGCTTGAAGAGGCCGTCGTCGATCGGCGCTAGCAGGTTGCAGACCGGGCACCGCAACCACCGCGGGAACGGTGCCACCGGCACGCCCGCGCTCTCTCCCTCGGGGACGACGGGCGGTGTGAGGAGACGCTCGACCTGTTGCCCCACCTCGGCCCGGACCGCGGCGAGCAAGCGTGGCTCGGAGACCGCGTGCCCGAGGACCTCAGGCCACTCGTCGAGGCCCAGGACGAGGGTGGTCAGCTCAGGCAGCTCGACGGTGGAGCCGACGCCGAACGTGTGGAGGAGCTGACTCGGTCGCAGCTCGCCGACGTGACTTTGAGCTCTCATCGCGCACCATCGGGGTCAGGGACCGGAGCGGACCGCTCCGGAGCAGACCACCCTTCGCGCGGTCGCGCGATCCCGTTCTCACGCAACGCGAGCGGCACGGCGGTCTCCACATTGCGCATCGAGGTCGGCACCGTCCACATCGACCATCCTTCGATGTCGGGTTCGTGCAGCAACGAGTAGTCGGTGTCACTCTTGCCGCGGCGCTGGTAGACGAGCGTTCGCTGACCGACGTCCGCTTCCTTGTGCCAGGCGTCGAGCAGCTTCGCCACACGATCAGCCAGATCGTCGGCGGCGGCCTGGCCGATCGAATCGGCCGCACGTTGCCGAATCGTCTCCCTTACGCGTCCCGCTTCAGCACCGGCGGGGTCGACGAGCGCCGCGCCTGGGTTGTCGTTATACGTCGGCCCGCACAGGCGGAGAAGGGACGCGACGACTCCGGTCAGCCCGCGGTCCAGCGCGCGCGGGGCGAACGGCGTCACCGAGAGCGCCTCGACCTGCCGGTACAGGGTGCGGTGGTAGTGCCCGAACGTCTCGTAGTGCGACAGGTCCCGTGGCCGCGCCCAGTTGTACACCGTGAGCACGAGTCCCGGATGAGACCTGCCGACGCGGCTCGTCGCCTGGATGTACTCGCTCGTGCTCTTCGGCTGGCCGGCAACGACCATCGCGCCCAGGCGAGGCACATCGACGCCGACGGAGATCATGTTCGTGGCCAGCAGCACGTCGACCGACGGGGGGTCGTACTGCTGGCCCGGCTTCGGAATCGGTCGCTTGTCCTGCGCGAGGCGGCGGACACCGAGCTGGTCGAGCGTCTCGGGGATGTCGGCCGCTGACTTGCGCGACGTGAGCTCTTCGAGCACCAACCGCCCGCGGTTCTCCTCGCCCGGACGGAAGAGCCGGCTCTGAACGTCGTCCTCCACCAAACGCCTCATGCCGCCCAGCTCGCGGAGCGAGTTGAAGTAGCCGACGAGCGTCATGTAGGCGTCGGCGCCTTCACCCGGTTGACGGCCGAGGACCGTCCACGCAGCCCGTAGCTGCGCGACGTAGACGCGAATGAGGACCTGCTTGTACCGCCGCCCGGGCGCGCAGACGCCGAGGTAGCGCCGGCCGGGCTTGGCATCCTGCTCCTCCGGTCGGTCACGCTGCAGCGCGAAGAACGAATCGCGCGCGTCGAGACCAGGGGGCGGGAAGACGGCGAGCTGTCGGTCGAACAGCCTCTTGACCTGATCGCCTGCGCGCCGGATGGTGGCCGTCGAGGCGACGATCTTCGGGCGGACGCGGCTCCCGTTCACGTTCCACGACGAGAGCTCATCCACCGCCGTCTCGTAGAGCCCGACGAGGCTGCCGAGGGGGCCGCTGATCAGATGCAGCTCGTCCTGGATGATGAGGTCCGGTGGCCGCAGCGGGTCGCAGTCGGCGACGGTGGCCGCTGGAAGCCCGGCCCGAGCTCGGTGCTGACCGGCGTGCTTCTTGGACTCGCCCGGGGTGAGGAAGCCGTGTCGCTCGCACTGCCGGGTCACCTGGCCGAAGAGCGCGGCCGCACGTCCTTCCCACGGCATGCGCGCGAGCTTGTCGACCGTCGCGATCACGAGCGCCGGCAGCAGCCGGTACACCTCCTCGTCGACGACCACGACGGGCAGCCCCTCGTTGGGGCTGTTGCGCGGGGTGAACGCACACTCACCCGAGCTGTCGGAGCACGTCAGGAGCGTTCGGCCGCGAAGTGCGTTGACCTCGATGTCCCGGCCGCCACGCAGCTCCGAGCCGCACCATGGGCAGCGAGCGAGCTGCATCGGTGAGGAACCGCGCGCGCTGCTCTTGCCCCCGCGCTGCCGCGCCTGCGTGACCCAGCGGTCGGCGTCGTCCGTGCTGTTCGGTGTGGACGTCCGCCCGACCCAGAGCCCGATTCGCATGGGGGTGGCGCCCCAGCGTCGCTGCTCCTCGGTCTTCCCGTCGCCGTACAGCTTGCGACGTCGGAGTTCGCACGCGCAGAGCAGGGCTGCCGCCCGCTGGAACTGCTGGAGCGTCAGCAGCCGAAGCGTATAGCGCATGAGCACAGCGACGCCGTTGCGACCGTCGCGCCCCTCCACGATGCCCTGGAGGCGCCGAATCGCGATCGTGAACGCCGTGAGCCCGAGGTAGGCCTCGGTCTTGCCGCCGCCCGTCGGGAAGAAGAGGAGATCGACCAGGCCCTGCTTGCCCGCCCCTCGTTCAGCGTGGGTCGGCTCAGCCACGGCCGGAAGGTTGAGGAGGACGAACGCGAGCTGGAACGGGCGCCACGATCGGTTCCTCGGCACATCGGCGTCGCGCACGGCCTGATGCAACTTGAGCTTGTCGTCGCGCCGACGGGCCTCGGCGGCGAGCGTGTGAACGCGCTGCTGCCACATCGCGTGGTTCGCGAAGCGGAACGCGTCGGCGACGTCGGAGTCCGCAAGCGCCTCGATCCCGGCCCGGATCCGGGCAGCCGCGTGGCGTGCCTCATCCATGTGACGCTCGACGGCTTCGGCGTGTCCGTCGAGGCGCGCCGCCGGGTCGACGACCCGTTCGGACTGCATCACGATCCACGACTCGTAGGCATCGACCAACGGCATTAACAGACCGACGAACGCATCATCGGGCGCCTCACTGAGAGTCTTCATGTCGAGCGCGGCCTGCGCGGCGGCGAACGGCGTTCGAATCTCATCGTCGGCGAAGTCGTCAGGACCGGGCGCCTCGCTGAGTGGAACCTCCTCGGCCGGCATCACTGCGGTGGCGAGCCGGATCCCGCGATCAGGGCGGTCCTGTGCATACGTCGTCTCGACCGCGACACCGTGACCGACTGCGAGCTCGACGTTCGAGCGGTACAGCATCTCGAGCCCGGCGAGCTCCTCACGGTCGACGGCTGGCGCCAGCTCGGTGGCGTCGATCGCGCGGCGGACGAAGATCGGGCCGCCGTCGGGTGCCGCTACCGAGAGGGATGTCTGGCACAGCCACCGCCCAACGGACCGTCCACCGTCCGACAGCTGGCCGTTGAGCAGGAAGAGCGACACGAGCCGGTGACCGTCGCGTTCCCGGACGATGCCGCGCACGACGACCTCGGGCTCGTCGGGGTCGGGAGCGACAGCACCCATCGCGCCCGGACCGTCGACCTTGATGGAGACCGTGCCGCCGCAAGGACGGCGCTTCCACACACGCGCCGGACGGCCTTGGGCATCGATCCGTTCTTCGCTGCTTTGACGCGAGTACGCGCCCCAGCTCGTCGTCACCGTCAACTCCGAGCACTCGGGCGAGACCGCGAACGTCAGCCCGAACGCCGAAGGCACGAGCTGGTCGACCGCTGGCGGACGGTCCTCGGCCGTTCCCTCCTCCCCCGAATCCGCCGACACATCCCCGGCGGCGAGCGCGTCGTCCGGCTGAGCGTCCGCGGCGATTGGACCTTCGTCGTCATCCGCGGCCGGGCCTTGGCCGGTCGTCGCAGCCGAAGTCGCGGGGAACGAGAACCGCGGCGCGATCAGCCCAAGGAGGTACTGATCGATCGGAGGGTCGTGCAGCTCCTCCTCATCTCCGCCGAGCGGGCCGATGAGGTCGTCGCGCATGAGCTGCTCGACCTCCTCACGCAGCTCGCGCCTTGACTTCGCCAACCGCCCGTCAGACACCGTCGAACCCCAACGTCATCTCCTGCGCCAGCGCCTTCGCGCGCTTGGCCTTCGGCTTCGCCTTCGCATGAAGCCCTTGGCGGACCTCCTCGGCGTACCGCTCGTGGTTCAGCTCGAGCAGCCGATCGAGGATCTCTTGGCGCGGCACCGGCGCGAAGGTGTACCGGACACCGAACTTCGTCTCGTGGAAGTCGTGCCCGAGGTCGAGATCGGTCCAGCCGTACGCGTCGCGCACCGCGTAGTCGAGTTCGACGTGCAGCTCCCGCAGCCGCTCGACCTGCCTCGCCCTCTCGTCCGCGTCGTGCACCCTGTTGTACGTCTTCGTCAAGCCTTCCTGACTGTCGCGCATGAACGCGGCTCGCTGTGCGTGCAAGGCGCAGCCAACGTCGCCGATGGCTTGGGTGAGCGGCGGATGCACGAAGGTCTCGAAGCAGTCGGTTGGCGTGTAACGGATGTCGGTCCGCATTGTGGAGGCGTGTGTCACCGTCCACCACCAGTGAAAGCCGCTCGACAGCAGCCCAAAGTGCCCATCGTCGTCATACGCGAAGATCGCGAGGCCGTGCGAGTAGACCGCATCGGCTTGGGCGAACGCTGGCTGCACGATCTTGCTGTGAAGCGTGATTGCCATGCATCGATCGAGCGGACGAAGCGCTCGGTACAGGTCCGGAGTCGGTCGCTTGAAGCGCCACCACGTCTCCTGAAGGCGTCTGTCCTTACTGGCGGATCGCTCCGCGGGCAAACGCGCTTCAACGTGCTCGAACGGGAGGCGATACTCACGCGCTCGCTCCTTCGACCAGTCTTGGAAGTTGATGATCCACCGCGCCGCGGATCCTTCCGGACGGCTCGTGAGGTCCTCCCCAGCGAGATACGGCCTAACAACCTGGGCGTTGCGCGAGTCTGCGGCGATCATCTCGGCGGCTTCATGCTCCGACAGGACGAACCCCATCCCCAGCGCGTAGGACCCGATGAAACACCGGCCAGAGTTGGCTCGAAGCCGGTGAGGCAATCCGGTGACGCGGCTGCGGGAAGTTAGAGCGGACGTGATTCCGCGGACGTCTTCGCCGTCCAGCCACACGCGACCCAACCAGGCGCGCCGCGACGCCCACACCGTCGCCATCTCCAGGTTCGCTCCTCCTGGCCAAGGAGCGCTTGACACCGCTCGGTAAGGGACCCACCCTCGCTCGACGAGTTGGTCCAGACCTACCTCGCGGGTGTCTCCCTGGGCCAGAGTGTTCGTGGCAATGAGCCCCATCCCACCCAGCGCCTTGATGAGGCCGTCTGCTCGCAGGTAGAAGTACGCAACGAGGTCCGCACTACCGCGAACGTCAGCGGCAAGCCATCGCACCAAGAAGTCGCGGTACCCACTGCCTAGAGCCCCCGTGATCTTGGAGCCGCCCTGGAACGGCGGGTTGCCGACGATGGCGTCGAAGCCACCCTGCTCCCAGACCTCCGGAAACTCGAACGCCCAGTGAAACGGGTGGCGGTCAACGAAGACCACCTCGGGGACGTTGCCGACGGCGCGGCGGGTCTCAACGAGCCAGTCTCCGGCGAGCTTTCTGATGTGGTCTCGCGCGACGGTGCGATTCGTCTCCGACACGTCGGGAGCGAGCATCACGCGGACGTGGGCCGGGTCCATCGCAGCAAAGGGGTCCGCGTCATCCACCTTCGCCAGCGCCGCGGCGACCACGAGGTCGCCGAGCAAGCGCGCGTCGTCCAGAGCCTCGTCGGCCTCGGCGAGCATCTGGGCCTTCCGGTCCGCGTCCTGAGCGTCGCGGACGACGAAGGCCTCGAGGTCCCGGCGAAGCGACAGTGCGCGCTTGACCGCAGCGTCGACGGCGGCGAACGCGTCGACGTCGCGTTGGGACATCTGACGCTGCCACGCCGGGTCGAGGTGCATGACATGGAGCTGCTTCAGGCTCGTTATGCCCAGCAGCGAGTCGCCAACCCGCAGCGCGTGATCGACGAACGAGAAGGGGCGGTCCTTGGCGAGCGTGATGAGCCAGAGCGAGAGCTTGGCCATCTCCACCGCCATCAGGTTCCGGTCGACGCCGTAGAGGCAGCGCTCGGAGATCAGCCGGTGAGCCAGTTGCTGGCGTTCGTCGGGGTCCGCCGGCACCGCGATCTCCTCAGGCGCATCAGCCCGTGGCTTGCCGAACGCCGTCCACTCGCCCTCGCCGAGTGCCTCCCATGCCTCGAGCAGGCGGGCGGCGAGGTACCGGCACGACGCCACCAGGAACGCGCCTGATCCCATGGCGATGTCCGCGACCTTGAGGTCAAGAAGCTCCGCGGCAGGGCGCAGTCGCCACGCCGCCGGGTCTCGTTCCTCGGCTGGACCAGGCGCGTATGCCACCGGGTCGAGCGTGTGGCGGACGACGTCCTCGGCGAGCTGTCGCGGGGTGTAGTAGGTCCCAGACGCGCGGCGGTCGAGCGCCTGGGTGACGAAGAGCGCCCCCGCGAGGAACACCAGCGGATCTCCGCGCAGGTCCTCCCGAAGCAGCGTTGCGTACGGCAGCACGCGCGCCGTCAGGGCGTCATCGTTGCCGCAGGCGGCTCGCAACCTCGCGCGACGCTCGTCGTCGACCTCCTGGATCAGGGCCTTCTGCACCGCCGACGCCGACCGTCCCGTCGCCTTCGACAGATGCTCCACGAGCACGTCCTCGCCGGCTGCGGCCCAACCGTCGATCTCGCCCAGCCGCAACTCAGGTTCGAGCTTTCCACCGAGCCCCAGGGACGTGTCGGTGACCCGAACAGCGGTGTGATCGAGAAGACCCTCGTAGACGTGCCCGATCTGCTCGACGTCCAGCGCCTGGTACGAGAGGAGCACGCGCGCGCCGCCCTGCTGGAGCGTCTGCAGCGCGTCGAGCAGGTGGAGCATCGTCCGGTCATCGACTGGGAGCGGCGACGCCTCTGCCTCGTGCCAGTTCGATCCGGGCAGTCTCCCCTCCAAAAACGGGAACCGGTCCGGGTCGAAGAGTCCGCCCCCGTAGGCGGGCAGGCGAAGCGTGTCGTGCTCGATGCCGCCGTGGACGGCGCGGAACAGGGCAAGGACCCGGTGCCACGCAGCGGTCGAGCGCTCCAGTGGATCCTCGCCGTAGCGATCAGCGCGCTCCTGAAGCTGTGCGCGCAAGGTGCTCGCCGCGAGTGTCTCGGCGTACCAGGAGTCGTCGATCGGCAGCAAGCGGCGCTCCTCGGCGACGAAGAGGAACACCAACCGCATCATCACGGTCGTCGCACCGCGGTACACCTCGGCGCCGTCGAGGTTCTCGAGCAGGGCACCGTGCCGATCACGGTCCTCCCGGTCGAGTGTTGCGATGAGCAGCTCGACGGCACGCCGGACCTGCGCACCGAGCTGGTCCGCGACCTCCTGCTGCTTCGCGGCGCTCTCCTCGAGCAGCCGGACGAGCGCCTGCTCTTCGGGCACGGCGAAGAACCGGCGGGAGCCCAGCAACGTGACGAACGCCCGCAGCGTGATCGGCTCCTCCAGCCACAGCTCCGCACGCCATGTGCATGTCCCGGTCGTCTCGCCCTCGCGCGCCCACACGAGCGTCCAGCGCGCACCGTCGGTGACGAGAGCAAGCTCGACCCTGCTCGCGCGAGCCAGTTCGGCAGCCCGATCGATCGGGCTCGCGGACCACACGTCGCCCGCCACGGGCCGATCGAGCGGCACCCCCGAGGGCACCGCATGGACCAGCATGACCGGCGGCTCGCCGTCACGTCCTCGATCGCGGACGACGTACGTCGGCCTGACCTTCACTCCGTGCTCCGCTACGTGGTGGCTCGGGTCGGCGTCGGTCGCATCCTGCACCGCGTCGCCCAGCTCCAGCACGGCGTCGAGCACCCACCGGATCCATCGCAGCCTCAGCGTGGGGTCCGCCCGCCACTCGGCGTGAGCGAGACGCAGCGACCGGAGTGCAGGAGGCGCGGCGTCGAGCCCGGCCGCCAACGCGCGCTTGAGCGTCGGAATCGTCAGGAAGGGACCGCTCGTCTCGACCAGCGACAGCCACTCGGCGTGATGATCCTCGGCGCGAAGCCGGCTCCGGGCCATCTAGAGCCGCATCCCCTCGGGCACGAGCAGAGTCACCGAGGCCGGAAACAGGCGGTGCGTGGGCTCGGCGTAGCGTCCCGCGATCGCCTCCTGCTCGGCCGCGATCTCGGCCGGAATGGCGTCGAGTCGTCGCTGGAGTGCTTCCACGTCGCGCTGCACCTGACGTCGGTCTCCGGCATCCAACTCGAGCCCGGTGATGAGCGACAGCTGCGCACCGTCGTCACCGAACGCCACACGCCGGATGGTCGTTGCAAGCTCGGTCAGCGTGGCCTCCACGTGCTCCTGCTCCGTGCGGGCACGAGCGGCGAGCGTCGCCGTCAGCTGACGTGCCCGATCGCCCGCCCTGGCGATCAACGCAGCACGTAGAGCGTCGGCCGTCTGCGCGACCTGCGGAACCAGGCGATCAGCGAGGGGCGCGGGAATCGCTGTGCTGCGTCGATGCCCGATCGCGGCGTCCGTGGCTTCGACGCCTAGCCGCTCCGGCCGGTCCCCTCCGAGACGGAGGCCCGCGAAGATGACCTGTTCGTGAAGCCGATGGCCGGCTCGCCCCGTGATCACGAGGCGCCCGTGTGCGACGGCCACCGGCGAGCCGAGCGCCGGATCGGCGTACTGCGCGGTGACGCGGTGAAGGCGATTCCCGCCCCAGACCTCAGCACGAAGCAGCGTCAGCGACAGCTGGACGAGCGGATGGCCCAAGTGAGCGAGCACGACGTCAGTTCGATTGCGCGCGACCTCGTGGTCGAACGTGATCGGCCGGCGCTCGTCGCGGCGCGCAGGATGCTCAAGTCCGATGGTCGCGCGCGACCAGCTGTCGGTCAGCGCCGGGACGATCCACGTCCCCGGCTCCGTGCCGGCCTCAAGCGGAAGTTGCCGGGCAAGGGCAAGCGCGGTGGTGACGACGCGCTCGATCCTGCCGGGACGAAGGTGCAGCGTCTCTCGGCTGGAGTGCAGCTCGTCCCGCAGGGTGGCAAGCCGCTCGCGCATGCGGCGCTCCTGCACCAGCAGCGACCTCGCGGCGCTGCGGTCCAGCAGCCGAGTCTCGTCCAGCGACGTACGCCGACCAAGCATCGCCTCCTCGATCTGCGCAGCGATGACCGGTCCGGCGCTGCCGAGGTCCAGGCGGATCTGCTCGACCTTCTTGACGACGCGGGCGAGGAAGTCGAGGTCACCATCGAGCGCGCCGCGACCACCGGTCTCCCATCCAGCGCTGACGGTGTGATGCACCAGCACCTCGGCGGCAGGCTGACCGTGCCGGTCGATCCGGCCGTTGCGCTGCTCGAGTCTGTTCGGGTTCCACGGGATCTCCGCGTGGGCGAGCAAGTGGCACTGCCGCTGGAGCGAGATGCCCTCGGAAGCCGCGTCCGTAGCCAGGAGCACCCGGACCGGGTAGTCGCTCGGCGGCTCTTGCCACTGGCCCTTGATGCGCTCTCGCTCGTCGGGCTGAGTCGTTCCGTCGAGAAGCTCGACGCGCTCCCCCGCGATGCCGCGAACAGCCAGGCGCTCTTGCAGGTACCGCTGCGTCGCGCGGTACTCGGTGAAGACGATGACCCGCTCGTCTCGTCCGACGTTCTCCTCGACCCAGTCGAGCAGCCTGGTCGTGCGGGCGTCCTCGGCCGTCTCCTTCCGGCGGGCCCAGTCGAGCATCCGGTCGAGAAGCCTGAGCTCCTCGGCAGTCGGCTGATCCTTCTCCGCCCGTGCCGCTGCCTCGATCGCCTCGCGGGCCGCGTCTCCGACGCCGTCCTCGGCGGACTCCTCACCGGGATCGTTCGCGGCGTCCTCGAACAGCCGTTGGAGGACGTTCGGGGTCGGTGCAGCCACGCTGCGGCGCCCGGAAAGCAGCGTCTCGCGATGCACCTCGAGCGTGCGAACGAAGGCCCTCGGTGACGAGAAGAGGCGCTTCTTGAGGAGCGTCACGATGAAGTCCGCCGCCGCGGTCCCTGCCGGGTCGGTGCCGAGGCGCCGCGCGCGAGCGGCGCCGTAGGCGGCCAGGTCGGCGTGCACTGCGCGCTCGTTTTCGGGGTGCTCGACCTCGAGCATCTTCACACGCCGCCGCGCGAAGCGCGGCGAGCCGTCCTCGTTGACCAGCTCCTGCTTGAGCCGGCGCACCGTCACTTCCTGGACCGCCTCAGGCGTTGGGCGGATCCCGCGCGCGAAGCGGTGCGGATCGAGGAGCTCGAGCAGGGCCGCGAAGGAGTTGTCGTAGCCGTTGTGCGGCGTTGCGGAAAGGAACAGCCGATGTTCGCAGTGCGGTGACAGCGTGCGGATCGCGGCCGTGCGCAGCGTGTCCCGCGCGTACCGACCGGAAGAGCCGGCCGGTGCGCAGTTGTGGACCTCGTCGACGATCAGCACGTCGTAGCTCCGCGGGATCTGCGGGTGCGCGGGCAGGACCTCGCGAAGCAGCCGCATTCCGAGCTCGCCCTTCAGCCAGTCGATCGAGACGATGAGCCGCGGGAAGTGCGCGAACGGGTTCGCTCCGACGCCCCGAGACCGGCGGAGCCGACCGAGGAGCTCTCGGTCGACAATGCGGAACTCGAGCCCGAACTTGTCTCGCATCTCGTCACGCCACTGCACCTGGAGCGACGCCGGGCAGACGACGAGCGCTGTCCTCGCGCGGTGCCGCAGCAGCAGTTCCTGCATGACGAGCCCCGCCTCGATCGTCTTGCCGAGACCCACGTCGTCCGCGACGAGCAGCGTCGTCCGTGGCATACGCAGGGCCCGGACGACCGGTTCGAGCTGGTAGTCCTCGAGGACGATGCCGCTGCGGAAAGGGGCCTGGAGGGAGCGCTGATCCGCGCTCGTCACCGCGCCCCAGCGGACCGCATCGAGGAACGCCTCGAGCTCAGCCGGGTCGTCAAGTCGGTCAGGTGCGATATCGGGCAGCTCCGCACGCTCGACGACTGCGGTGCCCGGCTCGATCTCCCACACGACGCTGAGCTCTTCGCCGGTGGCGTCGTCCTCGACCGACACGAGAGAGACGAGGTGCTGCACTGGGCGATCGTCGAACGACGCTTGCGCGTCGCGAACGACGTCGCCGACCACCCACATCCGTCCACGCACGCGCGCGAGCTGGCCGGGCTCGGGAGCTCGCGCCCGCGGAGTGACCTCGGGCTCGTGGATCGTCACGCTGGGTCGCTGAGCGACATCCGGGCCGCCGTGTCAGAACCGCGGTTCATACAGAGCCTTGTGTATCACGGACGCCGCATGCTCGACGGCTCTGCATCGAGTCGTCCGGTCCGCTCAGCCTCGCTTCATCGGCGGTCCATGCTCCTCGATCGCAGCGAACGTCGACGCCACCCAACCTCCGAGGCTCTCGCCCTGTTCGGCGAGCGTGCCACCGCGGAGGACCTCGTGCGGAAGCGCGACGCGCTGCAGCCGTTCGTGGTCGCCACGCCATCGGCGGAGCGTCACCCGCTCGTCACCACGTCGCAGCCCTGACGTCAGGCGCTCCCGCCAGTCGTGGTCATCACTCGTGAACTCGCCACCCCGCGGCTTGCTCAGCCCGGCCATCACGAAGACCCGGCCGGCGGGAACCCCGAGGTCGCCTCCGCGCGATTGGTCCAGCTTCCAGTCAAGCCACGCGCCGTCCCAAGCATCCCCTTCCTCCGATAGATCCAGCGGCCAGGTTTGCCAGTAGCCGACCCCGTAATGGGCTCTGGAACCGCGACGACGTTCGTCGTTGCACGTCCCGCGCGCCTGGACCAGCAGGTCCGACGCCGCCTCCACGACGACGGTCAGCGCCTCGCGGGCCTCCGCCCCGTACGCGAGGGCGGTCAGGTGCTCGGGCCCTAGGGCGTCCAGGTCCATCAGGTTCTCCTCCTGCAGATAGGCGATCCATTCGTCGACGAGGAACCGTTGCACCGCGTCGCCGACCTTGAACGTCGCAGCCTGCGCAGCCGTCGCCTGCCACGACCGCTGGGGAACCGCGGTTGGAACCTCCCGCTCGGGGGCGGGAAGGTCAGGCCGCGGCGCCAGAAGAACGACGGCACCCGGATGGTCGGGGCGCAGCTTGACGTAGTCATGCAGCTGGCCAGTGTGCGGCGAAGTTCCGTGCTTTACCTCGACCCAGACCACCGCCGCAGTGGGACTTGTCGAGTGCGACTCGTGAAAGCGCAGCTCAAGATCGACGATCCGGGCAGCGGCACGCACCTGGGTCCGGACCGTGACCGCGGCATCCGGCGGAAGCCGAGCGATCACACCGCACGCATCCGCCGTCAAGGATGTTGCTCGCTCACGCCCCGCGACACGGCCCGGATCCAACCATCGGAGAGCGAGGGTGCGAGCGAGCCCGCCGACGCGCTCCAAGACGGCGGCCGTGACCTCCGTCAGCCGATCTTCGCCAGGGTCCACGGCATCCGTCGGCACGTACTTCGTCACTCGCGAGAAGACGCTGCTGCGACGCACGTAGCGGACCGTAGTCCTTACGCCCCGGACGAGCGCGCGAGGGGAACCGCCTACGAGCCGGTGAACGGCGGGAGGCGCTCCGCAAGCCGGCGCGCAGCCCGGTCCACGGCCGCCGGAGAAGCCTGTCCTGCGAGCCGAAGACGTGTAAGTACCTGCGCAGGCGTCAGCACCGGGACACCATCAACTTTCGGCACCCCCAGCCTCACGAACCGTCCGTGGGGAAAACACAGAAGCGGCGTCACCGGCTGCGCGTGCGTGTCGACGCCATCGAGCGCATTGGTGACCGCGTCGGTCTGCCCCCGCATGCCGGAGACGAAGAGGGTCTTGTCTCGGTCGTCGACGTACAGCCGCGCGCCGCGGAGCGTGTCGCGCCGCTCCACCCGGCCCGCGTGAGCCTTGACATCGATGATGTAGATCCCCGACGGCGAGATCGCGAGCAGGTCTATGTCCCCTTTGCCGCCGGGCATCTGGCATCCGCTGAGGATCACGACGTGTGCATCTCCGAGACCTGCCTTCAGGTAGCCCGCTACGTCGTGCTCCGCCTGCCCCCGGTGTCGAACCCGAAGGCCCACGGTGAGTCTGCGGGCTGCACCTCGACGCGCACGCCGCCCCGCATCGCGATCGCCGCGGGCCCACGCCGCTTTGCAGCGGCACGACGGCTCGCGTGGGCTATCGCCGCCGGCCGACCGCCGGCGATCCCGGTCACGAGGGTGTCGCTGTTGATGCAGCGATGACACTTCCAGGCCCCTCCGGGCCCGCTCCACGCTGGAGCAGGAGCGGGCAACACCATCCGGCACTCGCAACACAGCTTGCTTCGGCCTCGCACCGGCACGCGCTTCCACATGCGTCCGTTGTCGGTCCGGTGCGTCCAGCTCCTGACCAACCGCGGCTGCTTCTCGACGGACGTCACGGACCGTGGGCGTCATCTGGGCACCTGCGCACGCGATGTCTCCCGTCGCGGGAAATGGCGGGAAAAACGATGGCCTCCCCGAACCGTCTCCACCGGTTCGGAGCCGTCAGAACGAAGGCACGCGAAGCTGGCGGCCCGGCCCGGTAAAGTCCTGCTCCGAGCGCGGATCGCCAGTCTCTAGGCGGAGGGGGAGGGATTCGAACCCTCGGTAGCGGGGTTACCGCTACAACGGTTTTCGAGACCAGCGCGCACGCTGCCGTACGCCCCGTGTTCAAGCCATTTTACGGCAGTTCGGGCGGGCTGTGGGGCACGATTTGGGACAGTCGACCGCAGTTGCACGGCGGTGAGCTTCAGTGCGTCGCCGCGTCGCGCCTCCCCGGCCCGCTGAACGTGCAACCAATGGGGTAGGCCCCCGTATCCCCGTGCGGCATCCCCCAAACCCGTTTCAAGCAGAGTGGCCGGCCTCCCCGCGGTCGGTCGCCGACGCGCGTCACGAGGTCATGGCCGTCCTACGCGCGCACGCCACCGCCGATCCCCCGTCCAGCGACATCGAGCTCGTGGTCTCCGAGGCGGTGTCCAACGCGATCAACCACGCCTACGTCGGCCGCGAACCTGGCCCGGTCAGGGTGCGCGTCACGATGGGCGACGAGGAGATCGAGCTCATGGTCGAAGACGACGGCAAGGGGATGAGCCCGCGCGTGGACTCCCCCGGCCTCGGACTGGGTCTGCCCCTCATCGCCCGCATGGCCGAGCGGTTCGACATCCAGAGCCCCGCGAACGGCGGCACGCGCGTGTTCGCCTGGTTCCGCCGGGACCCCGCCGCGGCCACGATGCCCGCCTGACCGTCCTCGCCGCCAGGTCAACCGGCGGGGAGCCGCCCGACCCTGGCCGGATAGAACGACCGAGCCGCGAGCACTACCTTCCTCGACACGATGACGACCGCGATCAGCGAGATGCCCGAGGATGAACTTGCCTCGGCCGCGGGCCTCGCGCTGCTGGAAGTCCTCAGGCGCACCCACCTGAGCGCTGCGCACGACCTGAGTACCGTCGTCGCCGAGGAAGCGCGCACGATCGGCATCGCTGGCCTGGTGATGTACCTGGTCAACCTCGAGCAGACCGAGCTGATTCCGGTCCCCGGGCCAGACACCGGCGAGCGCGAGCCGCTGTCGCTCGGCGGCACGGTCGGCGGCCGCTCGTACACCGGCGGAACGATCCTCGACACCGTGACCAATAGCGGGCGCCGGGTGTGGCTGCCGCTGCTCGACGGGACCGAGCGCCTGGGCGTCG
Organism: Solirubrobacteraceae bacterium; assembly: GCA_035563115.1. GTDB lineage: Bacteria > Actinomycetota > Thermoleophilia > Solirubrobacterales > Solirubrobacteraceae > CADCVT01. Next base: position 24,357 of record DATMVO010000425.1, read on the forward strand.
TGGAGCTGCTCATCGACGACCCGGACGAGCTGCCCGAGCACGTCGTGGCGATCCTCGAGCGCTATGCGCACTTCGTCGCCGGTCTCATCGTCACGAAGGACCCCTACAGCGACGTCTTCGAGCTGCTGCGGCGAAGCCAGCGGATGACCACCGCCACCGAGCTGATGCGCGACATGGTTCCCCCGACCACGATCGCCACCGACGACTTCGTCCTCGGAACGATGCTCGAGCCGGCCTACGACGTCGGCGGCGACGCCTACGACTACGCGCTGAACCACGAGATCCTGCACCTCGGCATCTTCGACGGCGTCGGACACGGCCTTGCGGCGGCGGGCGTCTCGACTTTCGCCCTGTCGGCCTACCGGCACGCGCGCCGCACAGCGCAGGATCTTCCCGCGACGTACGCGGCCATCGACGCGGAGGTCGCCGAGCAGTACCCCACCAGCCGGTACGTCACCGCATGCCTCGCCCAGCTCGACGTCACCACCGGCCACCTGCGGTGGATCAGCGCGGGCCATCCCGCCCCGCTCCTGCTGCGTCGCGGCCGGTTCGTCAAGGAGCTCGGCGTCCACCCCTCTCCGCCGATGGGGCTCCTGTTCGCCAACCGCCCCCCGGTCATCGGGCAGGAGGCGCTCGAGCCCGGCGACATGGTGCTCTTCTACACCGACGGCCTCACCGAGTCCCGGCGGCCCGACGGCCGGCTGTTCACCACCGAACGCCTCGCCGAGTTCATCGAGCGCCAGGCCGGCAGCGGCGAAGCGGCTCCCGAAACCCTGCGCCGGCTCCGCGAAGCCATCATCGAACGCGGCGAAGGAACGCTGCGCGACGACGCCACCGCCATGCTGCTTGAGTGGCGCCGCGGCGCGCAGGAGCGCGTGCTGCCCGAGACCGTTCTCGCCGACTGACCGCCGTCCACCGGGCCGCAACCGAACGCATGGACACGCACCGCGTCGGATAAGTGACCACCATCAGCTCAGTCACGGAACGACAAAGCGATAAGGCGCACGGGGCCACGCTCGCGCCCGCAGGAGGAGCGCAGCGGTGACGACGTGGTGGAGGGAAGACGAGCAGACAGCGCGCGCGCTCCCGCGAAACGGACAGCTGCTCCACGCCCTGCCGGAGATGCTCGAGGCCGTCCCCCCGGAAGACCGCCACCTCGCCGTACGCGTCCTGGCTGCGCCGTTGCTGACCGCTCCTGACGGCGCTCTCGCCGACGTCCTCGCGCCGACCGACGGAGGAGCGTTCGCCTTCGTCGTCATCGACGGCGTGGTGCTGAAGGAGACGACGCTCGCCGCCAGGTCAGCGCTCGAGATGCTCGGTCCCGGCGATGTGCTCGCGCTCCCGCTCAACGCATCGCAGCAGCTCACCTCGCGCGCGGTCAGCCGGTACCTCGCCCACGGACCCGTGTCGCTCGTCGCCCTCGACGAGCGCTTCCGCCAGGCCGCCCGCCGGTGGCCGAACCTGTCCGACGTGCTGAACGACCGCCTCGCCCAGCAGACGCACCGCGCCTCCATGCACATGGCGATGCTTCACCTGCCCCGCGTCGAGGATCGGATCAAGACCTTCTTCGCCGATGTCGGCGAGCGTTTCGGCCGGATGACCACCGACGGCATCGTCATCGAGATCCGACTCACCCACGAGGCCATCGGCCGCCTCGTCGGCAGCCGTCGACCGACCGTCAGCCTTGCCCTGAACGACCTCGCCGCAAGCGGCGAGCTCCGACGCCTCGACGGGGACGAGTGGCTCCTCCGCCCGACGGCCGACTAGTCGCATCAGCCTCGGACGGATCCGGCCGAGAGGACCGGCGGGAGCGTCGGCGACCGGCTTCCTTGCGGCGGCTCGGCCGTGACCACGAGCTCCTCCACGCCATCAAGCCGTGGGAGAGCGACGACCGCCGTGCCTTCGTCGCTGACCGAGAACAGCCGGTTCGTCGCCGCGAGCGGCCGGCCCGGACGGCGCAGCCACAGCTGGTAGACCTGACCGCGCGGCGGCGGCCCGAGCTCCTCGAGCACGAGCTCGGCGACGCCCGCCCGCTCGCGGAGCGTCGCGACCGCCTCGGTCTCCCGCACGGGCAGCCGTCGCTCGCTCATCGCGTCGCCGCCGTCGGACGTGACCGCCTGGCCGACCGCGAACCCGATGCCCAGCAGGGCGACGCTCGCAACCGCCGCGAGGGCCAGACGCGCGCGCGGCCTGCGCCGCGCTGCCGGCCGCGGTGCAGAAGAAGACACGAGCACGGGCCTGGCCTCCGGCGCCCGAATGTCCCCCCGGCGCGCGTCCGCGCTGACGATCTCCATCAGCCGGCGCTCCAGCGACGGCGGCGCAGCGGCGGGTTCGGCGGCGTCAACCAGCGTGTCGGCACCCACCTGCATGAGCGCGACCTCCTGCCGGCACTCCTCGCAGGTCTGCAGGTGACGCGCGAACGCCTCGGCCTCGTCCGGCGGCAGTGCCCCCAGCACCCAGGCCGCGCACTGCTCGGCGAACGTCTCGTCGTGCGCGCCGCCGCTCATCGGCTCCACGCTCCGTCGTCGAGGCGCTCGCGCAGCTTGAGCAACGCCAGGCGCATCCGTCCTTTGACGGTTCCGAGGGGGAGGTCGAGGCGCTCGGCGATCTCCGCGTGCGTGAGGCCGGCGAAGTACGCGAGCTCCACGACCTCGGCCTGCTCCCGGGGCAGGGTGTCCAGCGCCGTGCGCACCGTCCGCGTGTCCTCGTGACGGAAGACCTGCGTGTCGGGCAGCGCGCCCTGCGACACCGCCTCGTCGATGCCCTGCGGCCCGCCGTGGACGCGGCCGTAGGTCTCGGCGCGCCGCAACGCATCGAGCGCCCGATGGCGCACCACCCCGAGCAGCCATGCGCGGCCGTCGCCGCGGGCGGCATCGAAGCTCGCCGCTGACCGCCAGACGACCAAGAACGCCTCCTGCACGACGTCCTCCGCGCGCCCGCGAGACTTGACGATCCGCAGCGCGAGTCCGAACGCTGCATCGGCGTGACGGCGGTAGAGAACCTGGAAGGCGATGTCGTCCAGCTCGCACAGTGCGTCGATGAGCTCGGCGTCGGCCCAGGTGTCGTCGGCGTGACCTCGGTGCGTCACTCGTCCGTCGCTACCCGGCACGCGTGGCCCACATGCTCCGGCCAAGCCGGCCGGCGGCTGGTGTCGCGGCCCGCATCGAGCCGCGACACCCGGACGATCTCACGCAGAGATCCGGTCCTCCCGCTCGGCGCCTCGGTTCTCGCCGCCGGAGAGCGAGCTCTTGAACTCGCGCAGTCCGGAACCGAGCGAGCGCCCTGCATCCGGCAGCTTCTTCGGGCCGAGCACCACGAGCGCGATGATCAGGACGATCATCAGCTCGGGCAGGCCGATCCCCATCGGCATCGCTAGGAGAGCGTGCGCGTGTTCACGCCCGACGGGTCCGGCGTGCGCGCCGAGACCGCGTCGAACTCGAAGAACGTGCCGGGCTTGCTGCCCTCCTTGCCGAAGCCGAAGCCGGCGGCCTCGAGCTGCGCGACGGCGCCCGTGATGTCGTAGAAGCCGGGCTGGCCGCTCGACGGCAGGCCCGGAACCTCCTCGCGCTGGGCGAACCGCATGAACGCGCGGTCGTTGCCCAGCTTGCCCAGCGACTGGAGCGCGAGCGCGCGGTGCACGGCCTCCGCGCCCATGAACTCGGCCAGGTAGCGGGCGAACTGCGAGCCCTTCGAGCCGACGCCCATGCCCGTCCGCGCGAAGACGGTGATGCCGAGCAGGTAGGCGTTGATGAAGATCTGATCGCCCACGACGAGCGTGCCGAGCAGGCCCTCCTTCGTCGCCAGCGCGTCGTTCGGGACCCAGATGCGCTTCGTGATCTCCTTGCCGCCGACGGCGCTGGAGGTGAGCGTCTGGTAGTGGATGAGCTCCTCACGCGCGGCCGCGGCGAGGTTGGCCTTCGTCGTCGCGTCGATGCCGAGCTTGTCGGCGTTCTCGAACCCGACCGTGTTGACGATCGTCGCGAGCACCTCGGCGGTCGCTGCGACGTTGGCGATCGTCGCGGCGTCGTTCGCCGCGGCACCGCTGTCCTGCGCCTGTGCGGCGCGGGTGGCGAAGCCGAGCATGCCCATCGAGCCGAGCGCGGCGGCGGCGCCACCGATCAGCGTGCGGCGCGTCGCGGCGGGCTTGTCGCGGTGGACGTCGTCGAGGGTCTCGTAGACGTGGTTCAGGGCGTCGGTCATGCGGTCCTCCTTGAACAGTGCGTACACCCGCGATGTGCGTCCCGGACCGGACCGGATGCACCATGACGTCAAGTTGGCACCAGACACCCGATCGTTGCCGTGATCCATCAGCGGGCTTCGCGCACATCGCAGGCATGCCCGCGACCTCGACACGCGCGTCGACCTTACGCCGGCGGCGCGCGATCCACCGAGACGCCGTCGCCGTGCTCGAGGCCGACTGCGGCCCGACGATGACCATCGACGCGGTCGCCCGTTCGGTCGCCACGTCACGGCGCCAGCTGCAGCGCGCGTTCGACGAGGTCGGCGGCACGACGTTCAGCGCCCACCTCACAGCCGTGCGCATGCGCCGCGCGGCGGTCCTCCTCTCGCGCACGTCCGCGACCGTGGCGGAGATCTCCGAGACGGTCGGCTACCGCGAGCCGTCGCAGTTCCGCAAGGCATTCAAGCGCCGGTACGGACTGACGCCCGCCGGCCTGCGCCGCTCGGCTGGTGACCGCGCGACGACCCTCCCCGGGCTTGGCGCCACGCGATCACGGGAAGCTTGAGCGTCGTGTCCGCGCTCGCACTTCCCGCCGATGGGAACGATCCGCTCGCCCTGCTCGGCCGCGCATTCGACGCGCAGCGACACGGCGCTCCGCCGCACGTCGAGCACGTGCTCCGCTGGCACGACGGCTCGGAGGCGACGGTGAAGGTCGCACGGTGGATCGCCGACCCCACCCCGGAGGAGCTCGCGCTTCTGGACCGGGTTCGCGGGCCGGTGCTCGACGTCGGGTGCGGCCCCGGCCGGCACGTCTCCGAACTGCAGCGCCGTGGGATCCCCGCACTCGGCGTCGACGTCCTGCCCGAGGCCGTGCGGTTCGCGCGCGCCCGCGGGGCCCGAGCGTTGCAGCGCTCGGTGTTCGCCCCGCTTCCGGACACCGGCCGGTGGCGGACCGCACTCCTGCTCGACGGCAACGTCGGCATCGGCGGCGACCCCGCCGCGCTCCTGCGCCGCATCCACGCGTTGCTCGGCGCCGGCGGCATCGTGCTGCTGGAGGCCGAGGAGCACGGCATCGGGCTGCGCTGCGGCACCTGCCGGCTCGAGACGCCGGCCGGCAGCAGCACGCCCTTCCGCTGGGGCCGGGTCGGCATCGACGCGGTGGACACCCTCGCCGCCGCCTGCGGCTTCACCGTCAGCGACGCGTGGACGGTCGGCGGCCGTTGGTTCGCCCAGCTCACCGCCGACCACCGCCCGACCGTCGTCCGCTAGGAGCGCGCGAGGAAGTCCAGCACGGCCCCCGGTTGAAACTCCTCCGGGTGGCTGACGTTGGAGCCGTGCGGGGCGCCCGCGATGACGTGCAGCTCGCTGCCCGCGAGCGCCTCGTGCGTGCGCTTGCCCGAGCCCTCGAACGGCACCGTCGCGTCACCGTCGCCGTGCACTACGCCGACAGCTTCGGCCACGACCGGAAGTCCGGCGCGGCGTTCAGCGAGGACGAGTACCGCGTCGAGGTCTGGCAGCCACCCGGCCTGCGTCTCCCAGGTCGTTCTCAGCCGGCGCCCTGGACCTGACGTTCCGCGCCGGGCCGGCGTCCTTCTCCTGGAAGGCGCCGCCTCGTCGGCGCTCTTCGGGTTCTCTTGCCCCGGTCGATCACGGTGAATCTCCATGCCCCGAACCGTCCCGCTTCTCCTCGCGCTGCTCCTCTGCGCGCTCGCCGCCGCGCCCGCGCCCGGCGCCGAGGTCGGCATCTCCGACCAGAACGCCGCAACGTGGTCGGACGCGCGCGTGCGCGCGCTCGGGCTCGAGAACGCGCGGCTCGTCGTGCCGTGGAACGCCGCGACGACCGAGCCGGACCGCGTGCAGGCGTGGCTCGACGCCACCGCCGCCGCAGGCCTCGAGCCGCACATCGCGTTCGAGCACGCCCGCGGGACGCAGTGCCCGTCGCGACCGTGCACGTATCCGACGCGCGCCGCGTACGCCGCCGCGGTCCGCGCGTTCCTCGCGCGCTTTCCCCGGGTGCGGACCTACACGACGTGGAATGAGGCGAACCACGTCACGCAGCCCGTGTCCGACCGGCCGGAGACGGTCGCCGGCTACTACGAGGACCTGCGTGCCGCATGCCCGTCGTGCACGGTGGTCGCCGGCGACGTGCTCGACTCCGGATCGTACGTGCGGTGGCTCGAGCGCTTTCAGGCGGCGACCGACAGCGACCCTCAGCTCTGGGGGCTGCACAACTACGGCGACGTGACGTACGGGCGCACCACCGGCACCGACCGGGTGCTCGCCGCCGTGCCCGGCCGGCTGTGGCTCGAGGAGACTGGCGGGATCGTGACGCTCCGTGGTGCGGGCGGGCGGGTGACGCTGCCCAGCGACGAGGAGCGGGCGGCGCGTGGTGTGACGCAAGCGTTCGCGATGGCACGTGTGCGGCCGCGGATCGAGCGGCTCTACGTCTACCAGTGGAAGGCGCTCGCGCTCGATCGCTTCGACGCGGGGCTCGTGCGTCCGGACGACTCGACCCGCCCGAGCTACGCGGCGATGCTCGCCGGGATGCGCTCCGGCGCCGCACAGCCCGCGCCGCGGTGGCGGACCTGGTGGGCCGGCCAGCACCTCAAGGTCAAGCTCACGTGCCGTGCGAGCGACAAGCGCTGCCGAGGGACCGCGCGGATCGTGCTGCGCACCCGGGCGAAGGGCACGAAGCGGTGGACGGCCCGTCTCCTCGCGACGAGGACCTACCGGACCGTCGCGAGCAAGGGCACGGTGACCCTCCGGATCAAGGTGCCGGCCACCCTCCGCAAGCGCGCACGGCAGGCGCAGTACCGGCGCGTGGCGCTCACGGTGCGAGCGACGACGCCGGCGGCCGAGGCGTCGAAGGTCGCGCTCACGCTCCGTCGCTAGACGGTCCACGGCGCGCCACCGCTCGGACGGCCTGGGGCCCGGCGGAGAACGACGAACGGGGCGCCGTCGCCGGCGCCCCGTTCGCTGCTTCGCTGTCGTGTTCGCTGCGCTGCCCGGTTACGACCGCGCGGAACGCGCCGCGCGGGCGCGCGCACGGGCACGGGCGCGGGCGCTCTTCGACCGGGCGGACCGGGTGCTCGCAGCGGTCGCCGTCGCCGTCGACGTCGTCGAGTCCGAGCTCGTCGACTCGCCCGGGTACGTGCCGGCGCTCTGCGACGTCGTCTCGCCCGGGTACGTGCCGGCGCTGTCGCCGTCCCGGTCCGGGCAGGCCGCGAACGCGGCGGTGCCGCCCGACATCGCGAGCGCCCCGGCGGCGAGGCCGGCGACGAGCGAGCGGTTCTTGATGGTGAGCATGGGTCCTCCTGGAGGGTGGTTTCCCTCACAAGGACGCTTTGGCCAGGCGCGACGTCAGGTGGTTCATGCACACCTCTTCGCTCAGGAGCTCACACGTTCCTCTCGGGTCGTGCTCACCGGTCACATCGACCATGGGCTGCATGAACCCGGTCGAGCATCACCTCGCCGTCGACGACGCGATGGGACACCGCAACTCGCCGGGGAGCCACATCGCCGCTCAGGCGCGTCCGGATGTCGTCGCCTTCCACGACGCCGTTCTCGCCTGCGTCGCCGACCTTCGAACGCAGTGACAGCCTTCCCGCCCCACCATGTCGTCCGCGACGAGGTCCTCGCGCGGCGGGCGGCGGCGGGCGACGAGGACGCTTTCGCGGTCCTGGTCTCACGCCACCACCCGCGCATCGAGCGGTATTGCCGGTCCATCGTCCGTCATGACGAAGACGGCAGCGACGCGGCGCAGAACGCGATGGCGAAGGCGATGCTCGCCCTTCGGAACGGCGCGGGTCCGGACCAGGCCGTACGGGCCTGGCTGTACCGCATCGCGCACAACGAAGCGATTTCCCTGCTGCGCCGGCGCCGCGACGAGCCGGAGCTGAGCGATCGGATGCCGACTCAAGGCGACTCCTTGACGGACACGGTGGAGCTTCGCGACGACGTGGCGCGGCTCATGGACGCCGTCCGGCACCTACCGCCGGGCATGCGCAGCGCATTCCTGCTCCGTGAGCTCACCGGGCTGGATCACAGGACGATCGGCCAGGTCCTCGGGATCAGCCAGGGCGCATCCCGTCAGGCCGTCTGCGAAGCGCGTCAGTCGCTGCGTCGAGCGACGTCCGCCCACGTCATGCACTGGCGACGGCCACCGGCGCTCCGCTCATGAGCTCGCTCGAACCGCGCTTGTCACGCCGCCGCTGGAGCCCCTCGATGCCTGTCGTCACGCGCCGTCGACGAACGAACGAGCGAGCGCCGCGATCATCGCCACCCCTACTCTGACCATCAGGAGCGAGGTGAGCGGGCCTGCTGCGCCGTTCAGTTTCCGTCGAGCGCTTGGACGCCACGACGCGCCTTATGTAGCGGGCGGGTGTTCGGCGCGGGGCATTCCCGCCGATGACTGACTTGAAGTCATCGTCTGTCCCGCCATCGTGCTCCTACGCTCCAAGCTCTTTGTCGCGGTCCTGACCGCTACGTGCCTCTTCGCTGCGATGGCGGGTCTGGCTCTGCTCTGTGGACGTCTCCTCGGCAGCGGTGTCCGCGACGAGGCACTTGCGAGCGCATCGCGCACCGCGGACGCAGTCGCAACCGTCGCGCTCGCTGACAGCCAGCAGAACGATGAGGCGGACCCCACCGCTGTGCTGCAAGGCTATGTCCGACGGGTCGATACGCTCGAGGCGTTGATCCTGCGCGCGGGCGACGGCACACCTCTGGCGAGCGCCGGCTCGGCCGCCGCAAGGCGCATCCCGGACGCGTCGCGTTCGCCGAGGATCGCCGGCAACCACCTGGTCGTCGACGTTCCGCTCAACGGACAGATCCCCGAAGCATCGACCCTCACCGTCGTCCTCGCCTATAGCCCGGTCAAGGCGTCGATCGACCGGAGCACCGGACAGATCGACCTTGCCCTCGCCCTCGCCGCGCTCGCCATCACACTCGCGGTCCTCCCACTCGTGCTGCGCGCGATGAACACCGTCGCCTCGCAGGAGCGCCGCCGCGACGCGGACGTCGAGCGCAGCATGCGAACAGCGCTGAACGAGAATCGGTTCGAACTCCACTACCAGCCCATCTTCCGGACGTCAGACGGCGTCCTGCGGGGCGTCGAAGCGCTCGTTCGCCTGCGCACACCGGACGGCACGCTCGTGCCGCCAGGCGCGTTCATCCCGGACGCCGAGCGCACCGGGTTCATCCGCGAGCTCGGTGCCTGGGTCCTCGACGCCGCGTGCCGACAGGCCGCCTGTTGGCGAGCCGACGGTCATTGGATCGCGACCTCCGTCAACGTCTCACCCGAGCAGATCCGCACGACGGACATGCCCGCCCTCGTGCGCGAGACGCTCGCCCGTCACCAACTTCCCGCCGAACTGCTGTGGCTCGAGCTGACCGAAAGCGCGCTGCACACCGACATCGGCCGCGCCCGCGACACCCTCTCAGCCTTGGCGGAACTTGGCGTAGCGTGCACCCTCGACGACTTCGGAGCCGACTGGTCCTCACTCGCACGCCTGCGCGACCTCCCGCTCCGCGGCATGAAGATCGACCGTGCGTTCTTCACTGGCGTCCCCAATGACGATCGTGCGACGCGCCTGCTCGACGCCATCGTCGCCCTCGGTACGGCGCTCGAGCTGCACATCGTCGCCGAAGGCATCGAGACGGCCGACCAGCTCGCCTACCTGAACCGCACCCCCTGCGGTTACGCGCAGGGCTTCCATCTCGGTCGCCCGACACCCGCGTCGGAAGTACCGCTCGGCCTGGCGGAGACGGAGCAACTCTCCCCGGCCCGCGCGATGATCGCGTAGCGTCGTCCGTGTCGCCGATGCCGCGTCGTTGACGAGAGGCCGACCAGCCGAACCGCGCGAACGGCCCGCGCGGCGGGCTTCATCCGAACCACCGCGAACGTCCCCGAAGAGCTTGAGACCGACGCTGGGCGAGCCGGTCAGCCCGGCTGACCCTCGGGGAGGTAACGGATCATCGCCAGCTCGGTCGTGGCCTCCGGCGCGGGATCCTCCACCGAGCGGCGGTCGGCCACGCGGGCCTGGATCTGGAGCGCCTCGGCGAGCGTGTCGTTGAGCAGCGTGCTGAGCGCGGCGATGCCGCGCTCGTCGAGCTCGAGCCGCTCGAGCCGGTACCGCGCGCCTTCGGCGTCGAAGCCGCCGTTGAGCGCCGCCTTGCTGGCGTGCTGCCAGATCATCTCCAGCGTCTGGCCGTACAGCGCCTGACGCGCCGTGGCGGGGAGCTGACCCCACTGCTTGTTGGACAGCACCGCCCGCGTCGTAGCGCGGTAGTAGTGCTTGACCGCGCCGCGCCGCTGCTCGGTGCGGACGAGCTCGATCGCGCCGTAGTCGCGCAACATCCGGAAGTGATAACCCACGTCTCCGAGCTTCTCGTTGAGCTCTTCCGCGACCTCGCGCGGGCTTGCGACCCGCCGGTTCAGGATCTCCAGGATCCGCTGCCGCAGCGGATGGGCGAGCGCCTTGACGTACCGGTCGTCGATCTCCGGCGGGGCGCTCTCGGCTTTACGCGGGGGCACGAGGGAGACACTAGTGCCTTGCGGTGAGCGGATCGCGGCCAACTCTGTGTAGGTGAACCTTCCCGCTTTCAGCGGGCGCACATGGTCTTGACGGTGTCGTCGATGAGACGTTCCGTTCCAGCGCGGAGGTCACGTGAACCGCGATCGAGCGGTCACCCGGGTTCGCCGGGGGCGAGATCTTCGGCGTCGACACGGATGCCACGTCCACCGGTACACGGGCCGACCCCGTCCACTTTGGCACGACTGCGTCGTGCGTGGGACGCGGGGATCGGTCCCGCACCGGGCGGGACCCCGAGCCAGGAGGCGTCTCATGGCTGCCGGTTCCGCGTTCCTCGACGAGGCCGCCCAGTTGTTCGCCGACTTCCACTCCGAGCTGCGCATGAAGGTGCGCCGGCGCGTGCGGACCAGCGACGCGAACATCGACGACGCGTGCGCGCAGGCGTGGCTGATCTTCGTGAGCCGGCAGCCCGAGAACGTCGAGACCTTCCGCGGCTGGCTGATCGTCGTCGCCACGCGCCTCGCGATCGACCTCGCGCAGGAGGAAGCGGGCACGATCTACCTCGCCAACGGCCATGCCGCGCGCGGCGCTCGCGCCGTCTCCCTCGACATCGTTCCCGAGCAGCACGTCACGGATGCTGCGCGGATGGAGGTCAAGGACGCGCTGGAGCGCGTCGCCGAGCTCTGCCCGCGCGACCGCCACGTCTTCGTCCTGCACGTCCTCGGCTACAAGTACCCCGAGATCGCAGACCTGATGGGCCTCACCCCCACGGCAGTCGACCGCTACCTCCGACGCGCTCGGGCTCAGGTCCGAGGCACGAGCGCCAAGCCCAAGCGCGGGCCGCAGAGGAAGGCCGCAGCGCGCGTCGCGTAGGGCTCACCCGAGCGCGTGCCGCGTTCGCGCTCGGTGCCCGACCGTCGAACGGCCGAGGTAGTCGCCTAGCGGCGAGGGCGCGGTCGTGCGGGAGCGTGCCGTACGGCGGTCGGGCACGCCTTCGGCGCGCGCCCTGACGGACGACCGCCTGCATGAGGCGGAGGGCTGTGTCTCCCGATCCTCGGCCGGGTGCTCGCGCCGTCAAGGCGTGCTGTCGCGGCCAACTTCGTCAGATCAGGAGAACGGCAGAAGAGCAGGGCGGAAAGTCGTCGCGCCATCAGCCCTGACTGCGCTGCGCGCCTGGCCGGTCTCGGTGATCCACAACCCCAACGGAGGGACACCATGATCACCATCTTCTGCGACGTCTGCCGACGCCACGTCCCGCTGAGCGAGACCCGCGGGCTCGGCGAGCTCGAGCTCGGCTTCGACGTCCTGACCCAGTGCCTCGACCGGCCGACCTGCGAGGCCACGGAGGCGGCCTACGTGGCCGCAGAGCGCGCCAAGCCGCGCTCGCTCCCGGTCCTACCGGACGACGTGCCGTTCTAGCCGGCAAGGCGGCTAGCTCCCTTGCGAGCTAGCCGGCTATCCCGCGGTGCTGGTCGACCACCTCGCGCAGCGCCTCTAGCCCCTCCGGCGTCGGGCGCACGTACCGCCAGACCAACGCGGCGACCAGCTCGCGCTTGTGCACCTTGAGCTCGAACGCCGCGCGGGCGAGCGCGTCGAACTCGCCCGGCGGCAAGCGGACGAAGAGCGCCGGCAGGTCTCGGGACGACGGACGTGCCGTCGCCCGCCGCTCCTCCGCGCCCGAATGCGGCGGAGCGGCCATCGCCGATGCACCTCCGGCGCCGAGTGCCAGCGGGTCGTCGACGGCGCTGAGCTTGCGGCGCGGGCCGCTCACGCGTTCGCTCCGCGCCGCGCCGGCTCGAGCAGCTCATCGGCCAGCCGCCGGTAGGCCACCGCCCCACGGCTGTCACCTCGCCAGCTCATCAACGGCAACCGCTCAGCAGCCGCGTTCTGGAACGCCGCGGCGAGCGGGATCTGCGCGCGAGCGATCGGGAGGCGAAGCTCCGGCAGCGAGGCGTTCATCCGCTGGTAGACGAGCCGCCTCGTATCGACCATCGTGCGGACGAGCGCGCGGACGCTGACCTGCGAGTGGCGCGCGAGCCGATCGACGATCGCCCTGACCTCCGCCGCGCCCTGAAGGGCACCCTCGTCGGTCATGTCGACCGGGACCAGCACCTCGGTCGCTGCGACGATCGCGTTCACCGTCAGCAACCCCAGGCTCGGCGGGCAATCGATGAGGACGTCGTCCCAGTCGCTGAGCGCACCGAGGAACAGCTCGGCGAGGAACTGCTCACGGTGATGCTCCCCCGCAAGAGAAAGCTCGAGGCGGGCCAGCTCCCGCCGCCCGGCGACCAGGTCGACGGCCGGCGCGACGTCGCGCACCACCCCGTCCGCCAAGCTCCCACCCTCGGCCAAGAGCTCGAACGCCGTCGCCGGCGCCGCCGACGGCACCACGCCGAACCGCCTCGTCAGCGCGAACTGCGGATCGAGATCGACCGCCAGCACCCGCCTCCCCCCCGCGCCCCACGCCACCGCCAGATTCGCCGTGGTCGTCGTCTTGCCGATCCCGCCCTTCTGCGAGCTGACCGCCATCACCCTCGTCACCCTTACCTCCGCTTGTTCGACATCGCCATTGCTGGCTATGTCGCGCCGGCCGCGGGCGACCCCACCCCGGGAGTTGCTAGATCGACCGGCCTGTCGCCTGGCCGGTGCTTGACGCCGCGGTGCTCCGACGCACGACCCGATCCCGGCCCGGACCGGTACCGGTGTGGGACCGGTCCGGTACCAACCCGCAATCACTACGTAACCGGTGTGCAACCGGTACGGAACCAACGCGCAACCGAACCGGTTCCGATCTGCGGCCGGTCCGGTACCGAATCCGATTCGCTCTGATGCCGCTACGTCATCGAGCCGGTCTCGCCGCCGCATGGCCTGACGGCCACGCCCTCCGCAGGACCACCCGCACCGCGCTCAGACCAAGGGCATTCAGACCCCGACCGACAGCACAGGCACACACTTGCACCGGGGGTGCGGGCAGCCGTCGCGCGACCCAGCCACCGATGGTCTCCATCGGCAAGATCGACGGCAGCCCGGCGTCGGAGCGCTACTACACGCACACCGTCGCCAACGGCCGCGAGGACTACTACGCCGGAAGCGGTGAAGCGCCCGGCGAGTGGTACGGCACCGGCGCCGACCAGCTCGGCCTCACCAGCACCATCGACGCCGAGGAGTTCAGCTTGCTGTTCCGCGGCGTCGCGCCCTCGGGCGAGCGTCTGCGGCAGGAGCCCGACGCCCGATCGGTCATCGGCTTCGACCTCACGTTCGGCGCACCCAAGTCGGTCTCGATCCTCTACGGCATCGGCGACGACGAGATCTCGCGCGCCGCCCGGGAGGCACACGACGACGCCGTCAAGCAGGCGCTCGGCTATCTGGAAAGCCACGCGACGCACACCCGTCGCGGGCGCGGCGGAGCCGAGATCGTTCGCGGCGAAGGGCTCGCCGTCGGGCTGTTCCGCCACCGCACGTCCCGCGCCGGGGACCCGCACCTCCACACCCACGCGGTCATCGCGAACACCACCCGCGCGACCGACCGCTGGTCGACACTCGACGGTCGCGCGATCTACGCGCACGCCCGCACCGCCGGCTTCCTCTACCAAGCAGCGCTCCGGGACAACCTCACCCGCGAGCTCGGCGTCGAGTGGGAACCGGTCGAGCGCGGCGTCGCAGACATCCGCGGCATCGACCGCGGCCTGATCGAGCACCTCTCCCGCCGCCGGCAGGAGATCGTCGAGCACGCCCACGAACACGGCGGCCGGACGGCAAAGGCGTTCCAGGTCGCCGCGCTCGAGACACGACGGCGCAAGGAGTACGACGTCCCCGTCGACCGGCTGCGAGCGAACTGGCGCGCGATGGCCGGCGAGCACGGCTTCGGCCGCGACGAGCTCACCGCCGTGCTCCACCGCGCGCCCGAGGAGCGCCGCCACGTCCCCGGTCCCAGTGAGGCGCACCTCAGCAGCCCCGAGGGCGTGACGCGCGAGACGAGCACCTTCGACCGCCGCACCGTCATGCGCGAGTGGGCCGAGCAGCACACCGCGGGCGCCCCGGTCGCCCGGATCGAGCAGCTCGCCGACGACTGGCTCCGCACCCCCGCCGCGGTTCGGTTGTCCCCGGGCGCGCATCCGTCGATGGGCCCGCGCTACTCAACGCCAGAGATGCTCGCCACCGAACGGGCCCTGGTCGCCAGCGCCGAGCGGCGCCGTGGCGAGGGCACGGGGATAGCCGACAAGTCCGATGTCGAGCTAGCGATCAAGCGCCGTCCGCAGATAGCCGGCGAGCAGGCCGCGATGGTCGAACAGCTCACGACCTCAGGCGACGGCATTCAGATCGTCCGCGCCGCCGCGGGCACCGGCAAGACCTACGCACTGGAGGCCGCGCGAGAAGCGTGGGAGGCGAGCGGCCACCGCGTCTACGGGTGTGCGCTCTCGGCCCGCGCGGCGATCGAGCTGGAGACGCAGGCCGGGATCGACAGCACGACGATCGCGCGGCTCAAGCTCGACTTCGACGCCGGCCACGCGCTCGTCCCGAACAACGTCCTCGTCGTCGACGAGGCCGGCATGGTCGGCTCGCGCGACCTCCGCCGCCTCGCGGACGAGGCTGAGGCGGTGGCCGCGAAGCTCGTGCTCGTCGGCGACGACCACCAGCTTCCCGAGATCGAGGCCGGCGGCGCGTTCCGCGGGCTCGCCGAGCGGCTCGGCGCGGTCGAGCTACACCAGACCCGCCGCCAGGAGCACGAGTGGGATCGCCAGGCGCTCGCCGCGCTGAGGGTCGGCGGCATCGACGAGTGGGCGAGCACGTACCGCGAGCAGAACCGCATCGTCGCCGCGCGCAACGCCGACGAGGCTCGCGGCCAGCTCGTCGCGGACTGGTGGCAGACGGCGAAGGAGGACCAGCTCGACGCGGTCATGGTCGCCCACCGCCGGAGCGACGTCGCAGACCTCAACCAGCGCGCGCGCCTGCACATGGACGAGGACGGCCGGCTCGGTGCCGACCGTGTCGGAGCGGCCGGCCGCGAGTTCGCGGTCGGCGACCGCATCCTCGGCCGCCACAACGACCGCCGCACCGGGATCATCAACGGCTCGCGAGGTGAGGTCGTCGCGGTCGACACCGAGAAGCGGACCGTCACCATCGCGCTCCGAGAAGGCGCCGAGGTCATGGTCAAGAGCGACTACCTCGACGCCGGCCACCTCGACCACGGCTACGCCGTCACCGCCCACGCCGCCCAGGGAGCCACCGTCGACCGCGCGTTCGTCCTCGGCAGCGATGACCTCTACCGAGAGTGGGGCTACACCGCCCTGACCCGCCACCGCGACGAAGCGCGCTTCTACCTCGTCTCGCCCTCCAGCACCGAGCAGGCCCTCCCAGGCCTCGAGCCTGATCAGGAGGGAGATCCGCTCCTCGACGAGCTGCGCGAGATGCTCGGCACCTCGCACCAGAAGACGATGGCGATCGCCACGAAGGGGCCGGCCGTCCCGCGCGCGGTCGGCGGCCAAGAGCTGCTCGACCGCTACCGCGCGATGCGCAGCGAGGAGCGACGCACCGCCGAACGACTCGCCGCCGCCGAGCAGGCCGCCGCCGAAGCTCGCACGCGCGCCGACGCCAACGCCGCCGAGCGCGCGGAGCTCTCGCGGCTGCAGCGCCGCCGTGGTGCCGAGCTCGACCGCCAGCGGAGCGCCCAAGAGGCTGCGGCCGAGCACTGGAACGGCGAGGCGCAGATTCTTCGAGACCAAGCGGTCGAGTTGAGCAGCATCCGCGAGACGTGGGTCCAGGCGCACAGGCAGCATCTGCGCACCGCCCTCGCGCACGAGCAGGCCGGTCGCACGGCGCCTAACGCGGACGACGAACGCATCCGGCAGGCGCTCGCCAACCCGCACCCAGACGTCTTCGGCACCCGCCCAGACTCGCTCTCCGACCGTCACGCGTGGGCGGAGCAGGCGGCCTCGCGCGCGCACGCGTGCGAGATGCCATCGTTCGCCGAGCCGGACGCCGCCGTCGACATCGACCTGTGATCTCGGGGGCGAATTCTTCGCTGCCACGACCTATCCGGGTCACGCCGAAGCGAACGACATTGAGCCCCAGAGGGGCGGCTGTTCCCCGTCGAATGACCGGCGTTCTCGCTACATGTAGTAGGCGTACGTCGGCTCGAGGTGCGCGTCTTCGGGCAGGTGCTTGATGATGTTTGCGACCCGCCGTGCGGTGCGGAGCGTTACCGGCTCACGGCCGTCAAAGCGCGTCGAGTTCCAGTTCATCTTCGAGAGCGCTAAGACTTCGTCAGCGATCTCCCGAATGCCGCGTTCGGCGAACGCGGCCCTCAGCGCGACCGGTCGCGGCACGTACATGCCCGGGTAGCCCTCGTACCACTCGACGGTGCCGCGCGTGTAGAGCACGGCGCTGTCGCGCGCGGTCTCCAACAGCGTTCCCCTCCACGGCGGGTGATAGCCGCGGCGGTACAGCCGAACGCCCGAGGAGGTCACCCAGACGAGTTCGCAGAGCGCGATGTCGAGGTCATCGGCTGCCGCGAGCATGCCGGCCCGTTCGTTGTCGTCGAACGGCGTGACCTTGTGAACGACAACGCGTGCAGGCCTGGTCTTGTGCTCGGCGTAGTACGCCTTGACGGCGTCCTTCAGTGCCGCGTACGCGCCCTTCTCGCTGAGGTGCAGTTGATGATCTTCGTTGGACTTACGAGCCGGTCCACCTCGCACGATCACGCCGTCACCGCGCTGGTTGAAAACCTGAGCGATGCTGCTCGCCGTGTCGTTGCCGTCGCCGATGCGGAAGAAAGCGATTCCCACAAAGCACGCCGTCAGATCGGTTGACTCGCGAACGAGACGCCACGGAGTCCCACCGGCCTTGTAGTAGAGCGCCGTTAGGAAGTTCCAGGCGATCGTCGCGTCGTCTTGACGCTCATCGGCCTTCTGCCCCTTCATGCTTGGCCGGTTCGGCGCGCCGCGTGTGTAAGCCCGTGCGCGGACAAGCTGAAGCGGGACTCGAAGCGGCATCGCGCGTGCTTTGAGTAGGTCATGGAACGCCGGCGGGCGTTCTTCATCCGCAGTCTGGCTGTCGATGACATCCAGCTTGGGCTTCGCTCCGGCGCGACGCGGCGTGGCTTCGTCGAGCTCCTCGGGGATGTGGCAGATGACCACGTCGACGTTCGTGTCTTGCACCAGCGTCTCGAGCTCCTCGAGATACAGCTTGACCGCCGCATTTATTCGCTTGGTCGGCGAGATCGTCTTGAGGCGCTCGATGTCGCGGGACCTGATCGGTCGCTGCGTGCGGTCATCCATGACGATCTCTGCGCAGTAGCTGCTGCTCTGGCGGAAACCGGGGAAGTCGGGCCACAGGCCGGGCTGGCGCTGCTTCATGCCGGCGATCGGCTCTCGCAACGAGGTCAGCCACTGTTCGAGCGCGTCGATGTGCGCTTGGGTTCCGACGATCCCGACGTTGATCTGCCGGGGAGCGCCCGGCGCTTCCAGATCCGCCGGCCCGTAGGCGACGACGCCAAAGCGTGGGTCGACGTGACGGCCGCCGCCGGCGAACTCGAGCTGCGGTTCGGGAAGAACGTCGGCTTTCATGCCGCGAGTTCGCCCTGCTCGGGGCCTGGCGTCGAGGTCTTCTTTTCCGGCGCCGGCTCCCAGCGCCGGTCGTCGATGCCGATCGGCAGCTCGACCTGCGTCGGCGGCGCGAGCGTGAGCGCGACAGCGTCGCTTGCAAGGAGTGAAGGTGGTGGGCTTAGTACGTGTTGCCACAGCGCGAGATGGCTGATGAGCGACTTGTTTTTCTCCAGCCGCTTGATGCCGCTTACAAGGTCATCGGCGAGGTAGTTGGGGCGCTCTCCGTCGTAGGTGAAGTGGTACTGCGGCTCGACGACAAGGCACCACGTGCCGTCGATGAACTCGAAGGTCGGCCGGAAGGCTTGGTGGGCGCACGTACCAGATGCCCTCTGCGTGTCTCTCACCAGGTCGCGGACGATTCGGCTGGACCTTGACGACCAGGCGTGGGCCCGACGGGCCATCGACCTCGAGGTTCTTCAGCGGCTTCGGCCCGGGAAAATAGAACAGGCGATCGCCCTCGTGCCATCTCAGCATGGGTCGAAGCTGATGTTCCAAGCTGCGGCGCAGCAATTGCACCCAGAGCGCGCGTCGGTCGGAGTCATCGGAATGCGACCAGTCGCTGGACGGATGCGCCTCGACCGTGCTGGTGTCGGCGAAGCGCCGAACTGAGGTTGTGCGGGGGTCGCGGAGCGTATAGACGCGTCGGTCATGAAGCACAAAGTCCCAGTCCGGGTCGGGGATCTGGGCGTCGACGTACGTGCTGGCGACATGCGCCCGCTTGGTTGCGTCAGTCTCGACCGACCACAGCGTGCGGGGGTACTCGGTGATCGGAAACAGATTCGACAACACGTGCTCCGGCGGGGGCGGCGGGAGGTATGGGGCGGCCGGCTCATGGCTGTTTGCGAGGTTCAACAGCAGCGCCCCGCACGATGCGTCGAACCGGTCCGCTTCCTTGTCGAAGATGACCTTTCGTGCGGCCCGTCGTTCCTTGTCGGCGAACCAGTCGGTCACGCAACGGAACCAGACCTGATGAACCTGCGGGTCGTTTGGATGCGAGCAGACGAGGATCACCGGCTCGGCACTGCGCATCCAGTAGTCGATGTCGGCAGCGTTGCACAGGAACTCGAACGAAGTCTCGGTCTCGCGGGTGTATGCCGCGTACCCCTTGCTCTGAACGCGCACTTCTCGATGCAGCGGCTCGCCGGTACGAGCGTTGCGTAGTTCGATGCGGCCGTCGATGCCCGTGTCGAACGTCCCACCGGTCGACCGCCAGATGAACTCCATGTCGAGCACGATCCGCTCGATCAGGTTCTCGCCTTTCTGACCGGTGATCTGACCCTGCGTGACCTTCTTTGTCTGACGCCTGCGCGTACCCATCCCAAAGGACAGCTTGACCGTCAGGTCGGTCGGCACCAGACTGCGCGACCATTTCTAGCCGTGAGCACCGACGCGTTGCTTCACGATCGGCTCGGCCACCGGCGCGTATCGCCGGCGCCCGAGGGGATGTCGAACTTCTCGCCAAGTCCGTCTTGTCACCAAGTGGGTGAACCCAGCTCAGCCCTGCTGAGGCCTCAACCCCGTTGCTCCCGGTCGCTGCTTCTCAGCCCGCCGGCGGGTACGGGTCGTTGCCGTACGAGTTGCGCTCGCCGATCGTGCCGTCCTGGTTGTGGATGACGTGCTCGGTCTTCGCGTTCTGTGCGAGTTCCCGGCCGCGCGAGACTGCCTCGACCTTGTTCGAGTGGACGCTCGACGCGCGGTCGCCGCCTTCCACCTCGTTCGCCCAGTTTCGCGTGTCGCTCCGGTAGACCGTGTGGATCCAGCCGCGTGCCATGCCGACCTCCTTGCTTCCGACGTTGCCAGGCGACTTCGTACCCGACGAGCCCGTCCCGGAACGTCCCTGCTTACGAGATCAAGCGGCGGCGTCGGAACGCCGGCGAAGCCTCCGCATCTCCCACCACGGACGCCGCTCGACCACTGCCGGAGCGTGAGCGCCGGAGACGACCAGCACGCGTGTTCCACCCAACTGCTGTAGGGCGCCGGGCTCAGTTCGAGAGTCCGTGCCGCGGTCCGATCGCGCGCTGTCGACCAGACCGTCTACGAAGCGTCGCGTCTCCTCGTCACTGATCGGACCCATCAGCAGCTTCGTCGTCGAGTTGGCGAGGACGGTGTCCCCGGCGCGCCCGAACCGCTCCTGCAACTGCGCGAGCGACTGCCAGACGGTCGCGATCCGGATGCCGAAGCCAGCCGACTGCGAGAGGATGCTCGGGAGGTCGCGCAGAGGAGCGATGTTCGCGGCTTCATCCATGAGCACACGGAGGGTCGGGTCGAGAGGCCCGACCCTCGTTGCTCGCTCCCGCGCTCCCTCGATCGCTGAGGACATCAGCGCGACGATCAACGGGGTGAGAAGCCGCTGATCGCGGTCGCCCGCGACGACGTAGAGCGTCTGCGGGGTGCCGTCGAAGAACAGCTCGGGCGTGAAGCCGGAGCCAGCGTGCTCGATGACCTCCGGGAAGCGGTACGCCGCGAGCACCGAGCCAGCCGACATGAACGTCGTGCCGCGGTTCCGTGGGTCGAGCTCGAGCACCGCCTTGAGCTGCAGCAACGCCGCCTCCGCGCCCGCGGCCTTGAGGATGCGCACCGGCTGGTGCTCCTCCTGCTTGTCCAGCCATCGGAGCACCACGTCGACGCGCTCGCTCTCCAACGCGGCTGCGTGCAGGAGTGGAGCGAGGAGCTTGGCCGCCTCGCCCCGCCAGTAGCCAGCAATCTCCGAGTCACCCTGCTGCGTGGCGTCGGCGAGCCACTGCGCCTGCCGGAGCGCCGTCGACCAGTCGTCGCAGTCCTCGAGCGGGTTCCAGTCGCATGAGTCGCCCGCGAAGGGGTCGTAGATCCAGATCCGGCCGAGGCGCTCACGGTGGGCGCGCGTGACGTCCAGGACGTCCCGCTTCGTGCTGGTGACGATCGCCGGACCGTCGTGCTCGAGCAGCCACGGGATGATGTACCGCGTCGTCTTGCCGGCGCGCGTCGGGGCGATGAGCGCGACGTGGGCCTCTGGGTCGGACGTCAGCGTCTGGCCGTCCAGCTTCCCGAGCGAGAAGCCGGTGCCCGTCTTGGTCAGCTCGCGCATGTCGCGTGGGCGCGCCCACGTGCGCGGACGTGAGCCGCGCCATTCGTACGACCGGCGCCCGAGCCGCGCGCGGGCGATCTCCGGCTCCACCCGGCGAAAGACGACGATGGCGAGCACGACGAGGACCGCGAACATGCCTCCAGCGATGAGCCACCAGGCCGCCGCTTCAGGCATCTGCTCCCGTGCGGTGCGCGGGTAGGCGGACGCTGGGTCGCTCCACCGGCTCTCGCTGATGATCCTCAGCGTCCCGATCGCCGCCCGGGCGGCGGAGCAGTCCAACGTCTGACGTGCGGCGACGGCCACAACCGCGAGGGGGACGAGCCACCCGACGAACCCGAGCGCCAGCGCCACGCCGAGGGCAGGAAGCGGGCTGAGCTTCTCGCTGTCGGCCTTCGTCTTCGCGCGATCGGTCATCGCGCTCCTAACGTCAGGACCCACGCGGCCGGCGGACGAGGCGCGGGCGCGTGATCCCACGAGAGGTGAAGGTGATGGCCGCGCCCGTGGCCTTCGTCGCCGTCGTAGCCCACCCAGCGGAAGGGCCGGCGGGGCTGGTCCGGCGCCGGCTCGGCCCACGCCGCGAGCCGGTCGATGTCCTCCCACGACCCTGCGGGGCCAGGGACGATGTCGAGGCCCAGCCCGAGCGGGTGCTCACCGGCCGCCGCGTGTCCGGAGGTGGCGTAGCCGTCCGTGATCGTGAACTTGAAGCGGCGCTGCAGCGCGAGAACGTCGGGAAGGATCCGACTGTCGATCGACTCGCCGGGCGAGCCGGGGATCGACACGATCTCGCCCCCGCCCGTCACGCGATGCACGCCGCCGCCGAGCGAGGGCGCATCGATCGCGCCAGCGCACCCAACTAGACCGCCGGCCGCCTCCGCCGGCGCGTCCAACCGCATCGTCCGCGCGACCCGCAGGACCTTCTCGACGTACCACCCAGCGCGGTTGTAGGCGAACAGCGCCTTCCGCCACTCGCGCGGCGCCCCGCTCGCACGCAGGTAGTTCGCCGCGCTGTGGATCGCGTCCGCCGCGTTGAACGGATCGCGTCGCCCGTCGCCATCCGCGTCGACCCCGTACGCCTTCCAGGTCTTGGGCATGAACTGCGTCCACCCGATCGCGCCCGCACTCGACGGCCCCATGTTCTGACCGAAGTTCGACTCGACCTTCGTCAGCCCGGCCAGGATCGCCGGCCCCTCGCCGCCGAGCTCGTACTTCGCCGCCGCCTCGGTGAAGAGCGAGACGAGCTCCTTCGGCGCTGTGCGCTCCGCCAGCCGCCCGACGGGGAGCGCCGCCTCGCACGCCGTCCGCGCGCTCGCGCCCCCGGCCGCCGCCCACCAGGCAGCCAGCATCACGAGAACCAGCATCGCTGCGGCAAGGCCGATCGCGGCGGCGATCGAGCCCTTCACAAGCAATCCGGCTCGGGCCAGTCCAGCGAGGGCGATCGCGAACCGACCGTTCATCTGTGCGTGCCGCTAACGCAAACCATCACCTCCCTGGTCGCCTGGAGCGGCAAGACACCCCCGTGTCCGTCCGCCCGTCAACTTACGTTCCCTATATGGCACGTCCGCGCCGGAATGCCCCTTGCCATTGCGGCAGTGGCACCAAGTACAAGAGATGCTGTGCGACGTACGACGAGTACGCGGAGCGGGCGGGCGCCCTTCCTGCGCCTCCTCTGGATGAGCTGAAGTCCTTGCTTGGCGATCGGCCCGAGCTTTGTCGAGGCCACGACGCCGAGCGTCTGGCGCGGGTGACCCTCGTTGTCTTCGCGCTGGTCTACTACCACCGAGCTCGCGACCGACGCGCCGGTCTTCCCAACGGAACCCCCATCGCCTTCGACGATCGCGAGTGGGCGCGCGCAACGGACATCTCGGAGGAGCACCTTGAGAGTGCCTTTTTCGTCCTTGATTCCTGGGCACCAGATCCACGCAACCTTCCCTTCAGCGATGTCCGGGACCGGGAGGTCAGCGACGTCACCGACGCGCTGCGTGATCTCGCCGGTTCGAGCAAGCACCGGTGTCCGGGGTGAAGCGGCTGGCGCTCGACGCCGTGTTCCACGAGCTTGATGCTGCCGAGGCAGTTGACAGACGCGTTCTTACGGCGCTCGGTCTGCCGGTGGATCTGGCCGAGAGTCACCAGCTCGACGCAGTTCGCATCCAGTTCGACCCCGAGTTCGCCGCGGCGATGCGGTCGAGCTCGAAGCCGGCTGACTTCTGACCGGAGTCAACCCTTCATGCCTTTACCGACGTCGGTACACGCCCGCTCGGGTGCGACTGTGGCGCCGATCCTGCCGCAGCCGCTCGCGCTCCTCCGTGGTCCGCGCACGGACCTCCTCGTTGGGGAACCAGCGCGCCGCGCGGTCGGCCTGCGGACGATGCGTCCGCTCGACCGTTAGGTCTTCCGCGGCCAACAGGTCACGCTCGCGCGTCAGGTGCTCGGTGACTACCGCGCGCAGCTCGTCGCGGCGTTCGGCTGGCGCAGCGTGGTACTCGTCAGGGTCGACGCCGGCGGCGCGGAGGTTGCGGTCGTGGTCGACGGGGAGGTCGTGGTCGCGACGACGGGCGGCGCGGTAGTTGGCGACGTCGCGGTCTGAGACGTCGGTACCGCCGGACGCGCGGTTGCGAGCGCCGTGGCGCGCGGTCTCCTCGGCGTGCTGGAGCTCGGGGTCGTCGAGTGCCGCGCGCAGACGATCCCGGTAGCCGAGCAACGCCTCCTGCTCGGCGGTCGGAACGGGTCGCTCCTGTCCTTGCGCGCGGGCGACAGCGGA
Organism: Solirubrobacteraceae bacterium; assembly: GCA_035563115.1. Classification (GTDB taxonomy): domain Bacteria; phylum Actinomycetota; class Thermoleophilia; order Solirubrobacterales; family Solirubrobacteraceae; genus CADCVT01. The sequence goes on from DATMVO010000425.1 coordinate 48,493, forward strand.
GTTCTCGTCGTAGCCCTGCAGGCGACGGTCGGTCGCGCGCAGCTCCCGGCGCAGCGCGTCCCGACGTTGAACGCCTCCGCGGGCGGCGGCGTGCTCCGCCCCAAGCGTCCGGCGAGCGTCGGCGTCGAGGTGCTCGGACGCGAGTGCTGCGGTCGCGGCGGTGCGTGCGGTGCGGGTGTCGGCGCGGTGCTGACGGGCGGCGCCGACCGCCTGTGCTGGCCGTTCGAGCGCGGCGCCGGTCGCTGCCTTGGCGGCGCGACCGAGCTGCCAGGCGTAGTAGCCCTGCGACAGCGCCTTGCCGGCTCCCCCTCCTTCGGTCCGGGGGAGCCCCAGCGACGCCAGGCCGATCAGCTCGTCGCGCTTGACGAACGTTCCCCACCAGAACGCGGTCTGGATCAGCCAGGTTCCGAACCAGCCGAGGTCGAGCTTCGACACCGTCGCCGTCGCGGCGACAACCGCGGTCAGGAAGACGGCGTAGATGAGCTTGGCCGCGATCGCGCCGGCCAGCTGCTTCCCCCACGCCAGGAAGACCGCGCGCCCCTGGTCACCGAAAGCGGGCGCGAGGAGGACCGCAGGGGCGAACAGGAGCAGCAGGAGCGTCTTGACCGACGCGAAGAGCAGGTGCATCGCCGTGTAGCCGTAGAGCGCCCCCGCCCCGGACAGCCCGGCCGCGATGACGGCGAGCAGCGCGAAGCGCGGGAAGGTGCCGCCGGCTTCCTGCATGCGGACGCGCTCGGGCGCCTCGGCGACGAGCCGCTGAACGTCCTCGTCGAGCTTGGGGTCGGTCCCGCCCGTCAGCCCGAGGGCACTCGGGACTGGGAGGGTGAGGGCGTCGATCACGCTCGGGCCACCCTTGGGGTCCTGACCCTTGGTGAGCTTGAGCAGCTCCGCGCGCTCGCGCGACTGCGCTGGGTAGCGGAGCCACAGGTCGGCGTTCGTGATCTGCTCGCCGCGCTTGGTCGGCGCGTCGCAGTAGTCGACCGAGCCGAACTCCAGCGCACACCACGGGTCCCGCACCGTCTGGTGGAACACGCCCCCGAGCGCGGAGGCCAACGCCGCGCGCGAGCTGCCGGGATCGCCGGTCGTCCCCGCTGCCAGGACGGACGTCCCGGCGTCGTTCGCCAGGCGGGAGAAGTGGCCGACCGTCGCAGCCGGCTGCGAGATGATGAGCAGCCCGACGACCATCAGACCGACCGTGGCGGCGAGCCCAGAGATCGTCTCGCCGGTGCGCCGCTGAACGAGCCCGCGCCAGATGCCCCACAGCCCGGCCACGGAGAGGGCCGCGAGCATCCACGGGGCGCCGAACGCGTCGCGGTGCAGGCGCTGCATCGTCTGCTGCGCGTCGGGCATCGCCTTGCCCGTGAGGTCGAGCGCGAACGTCCACTCGAGCAGCAGCAGCACACCCTTGAGCAGGAAGACGATGCCCATCCACACGCCGGCGGCCAGCGACTGCAAGCCGCCGAGGAAGCTCTGGCCCGGATCGGTCAGCGAGAAGTCGACGCGGACGTCGAAGCCGTAGGAGCTGAGCGGGTACTCGTGGACCGCCGACCCTGACCGGCGGCAGCTCTCGCGCTGCGCGGTCGGCAGCGCCTCGCGGCAAGAGGGTGAGCCGGCGCCGAGGTCGCGTGTGGGATCGACGTACGCCGAGCCGCTGTCGGCCGCGCCCGCGGGCGCCGCGAGCAGCAACGCCAACGCGAGCGCGGCGGCCGCGACCGCGCGACGGCGGACATCACGGCGAGGTGAACAGCGGCGTGCGATCCGCACGGCTCGGAGGGGTCGTGTCGAGCCCGGCGAGCAGCGCCGGGTCGGCCGGATCGACCTGAACCGGTGCGATCCGACCTTCGTAGTCGCGCATGAAGCACCGCCCGCGTCGGAACCCGCACAGCTGCCGGCGGCGGGCAGGGTCGTCGGCGTTGAGGCCGACGACGCGCAGCAGCGACTCCGCCTCCTCCTCGGTTTCCACCCCGAACGCGAGGACGCAGCCGACGAACGCGGCGAGCTTGCCGATCTCGGCGCCGATCTGCGTCAGGAGCAGCGGCAGCGTGTTCAGGCTGCGCGCGATACGCGCGACGCGCCCGAGCAGCGCGATGCCCGCCGAGTCGCCGGTCAACGTCCAGACCTCGTCGAAGAGCAGGACCTTGTGCCGCTCCAGGTCGGCGTGCATGAGGTGCAGCGCCCACGCTCCGAGGAGGCGCAGAAGTGCGCGGCCGGTCCGCTCCTCGGCGGTGTGCTCGGTCCGCGGGGTGCCCGGCTCGGGCAGCGTGAGGTTCTGGACGCGCACGATCGTCACCGGGCGACCGCTGACCTCCGGCAGCGGCGCATCCGTGTCGGCGAATCCGAGGCGGAGCAGACCCGTGTCGGCGTGCACGCGGATCGCGCGCGCCGCAGCGCGCGCCTCGTCGTCGCCGCCATCCAGCCGCTCGACGACGCCCAAGCAACTGCGTCCGCCGGCGTCGACCTCCTCGGCGACCGCGGCCCGGATCTCGGTCTGCCACTGAGGCGGCACCGGAGCGGGCAGCAGCTCGACCAGGAACGAGTAGGCCAGCTCGACGCGCAGGTCCTCGGGGGCGATCCGCAGCGGGTCCAGCGCGCCGCGGTGCTCAGCCCCGGCGCCGAACTCGACGACGTCGACGTTCTCCGCGCCGACGACCTGGTCGAGGCGGTGGTCGCCCTTCGGGTCGATGTCGATGACCTTCGACCCGGCCAGGAACGCGTGGTAGGCGACCAGCTGCGCCGCGACCGACTTGCCACCGCCCGACGTCCCGGCGAACAGCACCGAAGGCGGCCGCGACGTCCGGGACGCTTCGGTCGCATCGAAGAGCACCGGCTGGCGCGAGCCCGAAAGCGTGTACCCGACGTACGTACCGGCCGCCGAGCCGACGGCGTGCGTGGCCGTCGGGACCATCGCGCCGAACTGCTCCGGCAGGAGCACGTCGTCGTACCGTGCGACCGGCGACAGCTGAGCCGGCAGGTGCGACATGAACAGGCGGAGCTGCTCGCCGAGTGGCCGTTGAAGGGTGATCGGCGCGTACTCCCGTCGCAACCGCTGCACCCGCGCTTCGAGCTCCTCGCGCGAGTCGGCGCCGACCGCCAGGCCGATCTGGCCGCGCAGCAGCGGCGGGCGGTCCGACGACGTCAGGTACTCCTCCAGCTCGCGCGCGACACCCGGCCGCGCGGCGGCGGTCGCGGTCGGGCCGTGCTCGCCGTGGCTCTCCTCGGTGTACGCGTGGTCGGCATCGACGACACGCCGGCGCGTGAGCGCGAGCGCGCGGTCGTTCGGGATCCACCGTGCACCGAAGCACGCGTCGACCGGGAACGGCAGCGCCTCCAGCGGCGCGAAGAGCAGCTCGGCCTGTCGGCCCGGGAACGGCGTCGCCTCGGGCAGCGCACCGACGGTGAGGAGAGCCTGGTGGACGTCGGCGTTCTCGCCACGGATCGTCAGCGCGCGGTCGTCCTGCTCGATCGGCGTGTCGTAGAGCCGCAGCACGTCCGCCTCCAGCGGCCGGAACCTCCGCCCGCCGTCCTCATCCTCCGCGTCGAGCACCAGTGCTTGCGGCCGCCAGAACACATCCAGCCACGGCTCGCCAACGCCGCGCGAGAACGCGCGGCGCACAAGCCATTGGAACTCGCGCGACGCAGCGCGTTCGACGTCTAGGTAGTCCGCGACGCGATCGAACAGCCGCGCCTCGAGGTCGAGCAGCTCGTCCAGCCGCCGCTGGCTGAGGCCGCGTGCGTCGCCGCGACCAAGCGCCCGGTCGACGAAGCCGACGAGCCCCTCACGCGCGGCGGCAATCGTCGCTCCGAGGCCGTCGTCGAGCTGCGCGAGCCGCACGGAGACGAAGAGCTCGGGGCGAGCAGGAACGTCGTCCTCCAAGACGGCGACGTGCGTGTCGAGCAGGTCGTCGAAGCGCTCGGCGTGAGCGTACTCCGGGTCCAGGCCCGCGCGGGCGGCCGCGAGGTAGTCGGGCGTCGACCACGCGCGGGTGACGCGCAGAAGCTGGAAGTCGCGCTCGAGCGCGCTCGCGAACCCGGCCAGCTCGCCGAGCACCTGGAGCTTCTCCGGCGTCGCCAGCCCTGGATAAGAGCGGGTGTGCACGCGGAACAGCGCCCAGGCGTCCGCAACGTTCGCGCCGAACACGACATTGCGCCACGCGAACGTCAGCGGCGCCCTCACGCGACGACCACCCGCTGCCCCGGCTTGAGCAGCACGCGCTTCGCCCGGAACGCCGTGCCGTCCGACGGGCGTACGAGGAGACGCCGCCCGCGTGGATCGAGCTCGGCCGGTCGGCGCAGCACGACGGGACCGGCACCCTCGATCGCACCGCGCCGGTACTCGACGTGGCGCTCGTCGGGCACGACGAGCACCTCGTTCATCCGTTCTCGCACACGCGCGCGCGTGGAGGCGAACGCGATCGATCGCCGTGGCTGGACGCGCAGCCGCATCCACACGACCAGGACGTCGTGTGCCGGCCGCCCGTCGACCTGCACCTGCGTGAGCAGCTGCGCGGCGCCGATCGGCAGAACGCCGTACCGGATCGGCCACGGCACCTCGTCGAGCAGCAAGCCCAGGACTGGGAGCCGACCCAGGACCAGCACAACCGCCAGTGCGGCGACCGCGTAAGCGAGCGCTCGCAGCGGCACTCCGTACGGCACCGGGATGCGCCACCGGTCGATCTTGTGGATCCGCCTCTCCAGCTCGAACGCGAGCCGGAACGATCGGATCGTGACGGTCCCGTCGTCGCTCACGCGACCGAGCTCCAGAGGTCGTCGATGACCGACTTCACCGACTCCGGCGCGAAGATGAAGCCGCCGAGGATGAGCACCAGCAGCGCGACGACGAGGCCGCCGTTGACGTCGCGCCGGCTCAGGACCGGGATCGCCACCAGCGCCGCGACGCCGAGGAACAGCCCGGTCGCGAGCGCCTCCACCTCGCTCCCGACCTTCTCGCCGAGGTTGCTCGTCTGCGCGAGCACCGGGTCGGCGCAGATGAGCGTCAGGGCCGCAGCGAGCAACGCGACCGCCCCTCGCAGGATGTGGATCTTGATCATCGACTGCCTCCGTTCGCGACGGGGTTGGTGTGCACGGTTCGAACGAGCCACCGGCCGCCCCGCCGGACGACGACCAGCTCGTAACGGAGCGCCAGCCGCAGGCCGCCGCGTCCGCGCGCGGTCACCGCGACGGCGACGCGTCGGCCGCTCCACGTCACGCCGTCCAGGGACGCGACGCGCAGGCGCAGGTCGGGGAGGGAGACGACGGCGCCGGGCGCCAGATCGGCCGCCAGGTCGTCGCGCTCGCGGGCGAGGTAGTTCTTTACGACACGGCCGGCGACGGCACGCAGCGCTTCGTCGTCGACCTCACGCTCAACGGTCGGGCGCGCGTCCCGATTCACGATCGGCCCGCCGACGAGCGCAGGCGCTGCGCCGACTTGCAGGGCACCCGCAGCGCTCCGGTCGACTGCTATCGCGAGGTGGAGCAGCCCAACGGAGGTGTCTGCGACAACGGTCACGACGACGCGGCGGGGCGAGACTCGCGACCAGTCGACGACCGCGGTCCACCGCACACGCATCGCCCGTCGTGACGGCTGCTCGAGCGCACCGAAACCTGTAGGCGCGAACGCGGCGACCGCGGTCGACCACCGCTCAGCTCGGGAGGGATCGACCGTCAGGTACGCCCGCGCGAAGGACTCGGCGAACGTGGCTGCGGATCCCGTGCTCTCCGCTGCAAGCGTCGTCGGCGCCGGTGGCGGGACCGGCGTCGCGATGAGGCCCTTGAGGCCGCTGAGCGAAAGCACGGCCAGCGCGGTCACCGCGACGACGCGCGGAGCTCGAGCCGCCGCTCGCACCCGGACCAGCGAGCGCAGTTCGTAGCTCATCAGAAGAACTCCCTCGGGACGCCCGCCGGAGCCGAGCGCCGAGCGGGCGGCGC
>DATMVO010000426.1:0-4795 GCA_035563115.1 Solirubrobacteraceae bacterium
GCCGCGCTCGCCCTTCCCGCGCGCCCGTGGCACGACGCGCTGCGGATGCCGCTCGACCGGCTCCTGTGGCGCTGGCGCGACGAGGGCGAGCTGGCCGCCTACGTCGACCGCGTGCTCGGGCCGCTGGAGGCCTACGACGCCGCCCGGCGCGCGCACCTGCTGCCGACGCTGGAGGCGCTCTGCCTCCACGGCGGGCGCAAGGCCGAGACGGCGCGCGCGCTGCACCTCAACCGGCAGGCGCTGTACGACCGGATCGCGCGGCTGGAGGACGTCCTCGGCGTCGACACCGGCGACACGCAGGTGCTGCTCGAGCTCCAGCTCGCGCTCCGCGCCCGCCGTCATCTCACGCCGGCCTGCGAGGACCCGTCGCCGTGGCCCGCGCCGCGCCCGGCACCGCCGACGCGCCGCCTTTCGGCCGTCGCCACACAGGCTGTCGGCTGAGGCGGGTCGACTCCCCTACACCTTGTCGGTTCCGCCGAAAGGTGAGGGGCTGACAGGGTTCCCGCATGTCGCGCCTGCTGACGATCCTCGCCCTCCAGCACGGGCACGTGGCCGGGGATCCCGCCGCCACCCTCGACCGGTTCGAGGAGCGTGTGCGGACCGCCGCGACGCTGCTCGAGCACGTCGAGCTGGTGATGGCCCCCGAGCTCTACCTCTCCGCGCCGCCGACCCTCCTCGACGAGCACGCCGAGTACGCCGACGAGGTCGCGATCGACGTCCCCGGCCCGACGATCGACCGCCTCTCGCGCCTGGCGCGCGACACCGGCCTGTGGCTCGTCCCCGGCACGGTCTACGAGCGCACGCCGGACGGGATCGCCAACACCGCGCTGGTCTTCGACCCCGACGGCGAGCTCGTCACGCGCTACCGCAAGTGCTTCCCCTGGCAGCCCTTCGAGGAGACGACGCCGGGGCGCCGGCTGGAGACGTTCGACATCCCCGGCGTCGGCCGGATCGGGCTGGCCATCTGCTACGACGGCACCTTCCCGGAGGTCTTCCGGCAGCTCGCCTGGTACGGCGCCGAGGCCGTCCTGCAGCCGGTGCTCACCAGCACGGCCGACCGCGAGCCGGAGGTCGTCTGCGCCCGCGCCAACGCGATCTTCAACCAGCTGCACGTCGTCTCGCTCAACGCGCCGTCGCCGTACGGCCACGGCCGCAGCGTCGTGGTCGACCCGGAGGGGACGATCCGCTACGAGGCCGGGACGGGCGAGGAGCAGATCACGGTGACGCTCGACCTCGACGCCGCCGCCACCGCGCGGCGCCGCGGGAGCTTCGGCATCAACCGGATGCTCGACCAGCTCGACCGGCTCGGGCCGGAGCTCGAGCTGCCCATGTACGGCGGGTACGTGCCACGCCCCGCCGAGGCCAAGATCCACGAGGAGCAGCCCGCATGAGCACCCCCACGATCTCCGCCGCCGCCGAGGCGCGCACCGCCGCCGCCGGCACCGCCGCGGCAGCCGAGCCGCGCGTCGTCGACAAGGGCCTGAAGCCCGGCACGATCGGGCTGTTGGGCAGCACGGTCCTCGGCGTCGTCCAGACCGCCCCGGCCTACAGCCTCGCCGTCACGCTCGGCCTCCTCGCCGCCACGGTCGGCACCCAGGCGCCGGCGCTGATCGTGCTCGGCTTCCTGCCGATCCTCTGCGTCACGATCATGCAGCGCGCGTTCCTGCGGCGCGACCCGGACTGCGGCACGATGCTCGTGTGGGTCGGCCGCTCGCTCGGGCCGAGCCTCGGCTGGCTCACCTCGTGGACCGCGCAGGTCGCGACGCTCATCGCGCTCGCCAACCTCGCGCTCGTCACCGGCGCCTACGCCTTCTTGGCGATCGGCGCCGACTCGCTCGCCGACTCGGCGGTCGCCACCACGGCGGTCGGCCTCGTGTGGCTGGCGATCGTCACGGCGCTCGCGCTGCGCGGGATCGAGCTGTCGTCTCGCCTGCAGACCGTCCTGCTCGTCGCGGGCATGGCCGTGCTGGCGGTCTTCACCGTCGTCGCGCTCGTGAAGGTCGCGGGCGGCAGCGCCGGCGACCAGGCGATCACGCCGAGCCTCGACTGGTTCAACCCGGCGAGCGTGGACGGCAGCGGCGCGTTGTCCGCCGGCCTGCTGCTGACGATCTTCCTCTTCTGGGGGTGGGACGGCCCGTCCGCGGTGGTCGAGGAGGCCGACGACGCCTCCACGCCGCGCCGCGCGATCGCGCTCTCGGTCGCCCTCCTGCTCGGCTTCTACCTGCTCTCCGGCGTCGCGGTGCAGTCGTACGCGGGCGTCGGGACCGACGGCATCGGCCTCGGCAATGAGGAGAACGCCGGGGACGTGCTCGGCGTCGTCGGCGCCGCCGCGATCGGCTCGTGGTTCGGCACGCTGATGGAGATCGCCGTGCTCACCTCGGCCGCCGCGTGCCTGGCCGCCGCGATCGTGCCGTCGGCCCGCGCGCTGCTCGCGATGGGCGCGTACCGCGCGCTGCCCGAGACGTTCGCCACCGTCGACCGCCGGACCGGCGCGCCCGTCGCCGGCACGATCGCGATCGCGGCCGGCAGCGGCGCGGTGCTCGTCCTCCTCCAGCTCGTCTCGCAGAACGTGCTGGCCGACGCGATCGGGGCGCTCGGGCTGCTCATCGCGCTGTACTTCACCGTCTTCGGCATCGCCTACCTGTGGGCGTTCCGGACGCGCATCCTGGGCGGCGGGCCGCGTGCGCTGCTCGTCGAGGGGCTGCTGCCGCTCGCCGGGACGGCCGTGCTCGGCTGGGCGCTCGTCCGCACGCTGCAGGACACGTACGCGACGGACTACGGCTCCACGACGATCCTCGGCGTCGGCGGCGTGTTCGCGATCGGCGCGGTCGCCGTCGGGCTGGGCCTCGCGCTGATGCTCGTCTGGCGCCTGCGCGCGCCGGCCTTCTTCCGCGGCGAGACGTTCGCCCCCGACTACGTGCGCGAGCACCGGCCGGACCTCGTCGACGCGCTGCCCGAAGCCTGAGCGCCGCCGCGCTCGCTCGTACCACCCCAGGGAGGAACCCACCATGGCCCGTACCCCGCACATGCGTGTGCTGCAGCGCCTCGTGCGCCTGCACACCGCCGCCGACCGCCAGGGCGTCGACGTCGCCGAGGCCGAGGGCCGGGCGCGCGCGATGGCCGCGTCCGACGCCGGCCTGACCCGCCGCGAGATCCTGCGCCGCGGCGCCGTCGCCGGCGCGGGCGCGACCGTCGGCGGCTGGGCGCTGAGCAGCGGGCGCGCGTTCGCCGCCGGCCCGAAGACTCAGCCCACGATCGCCATCGTCGGCGCCGGCATCAGCGGCATCACGTGCGCGCGGAGCCTGAAGGACCTCGGGTTCAGCAACGTGACGGTCTACGAGGCGGCCCCGTACATCGGCGGGCGCACCGCCACGAACACCACGTCGTGGGACGCGGGGCAGTGGACGGAGTGGGGCGGTGAGCTGATCGACACGAACCACGCGACGATCCACGCGCTGTGCGAGCGCTACGGGCTGGACCTGATCGAGCTGCCGACGGTGCAGACGCCCGGCTCCAAGGACACCATCGTCATCGACGGCGCCTACTACCCGTGGGCGGACATGGTCGCCGAGTGGGAGGCCTCCGGCGCCGACGCCGTGCTCGACCAGCAGATGCGGACGCTGCCGACGTGGCCGTGGCCGTACGACGCCAAGTGGTCGGCGGCGGCGCTCGCGATCAGCGACATGACGGTCCGCGACTGGGTCGAGCGGTACATCCCCGGCGGGTACGGCTCGCGGCTCGGGAAGTTCGTGAGCCTCGCGTACGTGCTCGAGTACGGCGCCGAGGCGCACGAGCAGTCCGCGCTCGACCTCATCTGCCTGCTCGGGTTCGGCACGAAGATGCCGGCCGACGACTGGTGGATCTGGGCCGAGTCGGACGAGCGGTGGAAGATCGTCGGCGGCAACCAGCAGCTCTCGCACCTGCAGGCCGCGGAGATCGGGTCGGCCAACATCAAGCTCGGCTGGCAGATGACCGCGCTGAAGGCGAACGCCACCGGCACCGTGACCCTGACGTTCACCGCCGGCGGCCAGACGAAGACGGTCACCGCCGACCGCGTCGTGCTCGCGCTGCCGATCGGCGTGCTGAAGGAGATCCAGGCGCGCGGCGGTTTCGCGAACTCCGGGTTCGACGCGCGCAAGAAGGCGCAGATCGCGGCGATGCCGATGGGCGCGGTGCACAAGCTCCACGTCCAGACGACCGACCGCTTCTACGGCAAGCCGGGCCCGTGGGGGAACGGCACCGGGTCGGCGTTCGGCGAGCGGTTCGGGCAGTTCTGGGACGGCACGTGGGGCGAGCCCGGGACGCGCGGCATCGTCTGCAACTACTTCGCCGGCGACGCCGCGCGCGCGGTCGTGCCGCCCAAGCCGTGGGGCGAGACGACCGACGCCGACCCGGCGACCGCGCAGTTCGTCAAGGCGCAGGCGGCCACGTTCCTCAAGCAGGTCGAGCCCGCGTTCCCGGGCATGACCGCGCGGGCGACCGGCAAGGCGACGCTGGCGGCGTGGCACACGAGCCCGTTCCAGCGCGGCGCGTACTCGTACTGGTCGCCGGGCTACGTGCAGAAGTACTGCACGTACGAGCGCGTGCCGCAGGGCCGCGTCCACTTCGCCGGGGAGCACTGCTCGCAGGACTTCCAGGGCTTCATCAACGGCGGCGCGGAGGAGGGCGAGCGCGCGGCCAAGGAGCTGCTCGCGCTGTACCGGTGAGCGGCGTGAGACGCTAGCGGTCGCGCCAGACCAGCTCGCGCGCGAGGAGGCCGACGGTGGCGGCGACGGCCAGGCCGCACACCACGGCC
>DATMVO010000427.1:0-7238 GCA_035563115.1 Solirubrobacteraceae bacterium
ACGTCGCGCGGCCCTGGCCCCACCCGGCCGCGACCGTCGCCTCGCCGCCGGCGGCGGCCTCGAGCATCTCGTCCAGCGTCGTGCCGCCCGCCGCGGCGGGCCTCTCGTCGAGCGTCATACGCCCGCGGAGGCTACGCGCCGATCGCGCGCCGTTGCGTGATCACGAACCGGCGATCGCCGCCCGCTCGACGGGGAAGTCGAAGAACGTCTCCGGGAACGGCTCGGCGCGCAGCGTGAAGTGCCACCACTCCTCCTTCAGCGGCTTGAACCCGGCGGCGAGCATCGGGCGGCGCAGGCGCAGGCGGTTCGCGCGCTGCTCGCCCTTGATCCGCCCGTGGTACGTGTGCGAGCGCGGGTCGAAGCAGTCGTAGCCAGTGCCCATGTCGAGCGAGTTGTCGCGGAAGCGGACGCCGGCGCGGGCGGTGCAGTCGCGCAGCCGGTCGCCGCGCGCGTACGTCTCCTGGCGGCGCGGCGGCGTGTGGACGAGCGTGAGGTCGACGGTGCTCCCACGGCTGTGGCCGGACTGCTCGGCGATGTAGCCGTCCTCGAACAGCCGGTCCTTACGCACGCGCGGGTAGAACTCGGCCTTCATCCGCGTGTCGTCCAGGTCCTTCGCCCACGCGACGAACGCGTCGACCGACCGCTGCGGGCGGAAACAGTCGTAGACCTTCAGCGTGAGCCCGTCCGCGCGCACCCGCTCCTGCACGCGCGCCAGCGCCTCGGCCGCCTGCCGGGTGAGGAGGCACGTGTTCTCGCGGTAGCCCGGCACGGGGCGGCCGAGGAAGTTGTGCGCCGTCCGGTACCGCATCTCCACCACGACCGTCGGCGCGACGTCGTGCAGGTCGACGAACGCGCCGGGCGGGGCGCTCTCGGCCGGCGCGTCCTGCGCGGCAGCGGGCGTCGCCGGCACGACGAGAGCGAGCAGCGCGGCGGCGAGGAGCGTGCGGATCATGCGCCGCGTCGTACCCGCGCGGCGCGCGGCCATGTGCACCGATCGGCGGACCTGGGGTTGCACGCCGCGCGGCGGCTCTGGGAGGGTCGTCCGATGACGAACGACCTCGTCCTCACCGACGGCGGACTCGAGACGGTGCTCGTCTTCCACGAGGGCCTCGACCTCCCGGAGTTCGCGGCGTTCCCCCTCCTCGACACGCCGGAGGGTCGCGCGCACCTCGCGCGGTACTTCGAGCGGTTCCTCGCCCTCGCGCGCGAGCACGGTGCGCGGCTCCACCTCGACACGCCGACGTGGCGGGCGAACGCGGACTGGGGCGCGCGCCTGGGTTACGACCGCGACGCGCTCGCGCGGGTCAACCGGGACGCGGTCGCGTTCGCGCGCGAGCTCGCGGTCACCGCGCCCGACGTGGACGTCCGGGTCGAGGGCGTCGTCGGGCCGCGCGGGGACGGCTACGTGGTGGAGGAGCGGATGGACGCCGACGCGGCGGCCGCCTACCACGCCGCCCAGGTCGACGCGCTCGCCGCGGGCGGCGCCGATCTCGTCGCCGCGATCACGATGACGTACGCGGACGAGGCCATCGGCATCGTCCGCGCGGCGGTCGCGGCGGGCGTCCCGGCGATCGTCTCGTTCACCGTCGAGACCGACGGGCGGCTCCCGGACGGCACCGCGCTCGGCGACGCGATCGCGGCGGTCGACGCGGCCACCGGCGGCGCGGCCGAGGGCTTCCTGATCAACTGCGCCCACCCGACCCACTTCGCCGACGTGCTCGGCGACGCGGGCGCCCGCGCCGGCTGGCAGGCCCGGATCGTCGGCCTGCGCGCCAACGCCTCCACCCGCAGCCACGCGGAGCTCGACGTCGCCGAGGAGCTCGACGAGGGCGACCCGTCCGACCTCGCCGCCCGCTACGTCACCCTCGCGGACCACCTCCCACACCTCACCATCCTCGGCGGCTGCTGCGGCACCGACCAACGCCACGTCGCGGCCATCGCCACCGCCTGGCGCGCCCGGCACACGGCGGCGCCCGCCTAGACGGGCTACCAGTGCTTCGCCGACTCCAGCACCATCGCGCGGATGTCGGCGAGCGGGACGGGCTCGTCGCCCGCGTTGGTCAGGTAGGTGAGGACCGACGCACGCGTCAGCGCGTGCAGCGACGGGTCGTCGGCCAGCGCCGGCACCTCCGCGCGGACCGCGGCGACCAGCTCCGCGAGCGCCGCGCCCGGCGAGCTCCCGAGGTCCGCGCACCGTGCCCACAGCTCCGCCTCGGTGAGGCGCCGCGGCGACGCTCGCACGGGCGCGACGGTGGGGAGCTCGTCCGGGTGCGCGTCGGCGTACGCGAGGAGGAGCGGGTCGATCGGCGGGAGCGCGGAGAGCCGCTCGTCGAGCGCCTCCAGCGTGGCCTCGAGCGCGGAAGGGATCTCCTCGCCGCGCTCCTCCGCCCGCCGCACCGCCGCCCCGGACGGGCTCGCCGGGCCGACCGCACGGAAGTCGGCCAGCACGGCCGCGTGGTCGGTGGCGCCGATCAGCCGCGCCCCCGCGACCGCCTCCTCGACCGCGCGCGCCATGCCGTCCGGCCCGTCGTCGTCATCCCACAGCACCGACACGAACCCGCCGTTCTCGGCCGTGCCGATCACCGTCACCAGCCCGCGCACCGCCCGCATCCCGGGCGAGAGCGCGTCGAAGCCGCCGTCCCACGACTGCTGGAGCAGCGCTTCGAGGCGGTCGGCCACGTCAGGCGGTGGGGGAGAGCCGCTCGGAGAGCTGGGCCGGGGCGCCGGCTGCGGCCGAGGCGGTCAGGGAGAGGTCGGCGTAGAGGCCGGTTTTGCCGCCGAGCGCCTTGCGGAGGGTCTTGACCTGCGCGGCGGTGAGCGTGAACCGGACGATCTTCGACTCGCCCGCGGGCACCGCCGTCGACGGCGCGGTGAGCGTGATGACCGTCGGCGCGGGCGCCTTCTTGCCCTTGCCCTTCGGCTTCTTCGGCGCGGCGCGCGGGGTCAGCTTGAGCGTGCCGGTGACCGTGCACGCCGTGTCGCAGCCGACCCTCACCGGGAGGTTGCGGGCGGCCAGCACACCAGACGCGCGGAGCGGCTTCAGCGTGACGGCGGGACCCTCGGGGTCCGGCAGCGTCGGCGTCTTCGGCGCGGGCGGCGTCGCGGGCGCGGGGAGCGCCCCGCACGGCGACGCGCTCGGGTTGAGCAGCTGGAACTGCTGGACGCGGTTGTTCTCCCGGTCGGTCACCGTCAGCCGCCCGGTGCAGTCGACGGCCACCGACGTCGGCGCGGTGAACTGGCCGGCGCCGGTACCCCGCTCGCCGAACGTCGCGAGCCGCTCGCCCTCGGGCCCGAACTGCTGCACGCGGTGGTTGCCGGTGTCCGCGACCCACACGTTCCCCGCGGCGTCCAGCGTGATCTGGCTCGGCGCGTTGAGCTTGCCGAGCTTCGACCCCGTCCCGCCGAACTCGTCCAGGGACACGCCGTGCCGGTCGTACGCGGTGATCCGGTTCTCCGCCACCCCGTAGATCCGCGAGCCGTCCGGCGTGACCGCCACGCCGCGCACCTTCCCGACGCCGTCGTCCAGCGCGCCCAGCCACGTCCCGTTCTTGGTGAACATCGCGATCCGCTCGTTGCCGGTATCGGCGACGTAGAGGTTCCCCGCGTTGTCCGACGCGATCGCGGACGGGTCCATCAGCTTCCCCGGCCCGCGGCCCTGCGCGCCGATCGGCGTCCCGGGCGTCCCCTTCGACCGGGCAAACGGGAAGATCCGCGCCCGCCGCGTGTCGAGCACGTACGCGTCGCCCGCGCCGTCGAACGCCACCGCGACCGGCCGCTGGAGGATCGTCGGCCCCGGGTTGGGGGAGCCCCACACCGCCGCGACCTTCCCGTCCGGCCCGATCAGCTGGATGCGCCCGTTGATCGAGTCCGCCACCGCGCGGAAGCCCGCCGCGTCCGCCGCGACGCCCGCCGGTGCGTTGAACTCGCCCGTCGCGCGGCCCGAACGCCCGATCGACCGCAGCAGCGCGCCGCCCTTGTCGTATACGTCCACGCGGTCGTTGCCGGTGTTCGCGACGTAGACGTTCCCCGCGCCGTCGGTCGCGATCGAGCGCGGGTACGCGAGCCGCCCCGCGCTCGTCCCGAACGCGCCCCAGCGGCCCTTGTACGGGTAGGCCGGGCCGGTCGAGAACCGCACGACGCGGTGGTTCATGTTGTCCGCGACGAACACGCGCCCGGCCGGGTCGAAGGCGACGCCGTAGGGATGACTCAGATCCCCACGCCCGGCCGAAGCGTCCGTCTTGATCTCGTGGAGGAGCCGCCCGCCGTTGTCGAGCACGAGCACGCGGTGGTTCTGGTTGTCGGCCACGAGCAGCCGCGACCCGCGCGCCGCGACGCCCTTGGGGTAGCCGAGCGTCCCGGGCGGCACGATCACGCCACGCGACTCGCCGCTCAGCGTGAACCGCTGGAGCCGGTTGTTGCCGGAGTCCGCGACGTAGACGACGTCGCCGCTCACCGCGACGCCGCCGCCGGCGCCCGCGTCGTTCCCCCGTCCGCCGCCGAAGCGGAACTGACCTGGCTCGGTGCCCGGCCGGCCCCACTGGTTGAGGAACGAGCCGTCCGCGCCGAAGCGCAGGATGCGGTTGGAGCCGTCGGCCACGATCAGCGACCCGTCGCCCGCGGTCGCCAGCGCGCCCACGGCCGTGACCTCGCCCGCCCGCGTGCCGGGCCGGCCGACCTCGCGCAGGAACGCGCCGTCGGTGGTGCGGAACGCGTGGACGACGTTCGACCCCTGGTCGCCGACGTAGAGCGTGTCGCCCGACACCGCCAGCGCCTGCGGGAACCGCAGCGCCCCGCCAGACCGCGACCCGATCTCCGACTGCGCCCCGTACACGCACGCGGGCTGCGCGCCCGGGCAGGGCGCCTGCGCCTCCGCGCCGGTCGTGGTGGTCGCGGCGACGGCGAGGGCGGCGGTCACCACGGCCGCGGCGGCGGGTGGTCGGAAGGGGAGGGAGCGCACGGACATCACGAACACCATCGCGCGGCACGAGTCGCGGTCGCGCACGGTCCGTTGCAGCGGACGGGTCCGTCTGAGCCTGGCACCCTGTTCACCGTGGTCGAGCCCGAGCTCAGGGGATCCACGGCGCACCGCGTGCCGTGCCGGCGGCGTCCGATCGCGGGACTGCTCGCGCTCGCCTGCGGGCTGCTGCTCGCCGGGTGCGGCGCCGCGGACGACGACGAGGCACGCCGGGCGGCGACCCCGACCGAGGGGCTGACGGTCGTCTCGATCCCCAAGCAGCTCGACAACCCGTACGAGGAGATCGAGCAGCGCGGCGTCCGCCGGGCCGTCGAGGAGCTCGGCGGCGAGAGCCGGATCGTCGGGGCCACCGACGCGTCGGCCGCCTCGCAGATCCCGCTCATCGGCTCCGTCGCCGAGCAGCGACCGGACGCGCTCATCATCGCCGGCACCGATGCGGACGCGGTCGCGCCCGCGCTGAGGCAGGCCGCCGAGCGCGGCGTGAAGGTCGTGTCGATGGACTCCGACGTCGCCCGCGACGCGCGGGCCGTCTTCGTCAACCAGGCCGAGGCGCGGCAGATCGGCCGGGACCAGGTCCGGATCCTCGCCGAGCAGGTCGGCGACGAGGGGGAGATCGCGATCCTCTCCGCGACCGCCACCGCGACGAACCAGAACGCCTGGATCGCCGCCATGAAGGACGAGCTGCGGCGCCATCCGGGCCTGCGGCTCGTGAAGGTGGCGTACGGGGACGACGACGACCAGCGGTCGTACCAGGAGACGCAGGGCCTGGTCCGCGAGTTCCCGCGTCTGAAGGGCATCATCGCTCCGACCGCGGTCGGCATCGCTGCCGCGGCGCGGTACCTCTCCGGCTCGCGGTGGAAGGAGAAGGTCGCGCTGACCGGTCTGGGCACGCCGCGGCAGCTGCGCCGGTACGTCGACGACGGGACGGTCGAGGAGTTCGCGCTGTGGAACCCCGAGGACGTCGGCTACCTGGCCGGCCATGCCGCGGCGGCGCTCGCGTCGGGTGAGATCACCGGCGCGGCGGGGGAGACGTTCCGGGCGGGGAAGCTCGGCGTGCGGACGATCGGCCGCGGCGGCGAGGTCGTGCTCGGGCCGCCGCTGCGCTTCAACGCGGGCAACGTCCGCGACTTCGGCTTCTAGCCGAGGCGAATAGCCTGGCCTGTCGATGCGGAAGGCGGTGCCATGGCTCGCGCTCGGCGCCGCGGTCGCGGCGGCCGGGGCGGCGCTCGGTGCGGTCGGCGTCCCGTCGTCGTACCTCTTCGCGGCGCTGCTGCTGGCGATGGCCGTCGCGCTGACGCGGCCGGGCGTGCTGGAGGTGCCGTCGCGGGTCTTCGTCGGCGCGCAGGCGGTGACGGGCGTGGCGCTCGGCGCGTACCTGCAGTCGTCGTCGCTGGAGGTGCTGGCCGACGACTGGCTCCCGGTCGCGCTGGTGAGCGCGGCGACGCTCCTGCTCAGCCTCCTCGCCGGCTACGTCCTCGCGCGAACGACCGAGGTGGACGACCCGACCGCCGCGCTGGGGATGATCGCCGGCGGCGCGTCGGGGATCGTCGCGATGTCGGGGGAGCTCGGCGCCGACGACCGGCTCGTCGCGTTCATGCAGTACCTGCGCGTGCTCGTCGTGGTGCTGCTCACGCCGGTGCTCGCGGCCGTCGCGTTCGGCGCCGACACAGGCGGCGGCTCAGGCTCCGGCGGCGCCACGGACCCCACGCTCCTCGGCGACCCGC
Source organism: Solirubrobacteraceae bacterium (assembly GCA_035563115.1). Classification (GTDB taxonomy): domain Bacteria; phylum Actinomycetota; class Thermoleophilia; order Solirubrobacterales; family Solirubrobacteraceae; genus CADCVT01. The sequence continues at coordinate 6,700 of DATMVO010000427.1, forward strand.
TCGACTGGCTCATCACCGCCGCGGCGGCGGTCGGCGGCGTCTGGCTCGGCCGCCTCGCGCACCTGCCCGCCGCCTCGCTCCTCGGTCCGCTCTTCCTCGCCGCCGCGGTCACGCTCGGCGCGCCCGACCTGGACTTCGCGGTGCCCGAGCTGCTGCAGGAGATCGGGTTCGCGCTCATCGGCCTCCAGGTCGGCCTGCGCTTCACGACCGCCACGATCCGCGCGGCCGGCCGTCTCCTCGTCCCGGTCCTCGTCGCGATCGTCGGCCTCATGGTCGCCTGCTTCGGCCTCGCGCTCGCCCTCGACGCGACCACGTCCGTCGACCTCCTCGACGCCTACCTCGCGACCACGCCCGGCGGCCTCTACGCCGTCCTCGCCGCCGCGGTCGGCGCGGGCGCGAACACGACCTTCATCGTCGCCGTCCAGTCCCTGCGCCTGCTCATCATGGTCCTCCTCGCGCCCGTCGCCGTCCGCGCGATGCTGCGGCTGGCCGGGCGCCGCCGCGCCGCCCGCTAACGGGTCGGGGCGGCCGCCTTGGAC
>DATMVO010000428.1:0-6138 GCA_035563115.1 Solirubrobacteraceae bacterium
AGCAGCGCGACGGGAGCGGGCGCGGGAAGCAGCGCGACGGGAGCGGGCGCGGGAAGCAGCGCGACCGGAGCCGGCGCGGGGAGGAGCGCGAAGGCGGGGACGGGGAACGGCAGTGGCGCCGGCACCGCGGGTTCCTCCACCGGCGCGACGACGGACGGCGCCATCGGCGGCCACATCGCGACCACCGGCTCGTTCCGGACCACCCGCGCGCGACGGCGGCGGCGCGGCGCGGTCTTCGGCTCCTTCTTCCCACCGACCGACACGAAGACCATCAGCGCCAGGAGCGCGGCGATGGACGTCGGCGACGCGAGCATCATCATCGCCTTCCCGGCGTCCGGCAGGGCGGCGAGCTTGAGCCCCTCGATGTCGCCCGGGCGCGGGCGCCAGCGGTCGTTGGTGCGGCGGTTGTCGCCGCGGGTCCGGAACCCCTCCCGCGCCGACCCGCCGACCACGCGGTGAATCACGCGCGTGCCGGCCCCGAAGTCGTCCTTCGGGACGCGGTAGACGATCACGTCGCCGACGTCGTACGACCCGCGCCGGTACGCGAGCACGAGCGAGCCCGGCTGGAACGTCGGCAGCATGCTGTTCCCCGACACCACCACGACGCTCAGCGGCCCACCGAGCGACGACGGGCGCAGCGTGAAGACCCACGTCACGATCAGCGCCGCGACGACGGCGATCCGGAGCACGCGCCTCATCAGTCGAACCAGGTCAGCGTCAGGGACGGGCGCTGGGCAGGATCGACGGCCTCGCGCGACGCGAGCGCGCCGCTGACCGTCACGGGCGCAGTCTCGTCCGGGTCCGCGATCCGCCACCCACGGTCGGTCACGGCACCGGAGACGATCTGCGCGACGTCCCCACGCACATCCCACTCGAGGACGTCCCCCAGCACCACGCCGGTCTCCACGGCATCCGTGACCGAAGCGGCGACGTCCGGCGCGGCGTTCCACGTCGCGGCGCCCTCGGTCCAGGCGCTCGTCACCCGCCGCACCCGCCACGTGCGGCTCTCCGTAGGCGCGGCGGTCAGGAGCATCCGCAGCCGCGCGGTCCGCACCTGCGCACCCGCCGAAACACCGCACGAGTCCAGGTCGAACCGCACCAGCGCGCGCCGACGCGAAGGCCCCGCCGCGACCTCGACGTACGGCTCCGCGCCGAACGCCGTGTCGGGCAGCGCCTCGTCCACGAACGCGTCCGCGACCGGCGCGACCGTGCAGCTCTTGAAGGGCACGGCGCCCGGGATGCGGACGATCGTCACGTCCTCGGCCACGAGCGGGAAGCCGGCGCCTACCGCGACGCCGATGCTGCTCAGCGTCACGAGCACGGCGGCGCACACCAGCCCGCGGACGATCACGAGGCGTCCTCGATCAGCACGTCGACGCGGTCGACCTGCGCGGCGGACGCCCCGGGGCCGACGTTCACCGTCACCTCGTCGTCGTCGCTGTCGGCGTCGGACGGCACGCGGACCGGCCCGCCGCTCGCGACGCCGACGCCCGTGGCCGTCAACGTCACGGACAGGCGCTCGCCCGAGCACTCGGGGTCCGCGATCCCGCCGATCTTGACCGCGGTGACCTGCCCTCCCGCGGTGAGGTACTCGACCGTCTGCGCGTCGTCGCACTCGGTCACGCGCGTCTGCCCGACCCCGAGCAGGCGTCCGCTGTCCCCGCCGAGCATGGTGGCGGAGGCGGGGACGACGAGCAGGGCGGTGCCCAGCAGTGCGAGGACGGAGACGGGAGGACGCGGCATCGGGGGACGGCGCGGCGAGCGGGACGGCTGGGCCGCCCCGCGTGCGCGCGGCGACTAGGCGATCGTCACGTGGACGTTGGTGATCGCCTCGGTGGAGACGCCGGCGGCGAGGGCGACCGGGTGGTCGACCGTCGCGTTGGTCGGGATGAGAAGCGTGCCCTCGCTCAGCGACGCGCCCGTGCTGTCGGTGACGGTGACCTTCACGGTGAGGCCGTCGCACGTGTCGGCGATGCCGTTGACGTTGACGGTCGCGACCTCGTACCGCTCGTCGGTCGCGTCCCAGTCGGAGGTGTAGGACGTGGCGACGCCGTCGGCGTCGCAGGCGACGACCGGCGCGTTCTGGGCGCCGAGGGTGTCGGGGGTCAGACCACCGAGCGTGGTCGCCATGGCCATGACGGCACCGAAGGCGGTGAGCCCGCCGAGGGTCTTGATCGTGAGCTTACGCATCGTTCTCTCCTTGAGATGGGTCGGTCGATTCCGTTCGACCGCGTGTGTCGATGCACCGGTGGTCGGCCGAAATCCGCAAGTTGCGCAGGTGACGAAGCCCCGGTCGGCGCGCCCACGCTCATAATCCGGCGAACGTGGCGCGAAGAACACGAGGAACGGGCAATCGGACCGCGACGGGCATCCACCGATGACTTCCGCCGGCGAGACGGGTCCCTAGAGACGTGAACGAACGAAGAGGAGCGCGCGTGCGCAAGGTCGTCTACTCCATGACCATGAGCCTGGACGGCTTCGTCGCCGACGCCGAGGGCGCGATCGACTTCACGGCGCCCGACGAGGAGCTCCACCGCTTCCACAACGAGCGCGTCCGCGGGCAGACCTCCCAGCTGCTGGGGCGGCGGCTGTACGAGACGATGCTCTACTGGGACGAGGACGCCGAGCGCGACCCGCGCGCGACCGACGCGACGCTCGAGTTCGCCGGGATCTGGAAGCCGCTGGAGAAGATCGTCTTCTCGCGCACGCTGACCGAGGTGCAGGGGACGAACACGCGCCTGGCGGAGGGGACGCCGGCGGAGGAGGTGGAGCGCCTGAAGGCGGAGCCGGGCGAGGGCGACATCGGCGTGGGCGGCGCGGACCTCGCGGCCCAGCTCCTGGCCGACGGGCTCGTCGACGACTTCCACCTCTTCGTCGCCCCGATCCTCCTGGGGGCGGGAACCCGGTTCTTCCCGCCGCTCGACCGCCGCTTCCCGCTCGAGCTGGTCGAGCAGCGCGAGTTCGCCGGGGGCCTGCAGTTCCTGCGCTACGAGCTCGTGTGACCGACGGCGCGCGCGTCCGGTCGCTGTGGCGTCGCGGCCAGCACGGCTGGCCCGCGGCGTATCCGCTCGCGCAGTTCCCGAACGCGCCGCTGCTCCTCGCGCTCGCCGGCTCGCTGCTGGCCGGCGCGACCGACGGCGCGGTGCACGACCTCGCGCGCGCGACGTTCCACGCCGGCCTCGCCGCCTGGGCGTGGCTGGAGCTGACCGCCGGCGTCAACGCCTTCCGCCGCGTGCTGGGCCTCGCCGGTCTCGTGCTCACGGTCGTCGGCATCGCCGGGGTCTGACCGCGCGGGCCGCGGATTCAGCTAGCCGGCGGGCGCGGCAGGCCGGCGAGCGCGGTCTCAGCCGTCCGCACGAGCGACGCCTCGGGCATGCCCGCGTGGCCCAGCGCCTCGATGCCCCGGGCGACGGCGAGGAGGAGGCCTCCGAGGGCTGCGGAATCCGCGTCCGGGTCGAGGTCGCCCTCCTCCTGCGCCCGCGCGACCGCGGCGGCGTAGCAGCCCTCCAGCGTGCGGAACGCGTCCTCGACGCGCCCGGCCACGTCCGCGTCGACCGCCGCCAGCTCGGCCGTCGAGCTCGCCAGCAGGCAGCTCGGGCTCCCCTTGGAGGAGCGCGCGCCCGCCAGCAGGTGCTCGCGCAGGGCGTCCATCGCCGGCCGCCGCTCCAGCTCGCCCCGCACGCCGTCGATGCTCCGCCGCGCGTAGTCGTCGAGCACGCTGAGGTAGAGGCCGTGCTTGTCGCCGAACGCGGCGTACAGGCTGCCCTTGCCCAGGCCTGTCGCGCCCGTCAGCTCCTGCAGCGACGTGCCGGCGTAGCCGTGCGTGCGGAACGCGGTCTGCGCCGCGGCGAGCACGGCGCCCTCGTCGAACTCCCGTGGACGGGCCATGGCCAGCAGCATATCGGCGTTCTGTACTTCGCGGTCCAGAACGTCGCATTATGGACCGTATGGTCCAGAACACGGAATTCACCGGCCGCCGCGTCCTCGTCACCGGCGGCTCGCGCGGGATCGGCGCCGCGATCGCCGAGCGTTTCGCCACCTCCGGCGCGCAGGTCCTCGCCACCGCCCGCACCGCCCCGGCCGAGACGCCCGAGGGCGTCACCTTCGTCGAGGGCGACGTCTCCACGGTCGACGGCATCGCGGCGATCGCGGCCGCCGCGCTCGAGCAGCTCGGTGGGGTGGACGTCCTCGTCAACAACGCGGGCGCGTCGGGCACGTTCCCGGAGGGTTCGAGCGCGATCACGCCGGACGCCTGGCAGCACGTCCTCGACGTCAACCTCCTCGCCTCGGTGCGCCTCAACGCCGCGCTGCTCCCGCAGATGCTCGAGCGCGGCTCGGGCTCCATCGTCCACATCTCGTCGGTAGCCGCGCTCCTCCCGGCCGCACCGCTCCTGCACTACGCATCGGCCAAGGCGGCGCTCAACGCGTACGCCAAGGGCCTCGCGACGGAGGTCGGCCCGCGGGGCGTCCGCGTCAACACGATCTCCCCGGGCAACGTGACGACGCCGGGCGCGGACCAGATCCGCTCCGACATCGCCGGCGCGTTCGGGATGCCGGTGGAGGACCTCTGGGCCGGCGCCCCGCTCAGCGTCGGCGCGCCGGTCGACATCGCGGAGGCGGTGGCGTTCCTCGCCTCCGACCGCGCCCGCTGGATCACCGGCACGAACTTCGTTGTCGACGGGGGCGAGCTGCCGACGCCGTAGGCGCGCGGTCAGCCGTCCGGGCGCAGGTGGACGTCGAGGTCGTCCGGGCCCGGGTCCATGCCGGGGACGTACGTGCGGACCCAGTACGTGCCCTCGTCGGGGAAGACGTTGACGTCGGGCGCGCGCATGGTGGAGACGATCAGCACCCGGACGGGCTCCGCGGTGCGGTTGTCGAGCCGGTGCGCGCCCTCGACGCCGGGCGGGCAAGCGACGACCTCGCCGACCGCCAGCTCCCGCTCCTCCTCACGCGTCCGCAGCGTCGGCCGGCCCGCCAGCACCACGATCGCCTCCTCGTTGTTCAGGTGCGCGTGGAGGGGGAACGACGCCGCGCCCGGCGGGAGCTCGAACAGCGACGCGCCGAGCTCCCGCATCCCCGCCTGCCGCCCCAGCCGCGCCCGCCGCCACCGATACGGCTCCTCGTCGCGCTCGGCGTCCCACTCGGGCTCGAAGATGTTGGCCATGGCGAGAACTCCACCACACCGCCGCGCCGGTGGGGCTTAGGCTGCACGCCGTGGGCGAGCAGCGGTTCGACATCATCACGACGACGGCGAACGACCTGCCCGGCATGGTCGTGCGGGAGAACCTCGGGCTGTGCTTCGGCCTGGTGGTGCGGAGCGTCGGCTTCGCGAAGGGGATGACCGGCAGCCTGCGGTCGCTCCGCCAGGGTGAGGTGCCCGAGTACACGGAGGTGCTCGAGGACGCGCGCCGTCACGCGGTCGACCGGATGATCGCGAACGCGCGTCTGATGGGGGCGAACGCGCTGATCGCGTGCCGGTTCGACTCGTCGGAGGTCGGGTCGGGGCTCACCGAGGTGCTCGCGTACGGGACGGCCGTCGTCGTCGATGACGCCGTCTGAGGCGGAGCGCGAGCGGCTGGCGGAGGAGCTCGGCCGGCACTACGTCGCCGGGCACGTCGACGCGGCGGAGCTGGAGACGCGGCTCGGGGTGGTGTACGAGGACGGCGATCCGCACGCGGCGGTCGACGGCCTTCCGCCGCTGCCCCACGGCAACGACGCGGCGGCCCGGCCCAGGCGCCGCGGGCTCCTGCGCCGCCGCGGCCACGGCGAGCGCGAGGCCGCCCAGCCCGGGTGGCGCCCGACCCCCGAGCGCTTCCTCGACCCGACGACGAGCCGCGTCATCCGCGTCTGGATGGACCCGGCCGACGGGTCGCGGCACTACGTGGCCGAGTAGCTCAGCGCAGGAACGCGGCCGCGACCGCGCCGAAGGCCAGGTGATCCGCCACCTGCGGCGCGAGCGGTAGCGCGCGGATCGGCGGGATCCGCCGGCCGATGACGCCGAGGTCGAGCGCCGCGATCGCCGCGCCCGCCGCCATCCCGGCAGCGACGCGCACGGCGAGCGGCCGGTCCGCCGGCACGACGCGCGCGAGCACGGCCGTCCACCCGAACGAGAGCGCGAGGTGGACGGGCGCCGCGGCG
>DATMVO010000429.1:0-4607 GCA_035563115.1 Solirubrobacteraceae bacterium
AGGCGCAGGCCCGCGCGGTCGGCGCGCGGCTCCGGCACGAGCCGCTGACCAAGCTCTTCGTCACGCCGCTGCGGCGCACGCACGAGACCGCCGCGCCGCTCGCGGCCGCGACCGGGCTCGAGCCGGTCGTGGTCGACGAGCTGATCGAGGTGTCGCTGGGCGAGTGGGAGGGCGGCGAGTTCCGCATCCGCGCCGCCCAGGGCGACCCCATCGTGTGGGAGGCGCTGAAGGCCGAGCGCTGGGACGTCATCCCCGGCGCCGAGTCGCCCGAGTCGGTGGAGGAGCGCGTCCGCGCGGGCGTCGAGCGGATCGTGCGCGAGGCCGGCCCGGACGTCTCCGTCGCCTCGGTCGTCCACGGCGGGATCATCGGCGAGCTCTGCCGGATCGCCACCCGCAGCCGCCCGTTCGCGTTCATCCACGCCGACAACGGGTCGATCACGCGCATCGTCGTTCTCGACGGCGGCCACTGGCTCCTGCGCTCGTTCAACGACATCAGCCACCTCCCGGTCGCGACCGGCCCCGCCGCCTGAACTTGCATCGAGTGCGAAGTTGCACGCGATGACTACACTGAGTTCATGACGGAGGGTCTGCGCGAGCGCAAGAAGCAGCGCACGCGCGAAGCGATCATCGACGCCGCGATGCGGCTGTTCGCCGAGCGAGGCTTCGACCACACGACGATCGCGGACATCGCGGCCGAGGCGGACATCGCGCCGCGGACGTTCTTCGCCTACTTCCCGGCGAAGGAGGACGTCGTCTTCGCGGACATCGCCGAGCGGTTCTCGGACTTCCGCGCGCGGCTGCTCGACCGCCGCGAGCCGGGGGAGACCGCGCTCGACGCGCTGCGCTCGTGGATCGACGAGCTGATCACCACCGTCGGCCTCGCCGAGAAGCGGCACGAGTGCCGGCAGGACCTGATCGCGGCCAACCCGGCGATCGCCGCGCGCGACCGGCACCTGCACGCGCAGTTCACCGCGGTCCTGACCGAGGCGGTCGCGGCCGACCTGGGGGAGGAGCCGGGTGCCCTGCGGCCGCGGATGGTCGCCGCCGCCGCGTCCGCCGCGCTGGAGACGCTCAGCCAGCACGCCGACCCCACCACCGCGCACGCGAAGCCGCTGAGCGTCCTCGACGAGGCGCTCGTCTTCCTGCGCGGCGGCGTCGAGGCCCTGCAGGCCACCGACGCGGCGATCTAGGCGTCGCGCGCGGCCCGCTCGCGGTCGCGCACCTTCGCCAGCCCGCCCCGCCACGTCCCCTCGGTCTGGTGGAGCGGACGGCCGTGGAAGGCGGCCTGAAGCGCGTCCTCGGGCCGCTTCCACTCGCGGGCGGCGCCCCGGACGAGGTCGAAGACCGCCTCGACGCCCTCCTCGCGCGCGAGCAGGTCGACGATCGTCCCGCCGAGCAGGAGCGCGTCCGCCGGCGCGGGCGGGAACGCGGGCGCCTGGCCCTCGTGGAGCCGCCGGCCGATCGCGCCGCGCGCGTGCCGGGTGCGGCCGGCGAGCCACTCCGCCGTCCCGATCCCCAGCCACGTCCAGCGCCGCCCGCGCCACCCGGCGATCCGCGGGTTGAGCGTCGTGACGACGATCCGTCCGTAGAGCGCGGCGGGGACGAGCCGCAGCAGCTCACGCGAGCCCTCGACCTTCGTCGCCCGCGCCTTCAGCAGGCGCGGGGTGGGCATGTGGATCGTGTCGCCGCCGACCGTCCGGCCGCCGACGTACCGGCGCCCTGCCGGCGCGGTGCGGTGGGTGACGAGCGGTAGCAGCGGCTGGGCGAAGTGCAGCTGCGCGGGCGAGCCGTGGAGGACGACCGCGACCTCGTGCGCGGGCAGCACGTCGGAGGGCAGCAGGTCCTCCAGCCGCGCGCGCATGTCCTCCAGTACGCCGAGCACGGCGCGGGCATCCCGCGCGTCGTTCTCCGCGTGCCGCGCGGCGAAGTGGTCCGAGAGGGTCTCCTCCCAGGCCACGACCTACTCCTTCGCCGCCTCCAACTCGTAGTCGAGCTCGCTGCGCACCCCGAGCCGGTGGAGGATCGCGTTGGCGTCGCGGAGCGTGGGCGCGTCGACCACCGCGTCCGCCAGGTGCGCCGCGGTCGCCATCGCCACGAGCGGGTCGAGGTAGAAGGTGATCGCCGCCACCGGTGAGAGCTCGACCGAGCGCCGGCCGCGGCGGATCGCCGTCCGGCCCGTGTGGCCGCGGGCGCACCGCAGCGCCATCGCGCTCGCCTCGGTCGGAACGTGCTTGACCGCCTCCTCCAGCCGCGTGACCGCGCGCGGGGTGAGGCCGCTCGTGCCGATCCAGCCGCCGCGCGCCGCCACCTCGGAGATCCGCTCCTGCACCTCGGCGATCGTCAGCTCCCCGTCACAGCCGGCGCCGAAGACGCCGAGCACGACGCGGAGGTTCGTCTCGCGCACGAGGTGGCGCGCGGAGGCGAGGAGGATGGAGTCCGCCAGCGGGCTCGCCAGGCCGGGCTCGTCGCCGTGGGCGAGCACGTCGCCGCCGACGTCGACGAGGGCGATCGTGTCGCAGCCGAGCTTGGCCGCGGCGTCCGCCAGCCCGGTCGCGACCGCCTGCGGCCCCGGGTTGGGGTCGACGAGCACGGTCTTCTCGCCCAGGTGGGCCGCCATGTGCGTCTCGGCGAACTGGAGCTCGTCCGGCCCGCGCGTCTCGCCGGTCGCGAGCGCGACGGTGTCGTTGAGCCGCTCGATGCCGGTCAGCTCATCGAGCGTGCGCGCCCCCGGGATCGGATCGATGGGGCGGCGCTCCCAGGTGAGGCCGCCCACGATGGCCGTCGCGCCCTGCGTGGCCGCGTGCTCGGCGGTCGCGAGGGCGCCGACGACGTCACCGCCTCCGCCGATCCCGACGGAGAGCACGCGGCCGGCGCCCGCGAAGGGCAAGGGGTGCGGCTAGGCGAAGGCGGGCTCGCGCACGAGCTCGCCGCCGCCGATGATCGTGAGGATCTCCTCGGACGCGCGCTCGAACTCGTCGTCCGAGAGCACCGGGGTGCCCTCGAAGGGCAGGTCGCGCTGGATGTCGCACCAGGACCGACAGCCCAGGTACTCGTCCTTGACCTTGACCGTCACCGGACGCGGGATCCGGTAGGTGCGCAGGAGGAGCACGTTGAGCGGATGGCGGCGCTTCCAGGACAGGCGCTTCTCGGCGTAGTCCGGGGTCCACACGTAGTACGGGGAGAGGGCGTCCACGACCCGGGGGTCCGTGATCGTGACGTGGGCAGTGACCTCCGCCCAGGCACGGATCCGGACGCGATCGGGCTGCGCGATGCCGCCGTCTCGGGTGAGGGCCTCCACCGGCGGCTCGCCGTCGGCCCATACGCCCTCCTCCAGAGCCCGGCTGAGCTCCGGGCGGTGCGACTCGCGTACGAGGTCGTTCCGCTGGTGGTCGAAGGTCGGGTAGAGGAAGAACCGGTCGTGGTCGAGCTTGAACATGCGCTCGTTCTCACGGACTCCACCCTTGCGGAGCGTGACCAGCTGCTCACCTTCGGCGAGCGCGCGGACGGTGACCGCCCACTCCTTGAATGCGATTGGCATGAGAGTCAGGGCCTACTTGTTCCGTGCAACAAAGAACCCCGTACCTGACGGGACCCAGGACGGGGCGGGACTACCCCGACCCTTACACAGTTAGACGTCGAATCCAAACCGAAAGGCTCAAATCCGGACCCCGGAAAGCCCTTCTATGACCTCCATCACACTTGCGAAGTCCTCATCGGCGTGTCCGCGCCCCACCGCGCCGCTCAGGACCTCGCGGGCGAAGGCGGCCGCCGGAAACGGCACACCGGCGTCCTGCGCCTCCTCGAGGCAGTGGCGCACGTCCTTGAGCATGTGCGCCGTCTTGAACAGCGTTGCGTAGTCATGGGCGATCATCGGCCCCGCCTTGAGGTCGAGCATCTTCGACCCGCCGGAGCCCGCGGCCATCACCTTGACCAGCGCGTCGAGGTCCACGCCGGTCGCCTTGGCGACGGCCAGCGCCTGCGCCAGCGCCACCGCGTTGGCCGCCGCGACCGAGTTGTTGACCAACTTCAGCATCTGGCCCTGGCCGGTCTCGCCGACGTGGAGGACCACCTGGCCCATCACCTCGAAGAGCGGCCGGGCGCGTTCGAAGTCAACGTCGGAACCTCCCGCCATGATGGTCAGGGTCCCGGCCTCAGCGGCGGGGGAGGAGCCGGTCACGGGGGCGTCGAGGAACCGCAGGTCGCCGATGGCGGCCAGCCGCTCGGCGACGGAGCGGGCGGTCCGCGGCGAGATGGTCGACATGTCGACGAAGAGCGTCCCCGGCTTGGCGCCGTGCGCCGCCCCGGTGCCCTCGGCCAGCAGCACGTCCTCGACCTGCGGCCCGTCGACCACCATCGTGATCATGACGTCGGCCTCGCCCGCGGCCTCGGCGGGGGTGTCGGCGACCGGCACGCCGAGCGGCTCGGCCTTGGCGCGCGTCCGGTTCCAGACCACGAGGTCGTGGCCGGCGTCTCGCAGGTTCGCGGCCATGCGGGATCCCATGATCCCCAGGCCGAGGAAGGCGACGTTCACCCCTTGAGGCTACGCCGCGAGGCCGAGCCGGTGCGCGACCGCCGCGGCCTCCGTGCGCGTGCGGACCTCGAGCTTG
>DATMVO010000430.1:0-3978 GCA_035563115.1 Solirubrobacteraceae bacterium
TCGGCGACAGGCCACCGGCGAGCGCGGGCGCGAGCCAGGCGAGGGGCGCGACGTTGGGGCGGGCGGGGTCGGGCCAGGGGTCGACGCGCAGCGTGCCGGAGAGGATGAGCCGCTCGCGGGCGCGGGTGAGCGCGACGTAGAGGACACGGTTCTCCTCCGCGGCGTCGGCGGCGCGGCGCTCGTCGCGCAGCTCTCCGTACGCGAGCCCCTTCTCGCTCCCGCCGCCGACGCTCGGCAGCCGGATCCCGAGCCGCCCGTCGCCGACCAGCACCGGCGGGTACTGGCCGCGCGGCCCGCGCCCGAGGTCGGTGACCGCCACGACCGGGAACTCGAGGCCCTTCGCGGCGTGCATGGTCATGATGCGGATCGCGCGGGCGTCGCCGAGCTCGACCGGCGCGTCGGTCTCGCGCGCGTCGGCCTCCAGCTCCTCGTTCGCCCGGTCGACCAGCCCGCGCACGTCGCGGCCGTGGACGCGCTCGTGGTCGGCGGTGAGCCGCAGCAGCTTGTGGACGTTCGCCAGCCGCCGCGCGCCGCCCGGGAGCCGCAGGACGTGGAGGTCGTAGTCGGACGCCTCGATCGCGCGGCGCAGCACCGCGTCCATCGGGAGCGACGGGAGCACGCGGCGCTCGTGCGCGAAGCGCGCGCGGAACGCGGCGAGCCGCTCGCGGTCGCCGTCCGGCAGCAGCTCGGGTAGGCGCCCGGCCAGCTCGCGGGCACGCAGGAACCGGCGCAGGTCCGCTTCGTCGTCCGGTGCGGGTGGTGGCACCGGCGCGCCGCCGAACGCGGCGTCGATGACCTGCCACACGCGCCCCTCTCCCGCGCCGGCGAGCAGCGCGAGCGCGTCGGTCGAGAGGCCGACGAGCGGCGACGCGAGCACGCCGTAGAGCTGCTCCTCGTCCGACGGGTTGGCCAGCGCGGCGAGCCAGGCGCAGAGGTCGCGCACGACCTGCCGGCCCCAGTAGCCGCGGCCGCCGGCGGCGAGCGTCTGGAGCCCCGCCTCCTCCAACGCCCGCTCGTACACGGGCAGGTCGGTCGCGGAGCGCAGCAGCACGACGATGTCCTCGGGCGGCGTGCCGCTGTCGACCAGCTCACGGAGCCGCTGGCCGAGCAGCCGCGCCTCCGCGTGCCGCCACGCCTGCGCGCGCGGGAGCGCGCCGAGGTCGACGTCCTCCCACCCGTCCGCGCCGGTGATCAGCACCTCGACCTCCGGCGCGCCGTCGGCCGCATCCCCGCGCCCGGGCACGAGCGGCATGAAGCTCGGGCCGAAGCGATCGGCGAACGCCGCGTTGACCGCTTCCAGCACCGGCGCGCGCGAGCGGAAGTTCCGCGTCAGCGCCAGCGCGCGCTCGGTCGTCGTGAGCATCGCCCGGCGCGCGCGGAAGACCTCGACGTCCGCGTGCCGGAACCCGTAGATCGACTGCAGCTCGTCGCCGACGACGAAGAGGTTGCCGGACGCGACGAGGTCGAAGAGGGTCACCTGCCGCGGCGAGGAGTCCTGGAACTCGTCGACCATCACCCGCGCGAACCGCTCCTGCGTCGCGCGCCGCACCGCCGGCGACTCGACCATCAGGTCGCGCGCCAGCAGCTCCAGGTCGTCGAAGTCGAGCCCCGACCGCGCCCGCTTGGCCTCCGCGTAGGCGCGGGCGTACCGGTCGAGCAGCGCGTCCAGCTCCGCCGCCGCGCGCGACGAGCGGTAGGCCGCGCAGGCTCCCGCGTACGTCTCGTGCGCCGCGAGGTACCCCGCGATCTCGTCGGTCTTCAGCGCCTTCGTGGAGCCCGGCTTGAAGCACGCCTGCGCGAGCGAGCCGGGGTCCGGCACGCCGCCCGGCGCCAGCGTCGCGAAGAGCTCGCGGCACCGCTCCAGCGCCCGCAGCGCCTTGAGCACCGTCGCCCGTGTGTCGCCGCCGTCGAGCGACCCGAGCGCCACCTCCCGAGCATCCAGGAGCGCGGCCGGGTCCGGGACCGGCGCGGGCGCCGGCACCGCCAGCCGTGGGTGCGTGTGCCCCTCGGAGCGCAGCACGGCGTAGACGTCCTCGATCGCCTCGCGCAGCCGGTCGGCCGTGAACGCCGCCGCGAGATCCAGCGCCGCGTCGCCGCGCTCCGAGAGCCAGCTGGCGAACGCGGTGTCCCACGCCTGGTTCCGCAGCCCGCGCGCGACCGTCTCGTCCAAGACCGCGAACGCCGGATCCAGGCCGGCGGCGACCGCGTGCCCGCGCAGCAGCCGCGCGCAGAACCCGTGGATCGTCGAGATCCACGCGCCCTCGGCCTCGCGGGCCAGGTCGCGCTCGCCCAGCTCCAGCAGCCGCGAGCGGACGCGGTGGCGCAGCTCCCCCGCCGCCTTCTCGGTGAACGTGATCGCGAGGATCTGCCCCGGCTTGAACCCGTCCTCGGTGACGAGCCGGACGAACCGCTCGACCAGCACCGACGTCTTGCCCGAGCCCGCCGCCGCGCTGAGCAGCAGATCGCCCTCGCGGCGCAGCACCGCCGCCGCCTGCTCGTCGGTGAACGGCCGGCCGCTCGGCCCGATCAGCTCCTCCACGACGCTCACCCCTCGCACCGGCAGATCGTCGGGTAGGCGCAGCCGCCCTGCCACGCGCACGAGTCGGGCTTGGGCACGAGCGCGCCCTGCTGCGCCTCGCGCGTGGACTGCACCGCGAGGTCGAGCGCGCCCTGGATGACCGCGTCGAACTCCTCGGCGCTCAGCCGGTCGCCGGCGTAGACGGCCAGCTCCTCGTCGGCGTCGTCGCGGATCGCGCCGCGCGGACGCAGATCCTCCGCGCCGAGCGGCTGGTAGAGCGCGCCGACCGGCTCCAGGCCGAGCAGCTCGCGCGCGGCGAGCGCGTAGACGGCGAGCTGGAAGCGCCCCTCGTCCTCCCACTTCTTGGCCGAGTACGCGGTCTTGCCCTTGTAGTCGTAGAGGAGCGCGGCGTCAGCGCGGCCCTCGCGGTGCTGGACGTCGATGCGGTCGATCCGGCCGCGGAGCTTGACGCCCTCGGTCTCGACCTCGAACGGCTGCTCGAAGTGGCGCGGGACGAACGCGGTGCGGCTCAGCGCGGCGGCCTCGACGTAGCGGAGCAGATCGGCCTCCAGCCGCCGGCGCATCGCGCGGCGCCGCGAGGGGTCGACCGACATCGGGAAGCGGTCGGCGAACTGGTCGAGCGCGGTGCTCACGGCCTCGCGCGCCTCGGGCAGCCGCGCGGGGGTGAGCGCGCCCGCGTCGGTGAGCCGCCGCAGCGCCTCCTCCAGCACGCGGTGGGCGAGGTCGCCGCGGACCATCGCCTCCGGGTCGGGCTCCAGCCCGCCCGGCGACAGCCACCGCTCGACGAACCACTTGACCGGGCACGACGCCCACGCCTCCAGCCCGGACGCCGACCACGTGTCGCGCGCGGCGAGCTGCTCCAGCACGGCGGGGTGCCGCAACGGCGCGGCGACCGCCTCGCGCACCGGGGGCTCGGCCGCCGCCGCGGCCCGCAGCCGCTCGCGGTCGGTCGGCGCCGCGGCGCCGTCCCAGCCGACCGCGCCCAGGTCGCGGCGCCGCCGCTCGTCCATCACGCGCGGCGCGAGCAGGAGCGCGATGTCGTCGACGAACGCGGAGCGGACCTCGGGGTCGCCCTCGTCGTCGGCGGCGTGCCAGGAGACGTAGAGCCGCTCCTCGGGCCGCGAGACCGTCGCGTAGAGGAGGTACCGCTCGACGCCGAGGACGTCCTCGTGCGGCGCCAGACGCAGGCCGGACGCGGCGTTGATCGCCCGCCGCTCGTCGTCGCCCAGGAACGCCTCGGGCCGCGCGGGGGCGGGGAACGACCGCTCCTGCATCCGGCAGAGGAAGAGCGCACGGACGCGGCGGGCGCGGAGCGACGGCGGATCGGTGACCTGCACGGCCCCGGGCGCGGCGCGCTCGCCGACCCGGACCTCGACGGCGTCGAGCAGCTCGGCCAGCGCCCGCGGCTCGGGAACCAGCGAGGCATCCCCCGCCGCGGC
>DATMVO010000431.1:0-6082 GCA_035563115.1 Solirubrobacteraceae bacterium
TCAGCCCGCGTCGGCCGGCGGCACGTCGCACACGTTCGCGTGCGCGCGGTCGAACGCGTCCCCCGCGACCGGCTCGCGCGAGAGCGGATGCGCGGCGCCCGGCCGCAGCCCGTCGAGGACGACGTCCAGGTACCGCTCCCACGCGCCCGGCTCCACCGGCTCGAGCATCTGCGCCGCATGGGCGAGCATGTGCATCAGCACCGGCACGTCGTTCGCGGCGAGGTCCTCGCGCAGCTCGCCCGCGGCCTGCGCGCGGGCGACGATCGTCCCGATCAGCCCGATCAGCTCGTCGCGCAGCTCCGCGTAGCCGGGCACCGCGGCGAACCGGCCCTTGCCGACGCTGTCGACGAAGCCCTTGTCCTGCAGCTGCGTCGCGACGACGTTGACGAGGAGCCGGCGCAGCGCCGCGAGCCCGTCCGGCGCCTCGGCGGCCTCCCGGACGTGCTCGCGCATCTGCTCCAGCCGGGAGCGGATGACCGCGTCGATCAGGTCGTCCTTGGTGGCGAACCGGCGGAAGATCGTCGCCGTGCCGACCCCGGCGCGCCCGGCGACGTCCGCCACGCTGGCCTCCAGGCCGCGCTCGGCGAAGCACTCGCCGGCCGCCTGGAGGATCAGCTCGAGGTTGCGCCGCGCATCCGCCCTGAGCACCTTCTCAGCCACATCTCAGAGCGTAGTTCAGACCCCGACCGGCACGGCGGCGTCGCTGAGGTCCAGGTGCTGCACGTCGCGCCGCCGCAGCAGCACGGCGAGCAGGACGAGGCCCGCGCCCATCAGCACCGCGCCGCCCTGGAAGGCGACCTG
Organism: Solirubrobacteraceae bacterium; assembly: GCA_035563115.1. Lineage (GTDB taxonomy): Bacteria > Actinomycetota > Thermoleophilia > Solirubrobacterales > Solirubrobacteraceae > CADCVT01. The sequence goes on from DATMVO010000431.1 coordinate 802, forward strand.
CCAGCCGTCGACGAGCGCCGCCGGCGACGTCTCCCCCAGGCTCGCGGTGTGGTCCGCGGCGAGGGTCGAGAGGATCGCCAGGCCGAGCGCGCCGCCGACCTGCTGGCTCGTGTTGAAGATGCCGGAGGCCAGGCCCGCGTCCTCCGCGGCCAGCCCGCCCGTCGCGATCAGCGTGATCGGGACGAAGATGAGGCCGACGCCCGCGGCGATCAGCAGCAGCCCGGGGAGCAGGTCGCCGACGTACGAGCCGTCGACCGGCAGGCTCGTCATCAGCGCCATGCCGGCCGTCGCGATCGCCAGCCCGGCCAGCGCGACGGTCCGCACGCCGGCGCGCCGGATGAGCGACTGCGCGGTGCCCGCGCCGGCCATGATCCCGGCGGTGATCGGCAGGAACGCCAGGCCGGTCTCGAGCGGCGACAGGTCGAGGATGTTCTGCATGTAGAGCGACGCGAAGAAGAACATCGCGAACATGCCGGAGGCCGCGAACAGCATCACGAGGTTGGCCGCGGCGAGCGGCCGGTTGCGGAAGATCGAGAGGCGGACGAGCGGCGCCTTGACGCGCTGCTCGATCGCGACGAACGCGGCGAGGAGGACGGCCGCGGCACCGATCATCCCGAGCGTGCGGCCCGAGCCCCAGCCCCACGCCTCGGCCTTGACGATCGCGTAGACGAGGACGATCAGGCCGGCGGTGACGCTCAGCGCGCCGAGGATGTCGACCGACGACCGGTTCTCGGCGCGAGAGTCGGGGACGTAGCGGAGCGAGAGGACGAAGGCGACGAGGCCGACGGGCACGTTGACGAGGAAGATCCACTCCCACGTCAGCAGGTCGGTCAGGATGCCGCCGAGCAGGAGGCCGACCGCGCCGCCACCGGCGGCGATGGCGCTCCAGATGCCGAGCGCGCGGGTGCGGTCGGCGCCTTCGGCGAAGGTCGTGGTGACGATGGAGAGCGCGGCGGGGCTGACCAGTGCGGCGCCGAGACCCTGCAGACCACGGGCGACGATCAGCATCTCACTGGAGGTCGAGAGCGCGTTGGCGAGCGAGGCGAGGCTGAAGATCGCGATGCCGGCCAGGAAGACGCGCTGGCGGCCGAACAGGTCGGCGGCACGACCGCCGAGCAGCAGGAAACCGCCGAAGAGCAGCGTGTACGAGTTGACGACCCACTGCAGGTCGGCAGCGTCGAGGTTCAGGTCGGTCTGGATGGACGGCAGCGCGACGTTGACGATGGTCGCGTCGAGCACGACCATGAACTGCGCGAAGCAGACGAGGACCAGGACGAGCCAGGGGCTCGCCTGTCGGGACGACGGCATGGGGCTCCTCCTATCGGAGCGTGAGGGGGTGGTGCGGAGCGTCTGACGCACCCGCGGACCACGAAACGAACTGTACGATCCGTTTATACCACAGAAGCGGACTGGCCAGTTCGTTTTCTTCCCCGGATCGTCACACGCCGGCTTCGGCGAAGGCGCCGAAGTAGCGCCGCACCTCCGGCTCGCTCCCGTTGCGGGCCAGCGCCCGCGCGCGATCCTCGATCTCGCGGTCGCGGACGGTGACGCGCTGCTGCTGGCGCACGTGCTCCTCCCACGTGGCGACCGTGTACGCCTCGATGAAGCGGTCGGGCTTCGCGCCGTCGCGGTAGAGCCCCCACCGCCGCGCGCCCGACCGGCGGCGCGCGCGCTCGACCGCCCGCATCGCCTCGCGGAAGGCGTCGGCGTTCGTCTCGTCCACGCACCACTCGACGGTGACGAGCACCGGCCCATCCTGCGCGTTGGGCTCGATGACGAGGTGCGGCTCGGACCACTGGCCGGCCGGGCGCAGGTCGATGTCGAGGGCGACGAGCGGCCGGCGCCGGCCGAACGCCACGCCGATCCCGACGCCGATCGCGGAGGCGCCCATCGCCCACTCGACGCCCCAGATGCCGGCGACGCTCCCCCACACGATCGCGCCGACGGTCTGCGCGCCCTGGAAGGTGAGCGTGTAGTACGCCAGCCCGCGCGCCCGCGCCCAGTCGGGGAGCAGGGTCTGCGCGCTGCCGTTGAGCGACGAGAGGACGCCGATCCACCCCAGCCCGGCGAGCACGAGCGCCGCCACGACGACCGCCTCGACGTGGACGACCGCGGTGACGAGCGTCGCGCCGCCGTAGAGGAGCGAGCAGACGCCGATGAGGGCGTTGAGCGGCAGCCGCTCGCGCATCCGCGGGAGGAGGAACGCGCCCGCGAACGCGCCGATACCGACGGCGCCGAGCATGACCCCGTAGCCGCTGGAGCCCAGGCCGAGCTCGTCGCGCGCGAGCACCGGCAGCAGCGCCCACAGCGCGCCCGCGAACGGCATGAAGAGCGCGGCCCGGAGCAGCACCGCGCGGAACGCGGGCGCCGACCGCACGAACCGCCCGCCGGCCACGATCGCGCCCCACATGTGCTCGACGCCGAACGAGCGCGGCGGCTGCTCGCGCCGCCACGCGGCGATCACCGCGAGCGTCCCGAGGAACGAGATCGCGTTCGCGCCGAAGACCCACGCCGGCCCGGCCGCCGCGATCACGACGCCGCCGATCGCCGGCCCGACCGCCCGCGCGACGTTGAAGTTGACGCCGTTGAGCGCCGCGGCCTGGCGGATCTCCGGCCGGTCGACCAGCTCCGGCATCACCGCCTGGAAGCTCGGGATGGTCAGCGCGGTGCCGGTGCCGATCGCGAACGTCAGCGCGAGCAGGAGGACCGGCGTCATGGCGTCCGCCGCGGTCAGCACCGCCAGCGCCGCCGCCGCGATGAGCATCCATCCCTGCGCGACGAGCAGCAGCTTGCGCCGATCCAGGATGTCGCCGAGCGCGCCGCCGGGCAGCACGAGCAGGAAGACCGGGAGCGACGTCGCCGCCTGGATCAGCGACACCTCCAGCGCGCTGCCGCCCAGGTCGCCCATCAGCCACTGCGCGCCGACGAGCTGCATGAACGTCCCGGCGTTCGACGCGAACTGCGCCGTGTAGAGCGCCCGGAACATCTTGTGCCGCAGCGGCGACCACGCGGTGACCGTGGCGGCGGCGGGGACGGCGGACACGCCTAGATCTCCAGCCGCTGGTCCTCGAGGTCCAGCTCGCGCTGGAGGCTGTGGAGCACCGAGTCGGAGATGTCGCCGCGGTCGCGCATGCGGACCAGCTCTGCCCGTTGCGTGTCCAGCACATCCCTCACCGTCCGCTGGTACAGCCGCGAGCGCTCGTCCAGGTCCTCCTCGTCCTCCTCCGAGACGCCCAGCGCGCGCTGGCGCAGCCGCCGGTAGCGGAAGTCGTACTGGCGGAGCATCCGCTCGATCGTGTCGTCGCGCGTCCAGTCCTCGGCCTGGAGCACCTCGAGCCGGTCGAGCGCCGCCTTCGTCGCCTGCTTGCGCGCGAGCAGCTCCTCGCGCGCGGCCTCGCCGTCGTCCACGACCCCGAGCTTGCGGATCAGCCACGGCAGCGTCAGGCCCTGGAGGACGAGGGTCGCGAAGATCACGCAGAGGGTGAGGAAGACGAGCAGGTCACGCTCCGGGAAGCCCTCGGGCAGCGCGAGCGCCGCGGCGAGCGAGACGCTCCCGCGCATCCCGCTCCACGCCAGGACCATCCGCGGGCGCCAGCCGACGCGGCGCTCGCGCTGGCTCGGCCGGCGGTCCAGCGCGCGGATCACGTACGGGGTCGTGTTCCCCCACACGACGCGGCTGAGGATCACGACCGCGCCCGCGGCGGCGCCGAGCGCGAGCAGCTCGCCGGCGCTGCGCTCCTGGTCCTCCAGGATGCCGGGGAGCTGGAGCCCGACGAGCACGAAGAGGACGGCGTTGAGGAGGAAGACGAGCACCTCCCAGAACGCGTAGCCGCGCAGGCGCGAGGCGGACGTCGAGATCTGGTGCGCCTGGTGGCCGAGGACGAGGCCGACGGTGACCGCCGCGATGACGCCGGAGACGTGGAGGTGCTCGGCCGGCAGGTAGGCGGCGAACCCGGCGGTCAGCGAGACCGTGACGCCCAGCGTGCTGTCGCTGACCAGGCGGCGGAGCGCGACGAGGAGGACGAGCGCGACCGCGGCCCCGACCGCCGCGCCGCCGAGGACGTTGACGACGAACTCGCCGGTCGCGTCGAGGAGGTCGAACGAGCCGCCGACCGCCGCGCCGACCGCGACCCGGTAGGCGACGAGCGCGGTGCCGTCGTTGACGAGGCTCTCGCCCTCGACGACGGTGACGATCCGGCGCGGGACCCCGACGCGCTGGGCGATCGTGACGGCCGCGAGCGGGTCGGTGGGGCTGACGATCGCGCCGAACGCGAACGCGGCGGCCCACGGGATCTCGGGCACCATCGCGTGGAGGACGACAGCGACGGCGCACATCGTCGCGAGGACGAGCAGGACGGCCTGGAGGGTGATCACCCGCAGGTTGCGTCTGAGGTCACGGACGGAGGCGAAGTACGCCGCGTTGAACAGCAGCGGCGGGAGGAAGAAGAGCAGGACGAGATCCGGCTCGAGCTCGACGTCCGGGATGCCGGGGGCGAAGCCGACGGCCGCGCCGCCGACGACGAGGAGGATCGGGTACGGGACGTCGAGGATCCGCGCGAGCGCGGTCAGCGCGGTCACGGCGACCAGCAGGAAGAAGAGGATGATCTCCAGGTCGTCGGCCACGCGTGCGGCGGAGGAAGCTACCGCGCGAGGCGGGCAGCATCCACGTCCGATCGCCGCCGGATCGGGCGGGCCGGCTGTGCGACCATCGGCGGCGTGCCGTTGCCGCTCTCGTCCGACCGCTGCCACGCCGCCTGCGATGCGCGCGACGCCCGGTTCGACGGGTGGTTCGTGGTGGGGATCGTGTCGACGGGGATCTACTGCCGGCCGTCGTGCCCGGCGCGGCCGGCCTTGCCGGCGAACCGGCGCTTCTTCACGGCGGCGGCGGGGGCGCAGGATGCGGGGTTCCGGGCGTGCAAGCGGTGCCGGCCGGACGCCGCGCCGGGGTCGCCGGAGTGGGATCGGCGCGCCGATCTGGCGGGGCGGGCGATGCGTCTCATCGCCGACGGCGTGGTGGATCGGAGCGGCGTCGCGGGCCTCGCCGCGCAGCTCGGCTACTCGGAGCGGCACCTCCACCGGGAGCTGCTCGCCGCCGTCGGTGCGGGGCCGCAGGCGCTCGCACGGGCGCAGCGCGCGCGGACCGCCCGGACGTTGATCGAGACCTCGTCGCTCTCCATGGCCGAGATCGCCTTCGCCGCCGGCTTCTCGTCGGTGCGCCAGTTCAACGCCACCGTGCGCGAGGTCTACGCCGCCGCGCCGTCCGAGCTGCGCGCGCGTGCGG
>DATMVO010000432.1:0-5597 GCA_035563115.1 Solirubrobacteraceae bacterium
CCTCCGTCGTCCGCAGCGTCGCGTTCCCCGGGCCGAGCGCGCGGGCGAGGCCCTCGACCCCGCCGGCGTGCGCGAACCCGCCCCGGCGCATGGCGACGAGGAGCACGATCGGCAGCCCGGCGAGCGCCGCGACCTGGAGGATGCCGTTCAGCTCGAGGTCGATGCCGCGCGGCGGCCGATGTTCGGCACCGCCCACAGGACGAGCGCGGCGACGATGCCGTAGTCGTACAGCGCGCCGATCGTGGGGCGCTGGCCGGCGGGCACGCGGCGCCGGCGGCGCACGAGCACCACGACCGTCGCGGCGGTGACGAGCCCGTACACGGCCGAGCCGCCGAGCCGCCAGACGTCGACGAGCTCCGCGTTCTGCCCGATGCGCAGCACGGTCCCGGGACCGGCGGGGCCGGGGGTGAAGAGCCACGTGTGGACGTTGGCGACGACGGCCATCACGTAGCCCACGCCGACGATCCGGCGGGCGGTGGGCGTCTCCAGGCGCCCCCCCGGGAGCGCGAGCAGGACGTGCAGGAACGCCGCGAGGCAGACCGTCTGGAAGACCAGGCCGATCGCCGTCAGCACGTCGTTGCCGAACGCCGGCAGCTGGGTGACGAAGACCGTGACGGCGACGAGCAGCAGCAGCGCCCCGGTCCCGTTCGCCGGCCGGCGCGCCGCGATCACGAGCCCGCAGAGCCAGTAGTGGACGGCGGTGAGCGGGAAGAGGAGGTCGAGCCAGGTGCCGCCGTCGTCGACCAGGACCGCCGCCTCCACGCCGCCCAGCAGGACGCCTGCGGCACCGAGCAGGACGATCGTCCGCGCCGGCGCCGCGGGGGTGGCGTGCACGCGGTCCATCTGGCGCGCGAGCGTGACAGGGCGGAGGGCGGAATGGAAGGGGGCCTAGGCCCATGCCGCGCGGCGGCGCAGGACCATTGCGCGCCGCCCGGACGGCGCCGACGATGGACGCTCGTGTGGGCGGGAGCCCGCGCTCCGGCGTGCGCGGCGCGCCATCCGACGAGGGGACGTAGACGTGAACAGCAGATGGCGGGCGCCGGCGAAGGCGCTCCTGACCACTTCGCTCCTGGCCGGGGCGCTCATGGCCGGCGCGGGACCCGCGGCGGCGGCGGTGGTCCTCAACGAGGTGGAGTCCGAGGGCGTCGCCGACTTCGTCGAGGTGACGAACACGGGTCCGGGCGCGGTCGACCTCAGCGGCTACGTGATCAAGGACCGCAACGACGGCAACGCGTTCACCGTGCCCGGCGGCACGATGCTCGCGGCCGGCGGCTTCTACTCGGTGAACACGCCGTTCGGCCTCGGCTCGGACGAGGACGCCCGGCTCTTCGCCCCCGGCGACCTCGTCACGCCGATCGACACGTACACGTGGACGTCGCACGCCGCGACGACCTACGGCCGCTGCCCGGACGGCACCGGCGAGTTCACCGGCACCCTCGCGGCGACGCCGGGGGCGGCGAACGCGTGCCCGGCGCCCGCCTCGCCCTGGCCGGGCGCGTCGGCGATCACCCTCGCCGACGACGCCGGCGTCTTCGGCGGCAACCTCAGCGGCCTGGCCTACCAGCCGTCCGGGACGAGCGCGCCCGGCGTCCTGTGGGCGGTGCGCAACGGCCCGTCGACGCTGTTCCGGCTGGTCTGGAGCGGCGGGCGCTGGACGCCCGACACCACGAACGGGTGGGCGACCGGCAAGCAGCTCTTCTACGGCAACGGCGCCGGCGTGCCCGACGCGGAGGGCGTGACGCTCGTCGACGGCGATCCGACCGGGATCTTCGTGGCGACCGAGCGCGACGACAGCGGCGGCGGCGCGAGCCGGCCGGCGGTCCTGCGGTATGACACGGCGTCCGCGTCGGCGTCGCTGAACGCGACGAACGACTGGAACCTCACCGCCGACCTGCCGGGGCTGCCCCCGAACGCCGGTCCTGAGGCGGTCACGTGGATCCCCGACACGGCGCTCGTCGCCAAGGGGCTGCGGGACGAGAACACGGGCGCGGCGTACGCCCCGGCGACGTACCCCAACCACGGCGGCGGCCTCGTCGTCCTCGGCATCGAGAACACGGGCGACCTCGTCTTCTACGCGCTCGACCAGGGGAGCGGCACCGGGACGCGGGTCGCGACGGTGCCGAGCGGGTTCCCGGCGGTGATGGCGCTCGAGTTCGAGGCCGAGACCCAGCGCCTGTGGGCGGTCTGCGACAACAGCTGCGACGGGCGCAGCGCCACGCTCGACGTGGCGAAGGACGGCCCGAACGCGGGCCGGTTCGTCGTGACGGCGACCTACGCGCGGCCGACGGGGATGGCGAACCTCAACAACGAGGGCTTCGCGATCGCCGCGCAGGCCGAGTGCGCCGGCGGGCTCAAGCCGGTGTTCTGGACCGACGACTCGAACACGGGCGGGCACGCGCTGCGGGCCGGCTCGCTGCCGTGCACGGCGCCGATCCCGGGCGATCCGGGCGACCCTGGCGACCCCGGCAACCCGGGCAATCCGGGCAATCCGGGCAATCCGGGCAACCCCGGGAACCCGGGGACCCCCGGCACGCCGGGGACACCGCAGCCCGACACGCCGGCCGGCCCGACGCCGCCGATCGTCCGCCCGCCCGCGGCCGACGTGACCAAGCCCGTCCTCTCCCGCGTGCGCGCGTCGCGCCGGAGCGTCTCGTTCCGGCTCTCCGAGGCCGGCCGCGTGACGGTCACGGTCGAGCGCCGGTCGGGGAAGCGGTACCGCAAGGTCAAGGCGTTCACCGTCAGCGCCCAGGCCGGCGCGCGGACCGTCGCGTTCAGGGGGCGCGTCCCGGCGTCCCGGATCCGGCGCGGCGCCCTGCGCGTCACGGTCGTGGCGACCGACGCCGCGGGGAACCGCTCGAAGGCGACGCGGACGCTGGTCGGCCGCTAGCTCGATGGCGAGGGGCGCCCGCCGCGCTGGCGGCGCGGCGCCCGCTCGTCTAGCGCTGCGCCCGTAGCGCGCGCGTGACGTCGCCGGTGACGTCGTACGTGTCCGCGCGCGGCGGGGCGGCGGGCTTGCGCGCCGCGCCGAAGCCGCTCAGGTCGAGCGTGATCTTCAGCTCGCCGCCCGGGACGCCCTGCTGGCCGGGCACCGCGGCGCGCTGGACGGTCCGCCGGATCCGGTCGTCGCCGTCGATCCACACGTCGAACGCCGTCGCGTCGTCGGCGGTGTCGGTCTCGGCCTCCAGCGCGCCGAGCGCCTTGCGCGCCGCCGCCCGCCGCTCGGCCGGCAGCTTGGCGATGAAGTCCGCGATCCGGATCGTGCCGCGGTAGTGGGTCGTCTCGGCGCCGCCGACCGTCTCGGTGCCGACCCCCTCCACGTCGTCGGCCGTGCGCAGCACGTCGAGCTGGGCGCCGGGGTCGAGCGTCAGGATCTCGCCCAGCCCGGTCGCGTCGATGCCCATCGCGTCGATCGTGCGCTCGAGGTCGAGGCCCAGCCACGTCGCGCCGTCGGGCAGGTCGAACCCGCGCAGCTCCGGCAGGTCCACCGCGACGTCCTTGCCGTCCACGCGCAGGCGCGTCGTCCCGTCGCCGTCGCCCTGGCCGGTCAGCGCGAGGAGCGGACCCAGGTCGAGCGTCAGCGCCAGCTCCGGTTCGGTCAGCGACGTCACGCCCTCGCCCTTCAGCCGCAGCCGGCCGGGGAACCCGAACCCCTTCGTCTCCACCCCCACGCGCACGTCCGCGCTGTCGGCCGCGCGCGTGCGCTCGGCCGCCTGCGCGATCGCGGCGGGGTCGACGTCGTCGGTCCCGCACCCGGCGGTGACGAGCGCGGTCGCGCCGATGGCGCCGAGGGCGGAGAGCGTGGAGATCGTCTTGCGCATTCGTTCGCGCCAACGTACCGGAGCGCCTGGACGGCATCTGAACGAACCCGCCCAACCGCGCATCGATCGTGCCGCCGCCCCGTTCCCGCGAGCCAGTGTCCCGGAACCGCATCCTCGCGCTCGCGCTCGCCTTCGGAGCGCTCGCGGCGCCTGCCGGCGCGGCCGCCGCAGGCCCCGTCCAGGTCGTCGTCGGCGACATCTGCTCGCGGAGCTACGGCTGCGACCCGCAGATCCGTGTCGCCGCCGCGTCCGACGCGCCGATCGACCTCACGGTGCGCGACGACGGCGCGGAGACGGTGCTCTCGTCGGCCGGTGGCCTGTGGCCGTCGAGCAGGCGGCTGGACGCGTCGATCGCGCCCTGCCGCGTTCTCGACGCCCGCTCCGTCGCCTGCCCGGCCCGCACCTCGATCGAGGGGATCGCGGGCGGCCCGGGCGCCGACCGGCTCGACGCGAGCGGGACGGCCGGCCTCGGGCTCGTCCTCGCCGGCGGGCCGGGGGACGACACGCTGATCGCCGGGGCGCGGGGCGGGACGCTGCGGGGAGGCCCCGGGCACGACACGCTGGTCGGCGGCCCGGAGGGCGCCTTCGCGGCCCTGGACGACCATCGCGCTGCGCTGCGCGCCGATCTGCGCACGCAGCGCATGAGCGGCGGCGACCCCGGCTCGGAGGACACGCTCCGCGGGATCACCAGCGTGAGCGGCGGGCAGGGCGACGACGTGCTGATCGGCGACGCCGGCCCGAACGGCCTCGACGGGAGCGCCGGTGCCGACACCCTCCACGGCGGCGACGGAGACGACGCGCTCCAGGGCGGCCTCGGCGCCGATCTCCTCGTCGGCGGCGACGGCGACGACCGGCTGACCGGGCCGGTGAGCGGTCCGACCGAGCGGGTGCACGACCGGTTCGACTGCGGCGCCGGCCGCGACGACGTCATCGGCCAGAGCGGGGACACCGTCGCGATCTCGTGTGACCGGGTCGAGGGTGACGCGCTCGACGGGTTCCGCCTTCGCGGCCCTACCGCCGGCCGGCCCGCCCAGGTGCTCGTGCCGCGTGGGCTGTCGGGCGACGTCCCCGCCGACTACCGCGTCGAGGTCCGCGACGCCCGCGGCCGCGTCCGCCGCACGATTCGCGCGCAGGTCACCGAGGCCGCCCGCGCGCGCAGCCGCTGGTTCCGCGTCCCGCTGACGCTGCCCGTCACCCGCCTGCGCGTCAGCGTGCGCGCGCACGATCCGTACGAGACCCGCGCGAACTGGCGGTGGGCGGCCGAGGAGTACCGGATCGTGCTGCGCTGAGCGGCGGCGGGCACGGTTACGCGCGGATCGCGATCCAGCTGAGGTGCTGGCCGGTGAACGTGGCGGTGTCGCTGCCCGAGCAGCCGGTGGAGAACGAGGCGCGGCCGTCGCTGGCGACGCGGTAGGTGCCGGGCTGGAGGATCGCCTGGGCGCCCATGATCTCCTCGACGATGCCGCTGATCGCGATGCCCGTGCTCGACTCGGCGGGCATCCGCGTGGTGCGGGTCTGGAGGGTCGGGAGCTCGTGGTTGTCGCTCAGGCGGGTGACGCGGATGCGCAGCTCCGCGCCCTCGACGGCCGACCAGCTGCCGATCGAGCCGTGCGCGTTGACGAGCAGCCGGGAGGCGTGGGTGAGCGTGAGCTCCTCGCTGAGGATCGGGACCCAGCCGCACTTGGTCGAGGTCGCGTAGCCGTCGCCCTTGCCGCCGGCCTGCATGGTGCCGGGCTCGCCCTGATCGCCCTTGTTGCCCTTCTGACCGGGCGCGCCGTC
>DATMVO010000433.1:0-5105 GCA_035563115.1 Solirubrobacteraceae bacterium
GTCCAGCGCCGGCGGCAGCCCCGGCCGCACCGCCGACGCGCGCGGCCGCTCAGACAGCGCGTGCGCCCGCAACACCCCGTCCGCGTCCAGCCCCGAGAACGGCGGCCGCCCGGTCAGGCACTCGAACAGCACGCACGCCAGCGCGTACTGGTCGCTGCGCCCGTCCAGCTCTGCCGCCGCGGCCTGCTCGGGCGACGCGTAGTTCACGGTTCCCACGAACACGCCCGTCCGCGTCAACCCGCGCTCGGCGCTCTCCAGCTTCGCGATCCCGAAGTCCGCCAGCCACGCGTGGTCGGGCTCGTCCGCCGTCCGCCGTGGCCGCACGAGCACGTTCTCCGGCTTGACGTCCCGGTGCACCACGCCGTGCTCGTGCGCGACGTCCAGCGCCCACGCCACCTGCTCGACGATGTTCAGCGCCCGCTGCACCGGCAGCGTCCCCTCGGCCTCCAGCATCGACGCGAGGTCGGTCGGCGCGAGCGCCATCGCGATGAAGTGCCATCCCTCGCTCACGCCGTGGTCGTGCACGGTGAGGATGTGCGGGTGGGGGATGAGCTGCGCCGCGCGCGACTCGGCGACGAACCGCTCGCGGAACTCGGTCCGCTCCGCGAACCGCCGCTTGAGCACCTTCACCGCCACGCGGTGGCCGCGCTCGAGGTCGGTCGCCGCGTAGACCGAGCCCATCCCGCCGCTGCCGACGAGCTCCTCGAGCCGGAACCGCCCGCCGAGGGTCATCCCCTTCTCGAGTCCGCGCGCCATGGCCGCGCGGAGCATAGGCCCCTACAGCAGGGCGCCGCTCGGCACCCAGGGCCGCAGCGGCCCGAGCTCCCCGCGCGCGAAGACCGGCCCGTCCGGGCTGAGGAGGAGCCCCGCCTCCAGGCCGGTCTGGATCGCCCAGTCCTGTCCGGCGGTGAGGAAGTCGACGCCGACCGTCGCCCCCGGCGTGGCGGCCGCGAAGCACGACCACAGCAGGTCGGTCGCGGCCTCCTCGTCGGTCGCGCACAGCAGCTTGACCGTGCCGTCGCTGTGGACGGCGAAGCCGCGGTCGCCGCAGACGAGCAGCGCGCTGTCAGGTCGCAGGACGCGCAGATCCTCGGCGGAGTACGCGCCGCCGCGGACCGCCCGGCCGACGGTCACCGCCCGCTCGATGTCGTCGCTCGGCACCGACGCCAGCCCGAGCGGGATCCGGTCGCGGTCGAGGATCCCCGCCAGCGCCACGCACGGCAGGAGGCGGAACCCGGCGCGCGCGTAGAGCCGCATCGCCTTCGGGTCGGTGGACGAGAGGATCAGCGCGCCGCGCGCGTCCACCGCGGTCTGAAGGCAGGCCCGCAGCATCGCCCGCCCGGCACCCCGCGCGTGCCGGTCGGGCAGCACGCCGAGGAGCGAGAGGCCCCAGACTCCGTCGCGCACGATCGCCAGTCCGACGCCGACCACGTTGCCGTCCTCGTCCACCGCGACCTGCGCGCCGTCCGGGTCGGTGCGCTGCAGGTGGGCGATGCGGCGCTCCATGTAGTCGACTCGGCCCCGCGCCTGATCGGGCGGCGCGGGCAGGGCCGCGACGGCCGCCGCGGCAGCGGCGGGGACGTCCTCGGGAAGCAGCGGTCGGGCGATCACGTCCCAGTGTTCTATCCTGTCGCGCCGATATGGCCGTCCCGAAGCAGAAGCAGTCGCACGCGCGCACCAACAAGCGCCGGTCGCAGCACAAGGCTGCCGCACCGACCATCAACGAGTGCCCCACGTGCCACAGCCCGCGGCGGCCCCACCGGGTCTGTCCGGTCTGCGGTTCGTACGCGGGTCGTGAGGTCGTCTCGGCGCACGCCGATCACGACCACGATCACGACCACGACCACTAGTTGACGTGAGCGCCGAAGCGCGCTCACCTGTCGTAGCGGTAGACGTCAACGGCGCCGACGACCCGTCCGCAGCAGTCGCGGGGGTGTTGCGCGCCGCCGAGAACGGCACCCAGGTGCTGCTCTTCGGCGATCCCGCGTCCGTCGGCGCGGCGCAGGGCCACGCGCGCGTCGAGGTCGTCTCCGCGCCCGTCTCGATCGCCAAGGACCCGGACCCCGCCCGCGCGGTCCGCAACCACCGCGACGCCTCCGTCGTCCAGGCCGCGGTCGCGGTCGCCGAGAGCCGCGCCGACGCGCTCGTCTCCGGCGGCTCCACCGGTGCCGCGCTCGCCGCCGGCCTCTTCAACGTCAAGCGCGCGAAGGGCATCCACCGCCCCGCGCTCGCGGTGCCGCTGCCGATCCCCGGCGCGGCCGTGACGCTCCTCGACGTCGGCGCCAACGACGTCTGCCGCCCCGAGCACCTCGTCCAGTTCGCCTCGATGGGTGCCGCGCTGGCCTCCGCCGTCCTCGGCGTCGACAAGCCGCGCGTCGGGCTGCTCTCCAACGGCACGGAGGACACCAAGGGCCGTGAGGAGGTCGTCGAGGCGCACGCGCGGCTCAGCGAGGCCGCGCGCGGCGGCGCGGACGCCTACACCTTCGTCGGCAACGTCGAGGGCTTCGACATCACCGCGGGCATCGTGGACGTCCTCGTCACCGACGGCTTCACCGGCAACGTGACGCTGAAGGTGATGGAAGGCGTCTCCAAGGGGATGATCGGCTATGTGCGAGATGCCGCGATGTCGAGCACCACGTCGAAGATCGGCGGCGCGCTGCTGCGGCCGGCGCTGCGCGGCCTGCGCGACGACCTGGACCCCGAGGCGCAGGGCGGCGCCTACCTCCTCGGCCTGCGCAAGCTCGCGATCGTGCCGCACGGATCCTTCGGCGCGGCGGGCTGGGAGCGGGCGGTCGAGCGCGCCGCGCTCGGCGTCCGCGAGGACGTCATCGGCCGCACGTACGCGTCGCTGGAGAGCGCCGGGGCGCTCCGCCGCGCTCCCGCGTCCGACGCGTCCGACGCCGTCACTAGCGTGTGAACGGCAATGACCCGAGACGAGGTCCTCACCCTGATCCGCGGCCACCTGGCCGACGAGCTGGACGTCGAGCCTGAGCGCATCGACGAGTCGACGCGCTTCAAGGAGGACCTCGAGGCGGACTCCCTGGACCTCTACACGCTCGTGCAGGAGCTGGAGGACACGTACGGGGTCCGCATGTCGGACGAGGACGCGGCCAAGATCCTGTCGGTCGGCCAGGCCGTCGACTACGTCTTGGCGCACGGCGTGGGGCAGACGTGAGTGGACCTCCTCCGCTCCCTCCTCGACGACCTTCCCGAAGAGCTGCGCCAGCAGGTCTTCACCCACGCTTCCTGGACTGAGAAGCGCGCCGACTCGTACTCGCGCCTGGCCTTCCTCGGGGACTCCGTCCTCGGGCTGGCCGTCACGACCTTCCTCTTCCCGCGCCTGGAGGCCGAGCGCTACGGCGCCGGCCGGCTGACCAAGATCCGTGCGCAGGCGGTGAGCGGCCCCTCGTGCCGCGCGGTCGCCGAGCGGCTCGACGTCCCCAAGCGGCTGCGCGCGCAGGCGCCGGACGGCGTGGGGCAGAGCGCGGCGACGCTGGTGGAGACCGAGCGCGTGCTGGCCTCGGTGATCGAGGCGGTCATCGGCGCCGTCTACCTCCACAACGGCTACGGGCGGACGGCCGACGCGGTCGTCGAGGCGTTCATGCCGGAGATCGAGCAGGCGCTCGAGCACCCGGTGGACTTCAAGTCGACGCTGCAGGAGCGGCTCGCGCGGCGCGGCCAGACGGTGGCGTACGACGTGTCGGCCGAGCTCGGCCCGCCGCACGACCGGACGTTCGAGGTCGTCGCGCTGGTCGACGGCGAGACGGTCGGCCACGGCTCGGGCCGCTCGAAGAAGCACGCCGAGCAGGCGGCGGCGCGCACGGCGCTCGACCGGATGGACGTCGACGTCGCCGACGCGGTGGCGGAGCTGAGCGAGGCCGAGCCGGCGGAGGGCTGACCTCGTGCACCTGCGCTCGCTCACGCTCAAGGGCTTCAAGTCGTTCCCCGACCGCACGAAGCTCGACTTCACGCCGGGCATCTCGGTGGTCGTCGGGCCGAACGGCTCGGGCAAGTCGAACGTGACCGACGCGGTGCTGTGGGCGATGGGCGAGCAGTCGCCGCTCGCCGTCCGCGGCGCGTCGATGCAGGACGTCATCTTCGCCGGCGGGCGCGGCGTGCAGGCCCGGCAGGCCGCCGAGGTCGAGCTGGTGATCGACAACGGCGACGGCGCGATCGACCTGCCGATGGGCGAGATCTCGATCATGCGCCGCCTGGACCGCAGCGGCGACGGCGAGTACCGGCTCAACGGCGCGAAGTGCCGCCTGGTCGACGTGCTGGAGGTCCTCTCCGACACCGGCCTGGGCAAGGAGATGCACTCCGTCGTCTCCCAGGGCCGCGTGGAGGCGATCGTCACCTCCAAGCCCAAGGACCGGCGGATGCTGATCGAGGAGGCCGCCGGCCTCGGCAAGCACCGCAAGCGCCGGCGCCGCGCGCAGCTCAAGCTCGAGCGCACGCAGGACAACCTCGATCGGGCCCTGGACGTCGAGCGCGAGGCGCGGTCGCGGCTCCGGCCGCTGAAGCGTCAGGCGGAGGCGGCGGAGCTGCACGAGCGGCTCGAGCGCCAGTCGGTCGAGGCGCGCTGGGAGCTGGCGCGCGACGTGGCCCGCGAGAAGCGGGCGGCGCTGGTGGCGGCCGAGCACGCCGCGGCCGAAGCGCACAAGCTCCAGGCCGACGTCCAGGAGCTGCTGGCCGCGGTGGCCGAGCGGCGCGCGCGGGCCGAGCAGGCGCTGGCGGCGCGGACCGAGCGGCGCGAGGCGCTGGCCTCCCGCGTGCACACGGTGCGGGCGGGCGCGCAGCGGATCGAGATGCGGCTGGAGCAGGCGACGTCGACGGTCTCGTCGCTCTCGGACCGGGTCTCGTCCCGCGAGCAGCAGCTCACGACGCTGCGGGCCGCCGAGGCTGCGGACGCGCCGGACCCCGACGCGACCGCGCGGGTCGAGGAGCTGAAGGCCGAGCTCGTGCGCCTGGACGAGGAGCGCGAGCAGGAGCTCGAGCGCGAGCTGGAGAAGCTGGAGGCCGAGCGCGCGGCGGCGGCCGAGCGCGTGCGCGCGGCAGCCGAGGACGTGAAGGCCAAGCAGGCCGCGCTGGCCGAGGCCGACCGCGCG
>DATMVO010000434.1:0-2987 GCA_035563115.1 Solirubrobacteraceae bacterium
CGCGGGCGCGTTCGGCTCGACGTTCTAGTGGGCGGTCGCGATGACGGCGATCGCCATCGCGCCCGCCGCCATCCTCGCGCGCGCTACGCCTCGGCGCCCACCGCGCTGAGGCGCTCGAACTCCGCGTCGGTCAGCTCGACCGACGCGGCCGCGCAGTTCTCCTCCACGTGGCCGACCGACTTCGTGCCGGGGATCGGCACCATGGCCGGCGAACGGCGCAGGAGCCACGCCAGGGCGAGCTGCGCGGGCGTCGCGTCGTGGCTGTCGGCGATCTGCGCCAGCGGCCCGCCCTCCTCGGCCAGCTGCCCGGTCGCGATCGGGAACCACGGGATGAACGCGATCCCCTCGCGCTCGCAGTACTCCAGGACGTCCTCGCTCTGACGGGTGACGAGGTTGAAGAGGTTCTGGACGCTGACGACCTCGATGTGCTCGCGCGCGGCCTCGATGTCCGCGACGCTCACTTCGCTCAGCCCGAAGTGCTTGATCAGGCCCTCGTCCTGCATCGCCTTGATCTCGCCGAGCTGCTCGGCCAGCGGCACCTGCTCGTCGATCCGGTGCAGCTGCCAGAGCGGGATCTGCTCCAGCCCCAGCCGCCGCAGCGACATGAGCACGCACTGGCGCAGGTACTCCGGCCGGCCGACGATCTTCCAGATCCCCGGGCCGTGGCGGGTGAAGCCGCCCTTGGTCGCGATCGTGACGTGGTCGTACGGGTGGAGCGCCTCGCGGATGAGGTCCTCGGACACGAACGGCCCGTAGGAGTCCGCCGTGTCGATGAAGTCGACGCCCAGCTCCACGGCGCGGCGCAGCGTCGCGATCGCCGCGTCGCGGTCCGGCGGGTCGCCCCAGACGCCCTGGCCGGTGATCTGCATGGCGCCGTAGCCGAGGCGGTTGACGGTGAGGTCGCCGCCGATCGTGATCTGCCCGCCGGCGGCGACCGGCTTGTCGGAGGTCGTGTCGTTCACCCCGCAACGACTACCCGGTGCCGCAGGGGCTCAGGCCTCAGGCGCTGCCCGGCAGGATGAGCTCCTTGCGCTCCTGCTCCTCCTTCGTGAAGCGCGGCGTGTCCCGCTCGGCCGTCGCGTCCACGTCCTCCCCACGGCCCGCGCGGTCGACCAGGTCGTCCACGAGGCCCGGGTCGCGCAGCACCTGCTGGAGCCGCTCCTGGTCGAGCTCGCCCTGCCATCGGGCGACGACGAGCGTGGCGACCGTGTTGCCGATCGCGTTCGTGAGCGCGCGGCCCTCGGACATGATCCGGTCGATGCCGACGACGAGCGCGATGCCGACCGCGATCGCCTCCGCGCTGAAGAACGTCCCGCCGAACGCCTGCAGCGACGCGGTCAGCGTGACCAGGCCGGCGCCGGTGATGCCCGCGGCCCCCTTCGACGTGAGGATCATCAGGCCCGCCAAGGCGATCTGCTCCCCGATCGCCATCGACTCGCCCGACGCCTGCACGATGAAGAGCGCGCCGAGCGTCAGGTAGATGCACGTGCCGTCGAGGTTGAAGCTGTACCCCGTCGGGAGCACGACGCCGACCGTCTGCCGCGACGCGCCCGCCGCCTCGAGCTTGACCAGCAGGCGCGGGAGGACGGTCTCGGACGAGGAGGTGCCGACGATGATCAGCAGCTCGTCGCGGATGAGCCGGATGACGCGGAAGATGCTGAAGCCGGAGATCCGCGCGATGGTGCCGAGGACGCCGAAGACGAAGACCGCGCACGTGCCCCAGAAGGCGATGGCGAGCATGCCGAGGTTGGCCAGCGCGCCGCCGCCGAACTGCGCGACGGTGTACGCCATGCCGCCGAACGCGCCGAGCGGGGCGGCCCACATGATCATGCGGATGATCCCGAAGATGACGTGCGAGATCGTCTGGAAGACGCCGACGACCTGCTCGCGCGTCGTCTTGGGCAGGCCGGAGATCGCCGCGGCGACGAGGATCGCCAGGATGAGGACGCGGAGGATCTCGTTCTCCACGAACGGGCCGACGATCGAGTCGGGCAGCAGGTCCTCGGTGATGAACCCGACGAAGCCCTCCTCGCTGTTGCCGGCCTCGTTGATCGACTCCTCCGCCTCGGCGCGGCTGTCGTCCGAGGGCGAGCCGTTGAAGCCGCTGCCCGGTTGGATGAGGTTGCCGGCGAGCAGGCCGATGCCGAGCGCGACGACGGTGAGGCTGAAGAAGTAGCCGAGCGCGCGGAGCGCGAGGCCGCCGGCACGACTCAGGTCGCCGATCGCGGCGACGCCGACGACGACGGTGACGAAGATGACCGGCGCGGTGATCGTCGTGATGAGCTGGATGAACGCGTCGGCCAGCCACTTGGCCTTCGTCGCGGTGTCGGGCGCGGCGAAGCCGAAGACGATCCCGGCGGCGATCGCGATCAGGACCCAGAACCAGAGCTGGGTCCGCAGTGCCTTGCGCTTCGGCCGGTCCGCGGGCTGCTCGCCCTCGCCGGTGGGCGGCATCGCGCCGCTGGTGCCGTTCGTCCCCTCCGTCATGGTGCGCGCGTTACCCCGCGTGTGCCCGCGCTCACACATGGGCTTGTGGGCGCGCTAGCGTCGCTGCGCATGGACGTCCTGCTCTGCGCCGACACGCTGCGCTCCGCTCACCTGCGCCACGAGATCCCCGCGGCGATCATGGACGAGATCGTCTACGCCGAGTCGGGCGGCCGCGCGTACGTCGCCGGCTCGATCCTGGAGCGCACCGACGTGCTGCGCGCACGGCCGGAGATCGAGTTCGTCGACGTCAACGAGCTGGGCGTCGACGAGCTCCTCGCGCGCGGGGTGTCGTGGGACGAGATGATCGCCCACGTCGCGCTGCGGCTCTGCGGGCGGATCGGGCTGACGCGGGCGGCGGTGCCGTTCGGGTTTCCCGCCGGCGTGTGGGAGATCGTGCGCGCGGGCGGCGTGGACCTGGAGGTGGACGGGCGGCTGTTCGACGCGCGGCGGCGCGTGAAGAACGCGGCGGAGCTGGCGGGCGTGCGGCGCGCGTGCCGGGC
>DATMVO010000435.1:0-3377 GCA_035563115.1 Solirubrobacteraceae bacterium
CTCGCGCAGGACCGCCGCGGCCTCGCCCGCCACGTCCGCGGAGGGGAGGACGCCCAGGTCCTCCACCGCCACGCGTGCCACGCCGGCCTCGTCCGCGCCGGCCAACGCCACGAGCCCGCGGAGCGCTGCCGCCGCCCGCGCCTTGTCGATCGGCCGCGCGACGCCGAGGCCGAGCAGCCCCACGCCTCCGCCGCGCCCGCCGACGAGCACGTGCGTCGCGCGCAGGTCGTACGGCGCGAGGCCGGTCTCCAGGACCGCCGCGCGGAACGCCGCCACGATCGCCCGCGCCGCGCCCGACGGGTCGTCCGGCCGCGCGCCCGACGCGAGCGTCTCGCCGCGCAGGAGCGTCGTCACGAGCACCTCGGGCGTCGACAGCTCCAGCTCCGGCCGCGGCACCTCGACGCCCTCCACGCCCCGCAGCGCCCGCGACAGCCGCCGCAGCGTGGACGCCTCGTGCTCGAAGTCCAGCTCGTCCAGCGCCTGCTCGCGCACGTCGCGCAGCACCGCCCCCGCGTCGAGCCGCGGGAACGCCGCGCCCAGCGGCGCGGCCACCACGTCGAGCAGCGCCAGGTCGTTGCGCACGCTGCGCTCCACGCCCGGCCGCCGCACCTTCACGGCCACCGCCGTCCCGTCGTCCAGCTCGCCCCGGTGGACCTGCCCGGCCGGCGTGACGGCGAGCGGCGTGGCGTCGAACGAGTCGAGCACCTTCCCCACCGGCCGGCCCCACGCCGACTTCAGGATCTGCTCCACCGTCTTGCGATCCAGCTCGACGCAGACCGACTCGCGGGCGGCGCGCACCTCGTCCTGCGCCGCGGCCGCCAGCTCCGGCGGGAGCGCGGAGAGGTCGATGAGCCCGTCGAGCCGCGCGATCGCCAGCCGCGCCGAGGGTGCGCGCCGCAGCAGCTCAGCGCCGGTCTGCACGAGCGCCGCGACGGCCGGCGGGAGGTCCGCACGCGCCGCCATCAGCAGACCCTCGCGACGCGCAGCGTCACCGTCGCGCCCGGCTTGACCTCCGCGCCCGCGCCCGGCTTCGAGGAGCACACGCCCGTCTCGCCCGGCAGCAGGTCGTCGAACAGCCCGCCGCCCTTCTCCGTCTCCACGTTCAACCCCAGCGCCTCCAGCCGTTCCGTCGCGGTCTCCAGGTCCTGCTCTGCCACGTCCGGCACCGTCACCGGCACCTCGCGCACGACGCGCACCGCGGTCGTCGAGGGGCGCCGGCCGGCCGCCACCGCGGCGACGTCGATGAGGTTCGCGCCCTCCTCGAGCGCCACCTCGGTCGAGAACGACCCGCCGCTCACCGTCACCTGCCGGCCGAGCACCGTCACCTGCGCACTGCCCGGCGAGACGGTTCCCGTCACCTGCACGGCCTCGCCGTCGACGGTCCTGGCGTCCGGGGGCCCGGTCACCGCGAGCTGCACGGCGGGTAGCACCTTCGGCGCGCGCGCCTCCTCGTCCCCGCAGCCGGCCACGAACGACGCCGCGAACACGGGCAGGAGGACAGCGAGCGGGAGGGCGCGGCGCACGTCGCGCCAGGGTACGGGGCGGACGCGCTACAGGGGCCGCGGCGCGCGCAGCGCCTCGGCGATCATCGCGCCGCTCACCGGCTGCGAGAAGAGGTAGCCCTGGCCGATCGCGCACTGCAGGTCGCGCAGCGAGTCGAGCTGCTCGAGCTCCTCGATCCCCTCCGCCACGATCTGCATGTCGAGCGCGGTGCCGAGCTCCACCACCGACCGGACCAGCGCGGCGTCGGCGCGCCCGCGGCCCAGCTCCTGCACGAACGAGCGGTCCATCTTCACGATGTCGATGGGGAAGTCGCGCAGGTACGCCAGCGACGAGTAGCCCGTGCCGAAGTCGTCGATCGCGACGCGCACGCCGATCTCGCGCAGCCGCTGCAGGTCCGCTGCGGCGTGCTCGCGATCGTTCATCAGCACCGACTCGGTGATCTCCAGGAGCAGGCAGTCGGGCGACAGGCCGGCCTCCGCGGTCAGCCGCGTGACGAGCTCCACCAGCCGCCCCGCCGGCCGGAACTGGCGCGGCGAGAGGTTGACGCTCACGTACACGCGGCTCTCGTCGTCGCGCTGCTCGTCCTGCCACGCGCGCGCCTGCATCAGCGCCTCGCGGAGCACGAAGTCGCCGATCGGGACGATGAGGCCGGTCTCCTCGGCGAGCGGGATGAAGTCCGACGGCGCGATCCGCCCGAGCTCCGGGTGCTCCCACCGCACGAGCGCCTCGGCCCCGAGCATCCGCCCGTCGGAGAGGTTGACGAGCGGCTGGTAGTCGACGGTGAACTCGCCCCGGTCGACGGCGCGGCGCAGGTCGCCGGTGAGCTGGAGCCGCTTGCGCGCGCTCACGTGCATGACCTGGTCGAAGAGCTGGTGGCGACCCTTGCCGGCCGCCTTCGCCGCGTACATCGCCGTGTCGGCGTTGCGCAGCAGCTCCTCGTCGAGCTGGTCGCCCTCGCGGATCGCGATGCCGACGCTGGCCTGCACGAACAGCTCCTCGTCGCCGATGACGAACGGCTTGTCGAGCCCGCTCAGCACGCGCTCGGCCAGGGTCGTGACGTCGTCGGCGGTCGCGAGCCCCTCGACGAGGATCGCGAACTCGTCCCCGCCCAGGCGCGCCGCGGTGTCCTCCGCGCGCAGCGACTCGTCCAGCCGCGCGGCGGTCTGGCGCAGGAGCTCGTCGCCGGCGGCGTGGCCGAGCGAGTCGTTGACGGTCTTGAAGTCGTCGAGGTCGACGAAGAGGACGGCGACGATCGCCTCCCGGCGGCGCGCGCGGGCGATGGCGCCGCGCACCCGGTCCTCGAACAGCGCGCGGTTGGGCAGTCCGGTCAGCGCGTCGTGGAACGCCGCGTGGTGGAGCCGCTCCTCGAACGCCTTGCGCTCGCGGACGTCGCGGACGACGAGGACGGTGCCGCGCACGGACGGGTCGTCGTGCAGGTCGGTGCAGCTCGACTCGACGTCGATCCACGCGCCGTCCGCATGGCGGGCGCGCCACGCCGTGTGGGCGCCGGGCACTCCGCCCGCGACCGGCGACGGGTCGTCGGGGTGGACGACGTCGGCGAACCGCGTGCCGAGCAGCTGCGCCGCGGGCCGGCCGAGCATCCGCTCCGCCACCGGCGTGCACTCGGTCACGACGCCCGCGCCGTCGACGACGAGGATCAGGTCCGACGAGTTCTGCACCAGCGAGCGGAACCGGCGCTGGTGCATCGCCTGCTGGGCGGCCGAGCGGCGCGACCAGAACGCCCACGCGAGGAGGACGGCGAGCAGGGCGCCGAGGCCGAGCATCGTCAGCGCCGCGTCCGCCGCGGCGGCCGAGGCCTCGGCGGTGCGCGCCCGGTCGGCCTCCTGCGAGAGGTGCAGCACGCGGCGCGCGAA
>DATMVO010000436.1:0-8027 GCA_035563115.1 Solirubrobacteraceae bacterium
TCGTGGTGCTCCCCGCGGGCCGGGTCGGCGGCGGGCCGGTCGGTCTTGCGCTGATGGGCCCGCCCGGCGGCGACGAGGCGCTCCTCGCCCTCGCGACCGCCCTATCCGTCTAGCTCGACTCGCCCGCGCGCACGCGGGCGATGATCTCGTCGAGCCGCCCGCGGGCGTCGTCGGGGTCGGTCAGCGCGTACGGCGCCCGGCCGGCGGCGGCGCCCCACGGGACGAGGACGTCGAACTCGACCTCCCGCAGCCGCTCGAGCGACGCCACGTACGCGTCGCGGTCGCTCGTGTCGAGCACCGCCGCGACCCACTCGCCGTCGCGCAGGTAGAGCTGGTCGCCGGTGAAGAGGACGCGGTGGCCGTCGTGCTCCCACAGGAAGGCGGTCGAGCCGGGCGTGTGGCCGGGGATCGGGAGGAGCTCGAACCCCTCCCCGAGCGCCGCGGCGTGGTCGAACGTGACCGGCACGATGCCCGAGCGCCGCTCGACCTGCGCCGCGTCCGCCGCGTGCGCGACCACGCGCGGGCTCCCCAGCGCGCCCACCGTCCGCCCGAGCCGGAACATCGCCTCGTGCCAGTGGTTGAGGTAGATCCAGGCGACGTCCTCGAACCCCGCGTCCGCCACCGTGCCGGTGTTGTAGACGACGAGGTTGCCTCGCGGGCGCTCCAGCAGGTAGGCGCGGATCTCGACCTCGGGCGCGAACGGCAGGCTCTCCGGCGGCGACGCGTGCAGCCCGGAGACCGGCGGGGTGAGGGTGTGCGTCGTGCTCATGACGTCCATCCAACACCCTCAACCGGGGTTGAAGTCAAGGCCCCTCCCTCCCACGTGAGGGGCCTACGAGTGCGGGCGGAGGGACTCGAACCCCCACGGCTTGCGCCACCGGCACCTAAAGCCGGCGTGTCTACCGGTTCCACCACGCCCGCTCTCCGGGGCCGGTGCGGGGTGAAGCGCACCGGTTGCCAACGATTGTAAGGTCCAGCACACCATGGCTGCACGATCTCCCGACGTCGTCCTCGAGTACCCCAACCGCGACAAGGCGTCGAGCAAGGCCACGAAGGCCGTGGTCGTGCTGCTGATCCTCCTCAGCGTGGGCCTGATGGCCGTCGTGACGATCGGCGGCTGGGACAAGCTCCAGGGCGCCCGGCCGATCCAGATCGCGTACATGGCGATCTACCTGATCGTGGCGTTCTACATCGCCCGCTGGCGCTCCGGCCTGCTCCCCGTGAGCGCCGCGCTCGCGATCATCCTCCTGATCTTCGCGGCCGTCTCCGGACCCGAGTGGTTCGCGCGCGACAAGGAAGGGTTCACCGATCCCGCGCTCGACTCGTCCGTCCTCGGCCTCGTCACGCTCCTGCTCGTGCCGGTCCAGGTGCTCCTCATCGCGTTCTCCATGTCCGGCTTCCGCCAGAACTGGCACGTCGAGGTCGAGCGCCACCCGGAGGGCGGTCGCGGGCGTCGCCCGTCCGGCTCGGGCTCCGGCTCGTCGGGCGCGGCTCCCGCCCCGGCGTGATCTAGACTCCCGGAACCGCCTGCCCGGGTGGTGGAATTTTGGTCAGACACGATGGCCTCAAAAGCCATTGGGGGAAACCCCGTGCGGGTTCGAGTCCCGCCCCGGGTACTGTCCGTCGCGCCTGAGGATGCGAACATGCGTTCGTCTCTGGAGGTCTCGCGCGTTCTCGCCCTCGTCGCAGAGGGCCTGAACGACTGCGAGATCGCGCGACGGACCGGCGTTCCGCGCTCGACGGTCCGCGGTTGGCGGCACGGCGAGCGCGTGTTCCTCGGTCCGGCAGTCGGGGCATGCGCTGGCTGCGGCAACGCGGAGCACGACTTCACCGCGCTGCCCGAGTGGCACTACGCGTACCTGCTCGGGCTGTATCTCGGCGACGGGCACATCGCGCACCACCGGCGCGGGGTGTACGCGCTGCGCATCTCGCTCGACAAGAAGTACCCGGGGATCATCGACGAGTGCCGCGTCGCGATCTGGTGGGTGACCGGCGGCAAGGATCCCGCGCTGGTCTCGTTGCCGGGGCGCTTCAACGTGCAGGCCTACTGGAAGTCCTTACCGTGCCTGTTCCCCCAGCACGGACCGGGCGACAAGCACGAGCGGCGGATCGAGCTGGTCGAGTGGCAGCGCGAGATCGTCGAGCGGGAGCCCGGGGCGCTGCTGCGGGGCCTCATCCACAGCGACGGCTGGCGGGGCACGAACCGCGTGACCGTCAAGGGGAAGGAGTACCGGTATCCGCGCTACCAGTTCTGCAACGTCTCCGACGACATCCGCGGGATCTTCTGCTGGGCGTGCGACCTGCTCGAGATCGCGTGGCGGCGGATGAACGCGCGGAACATCAGCGTCGCCAAGCGCGACGCGGTGGCGCGGCTCGACGAGCTCGTGGGGCCGAAGCGGTGACGGATCAGCCGCGGGCGCGGATCTCGTCGAGGTACTGCTCGTCGAAGAAGCTGCCGGCGTGCTGCTCGGTCGCGAGCCAGGCTGGGAGGAGCGCCTCGAGCTCGGCGATGACCGCCTCGACGTCCGCGCGGAGCGTGGTGCCGTCGCCGGCCTGGGCGTGGTCGAGGGCACGGCGGAGGGGCTCGGTCGCGGATCCGGGCAGGAGGCGGAAGACCTCGTCGACCGACCGCTCGAGCCACGCGTGCGTGTTCTCCAGGCTCAGCTCGCCGTCCTCGTGGCGCGTGACGTGCTGGCGCAGTGCGCCGACGCGCATGATCATCGCCATGCTCGGCGGCTCGGCAGCCGGATCGAGCGGCGGAGGCGGCGAGTCCGGCTCGGCGGCGGGCGCGTCGGCGAGCTCGGAAATCGGCCGGAGCCCCTCGACGAACGCCTCGAACGTCGGCGCGAGCTCCCGCCACGTGTGCCAGTCGGTCTCCCAGAACACCACGCGCGGCTCGCCGGCGGAGCCGCACGCGCGGTAGTCCAGGGCGATCCACCAGTGCCCGTCGCCCGTCAGCAGGACGAGCTCGGGCGGCATCCCCCACGTCCGCGTCAGGTGCGGCGAGTCGAGCAGCGTGCGCCCGACGTACGCGTCGACGCCGCAGAGCTCCTCGACCTCGACGTACTCCTCGGCGTACGGCACCGGCGGCGACGGCGGCGGGAACGCGCGGAACGACTCGGCCACCGGGCCGCCGTCCTGCACGCGCAGCAGCTGCACGAGTCGGCCGGGAAGCCGAACGCCAAGCGCCTCCTCCGCCTCACGCAGGCGCGCCTCGTCGAGCGGTGGCGCCCCCGCGTCGTCAGCCCAGAACCGATGCACGACCTCTTCGAACGCTGGCACCCGCCGCGACTACCCGCGAAGCCGTCCGGCCAGACGGGCATCCTCCCGCCGCCCGTGTCCACGCACCTCCACCTCTCCGGCCGCGGCCTCACCGACGTGCCCGCCGACCTACCGTCCGACGCGGTCACGCTCGACCTGCGCGGCAACGCGCTGACGGCCGTGCCGGACCGTGTGTGGGAGCTGCGCGCGCTGCGGTCGCTGTCGCTCGTCGGCAACCCGCTGGGGGAGCTGCCGGCCGGGGTCGGGCGGCTGCGGGAGCTGCGCGGCCTCTACGTCGCGGGGACGCCGATCGACGCGCTGCCGGACACCGTCGGGGAGCTGACCGAGCTGCACACGATCAACATCGCGCACAACCGCCTCACCGGCCTGCCGGCCTCGTTCGCGCGCCTCGCCAAGCTCGAGGTCCTCTACCTCGCCGAGAACGCGCTCGCCGCGGTGCCCGAGCCCGTGCGAGAGCTGCGCGCGCTCACGTACCTCGGCCTCAACGACAACCCGCTCGGCGCGCTGTCGGAGTGGCTGGGCGAGCTGCGCGCGCTGGTCGAGCTGCGGGCGCAGCGGACGGGCCTGCGCGAGCTGCCGCGCACCATCGGCGGCCTCGCCGCACTGCGCGAGCTCTACCTGGAGGGCAACGCGATCGAGCGGCTCCCCGACACGATCGGCGACCTCCGCGAGCTCCGCCACCTCGACCTCCGCACCAACGCGCTCACGGAGCTCCCCGCGACGGTCGACGGCTGGCGGAGCCTCCGCACCCTCGACCTCCGCGCCAACCGCCTCACCGACCTCCCGCCGCAGCTGGCCGAGCTCCCCGCCCTCGAAAAGCTCGACCTCCGCTGGAACCCCCTCCACGACGGCCTTCCTCCCACGGCCGAGCGGCTGCGGGAGAGGGGCTTCGTCGTGCTTCACTCCCCCTAGTCGACTGTTTCTGGTTCCCACTGGACCGAAGTCAACTGCGCCTTCATACAAACCCGTATGCGCAGCTAAGATCCTCGCGAGATGTCCCTCACCTCGGATAACTAGGAATTAGCGACCGGACCGACCTCTGGACGTTGCTCGGCTACGACCGTGTCGCCACGTCGATCGCGATGGCGCTGCGGGAAAGCGACGACATCGTGCTGCTCGAGGGGCCTCCCGGCGTCGGCAAGTCCTGGCTTGCGCGTGGAATCGGCTCTCTATGGCAACGCGGCGGCGGAAGCAGCATCGTCGCTCAGGGCGATGTTCAACGGGGTGAGGTCGACTTCTACCCGCTTGGGTTCGCAATGGCATCCACCGCCGGCTGGCGCGCTGGTGCGACGGGCTTCGCCGACAGCGCCAAGGCCGCGGAATCCCTTGTCGGTACCGCTGGCATCGTGACAAGCACGGTCACTGCGCTTGCGAAGATGCGTCGAAGTCGCCGGCGGGCGCGCAGCCTGTACCTCGGCGAGGCCGAGCAGCCGATCCTCTTCCACCTTCAGCGCCTGGGACGGAAGCGCCCGCTCCTGCTCATTGCCGACAACCTTCACTGGTGGGACGCCGCCTCGCTCGCCTTCCTGCGGAGGCTCCGCGAGCCAGCGATGGCCGAAGCCTTCCCGTTTCTGAGCGGACTGCGCGTGCTCGGCGTCGCGACACCAGAGCCCTACCAACGAGTTGTTCAGCCGGACGCCTTCGGTGCGATGCTCCATCCCGGCTCCACGCGCCGCTTCCCGCTCGACCGGATCGCGCGGGGCCAATTCGAGGAGGTGCTCGTCGCGCTCGGCGCACCCCCGGCCGCCGCGCAGAGACATGCGCAGGAGATCTACACATGCTCCGGGGGAAACCTCGCGCTTGCGCGCCGGTGCGCGCAGCGAGCCGAGGCCGGCGACACGGACCTGTTCGGCCCCAACTCGGCGGAGGACGACTTCGTCACGCGGTTGCTGACCGAGCGCATCAAGTCGCTCGGGGAGTTGGGCGAGCAGGCGGTCGCGCTGCTGCAGGTGGCGGCGGTCGTCGGTCTGACGTTCCGGCGCGACGAAGTCGCATGTGCGGTCGAGAGCGACGAGTCCCACGCTTCTCGGTTGCTGCGGTACTGCCGCGATGAGGACGTGCTCGAGCTCACCGAGGGGATCGGTCGGTTCGTGCACGATGTGTACCGCCGACACTTCCTCGCTGAGGCTGACGACCGGCCTGCAATTCATGAGCGCCTGGGTCGTTGCTTACAGCGGCTCCGCCCCGGTGAGTACGAACTGCGGTGCCTGAACGCGATCGGCGCCGAGCAACCGCGCCAAGCTGGCAGCCTGGCCGTTCAGGGCGCGCTTCAGCGGGCGCGCGAAGGGAGGGCCTGGCGCGAGCAGCCGCGGGACGTGGTTCAGGCGATGAACGAGGCCGGTTTCTCACAGACCGCTGAGAAGCTCATCACCGCACTCGAGCAGCTCAAGGAGTACCGCTTCCGCGAATGCCTGGTAACGCTGGACACGCTGCCGCGCGACCTGACGCCGTCGCTGCTCGCTGAGAGCGACTACCTGCGCGCGATGTGCCTCATGTCTACCCGTAGTGAAGAGGATCGAGCTCAAGGTCGCGCGGTTCTGGAGGCGTGGGACGGGCTCTGGGACGACGAGCCGGAGCTCGGCATCCGACTCGCTCAGCTGCTCCTCTACGGGATGACGCACTTCCTCGACAAAGAACCTGGCCGCCGCCTGGAGGGACGCCTGCGTAGGATGCTCGTCGAGCGTGTCAGCTTCGACGAAGCCGCACGCGACGCGCTGTACACGCTCGACCGGTCGTCCGGAAGCCTGCATCCGCCGGATGTGGCGGTCGTTCGCAACCGAGAGGCAGTTGAGCACTTCGGCGGCAACGACGACGACACTGTCGTCCGCCGGCCCGTCGAGCTCTACCGGTGTCTCGTGAACCTCGGCGCCTCGCAGATCTGCGTCGGGCGTTACGGCGAGGCGGTCAACACATACGAGCAGGCGGACCGGCTGATCGACGCCTACCCTGTCGGCGTCTTTCCGCGCACGGAGTATCCACGCATGAACCGTGTGCTAGCCGAGTACCGCCGTGGCGGCCTCACGGCGCAGCAGGCGGTCGAGCGCCAGCGCGAGATCGGTGCAGCGACGGTGGCGAGCGACCCCTTCTACGTGGAGAACGCCTTGGCCGTCTACCTCACGCTCTCCGGGCGCTCCGAGGATGCGCTGGAAATTCTGGACCGGCTCGACGCCGAGCTGCGCCGCGGTCGGACGGCGCCGGAGCCCAGCATGCAGTACCTGATCGGTGCGAACCGGGCAGCCGTTCGGTTCGTCGCCGGCGACACACGGACGGCGCGTGCGGAGTGGGACAACCTGACGGACACGGTGGCGAGGATCGCCTATGTGATCCGGCCGATACTGGTCCGCCGCCACGCGCTTCTGCGCGACGTCCTCGCCGGCGGTCCGCTCCCGGCACGAGAGTTCGACGAGGTCTTGCTGGGAGATGAGGGGCTCGAGTTCGGGCCGCTCTGGGACAACTACGGCCGCGGGTTCCGGATGCCCGAGGTCGAGTTCTGGCGGGAGAACTGAGGGAGCGCGCCGTGTGTGGCGAGCGTCGCCGCGATGACCACACGCAGGAACGACGCGTGATCGAATCCGACGAGACTCAAGGAATGGAAGGACGAGCTGCCTCGACTCAGACCCGGGGAGACGCCGATGTCGATGATCCATGGGCGTCCGGATCGATCAACGCGAAAGTCGATCCTCGCGAACGCTTCGAGCTCCAAGACGGAGAACGCCGCGACCGACATCGCGGTCAGCTCCTCGAGAACTGACGGGGCGGTGTCGAACAGCCGGTACGTGACGCCGAGGTGCAGGAGGTTGTCGTCGATCGTCATCACGGCGTCGGCGTCACCCGGCGCCTTGGCCAGAACCGCTTCCACCGGAGGCGTCACGATCGGATCTGGACACGCAAGCACTGGAACGCAGACCTCCGTTCCTGGGACGAACTCCTGCACCGTCACCGCCTGCCCGATGGCTTCGGCGATCCGACCGACCCGCTCCTCGAGCGTCTCGTCGACGACGAAGATCGAGTCCTCTGTGACCCCGACGGACCATGACTCGTACGTTGACTTGGCGATGACCCGGGTGCCCGCCGGTGGCATGAGGCCTCCGGCCCACTCGCCGGACGAGCGGTAGTGCCACACGCGCGGGGTGCGGAGGCCGAGCGCGCGCAGGACAGTGAAGTAGTGGAACTTGTGCCGGCCGAGCGCGCATGCGTATGCGTTCGAGTTCGCGCACCCGACGCCGTAGGAGTCGGCTACGGACGGGATGAGAGCTTTGCGGCCTGGGGCGAACCCGTCAACGGCGATGCCGCCTTCGATGCCGTTGTAGATGAGCTTGAGGGTTCTCGGCAGCCGTTGCAATCGCCCGTCGGCGAGCGCTTCGAGCAACGGCCGCTCGCCCTCGAACAGCTCGACGTACGCACCGACTTCCCGGAACGCCTCGATCGTCTGCGTCAGCTGCTCATCCGAGACGCACCGCTGCGCGAAGAAGGTGCGCTCCAGTCCCGGCCGCTCGGACGCACGACCGGGGCGGTCGTACACCAAGAAGAGCGCCAGATCGCGAGCTCGCTCGACCAACGCCTGCTCAAGCGCAGGGAGCCGGTCCGAGGCCGTCTGGACCACCGATAGTTCCTAGTTATCCGAGGTGAGGGACATCTCGCGAGGATCTTAGCTGCGCATACGGGTTTGTATGAAGGCGCAGTTGACTTCGGTCCAGTGGGAACCAGAAACAGTCGACTAGGGGGAGTGAAGCACGACGAAGCCC
>DATMVO010000437.1:0-21035 GCA_035563115.1 Solirubrobacteraceae bacterium
CCGGGTCCGCACCGCGCTCAGCGCGGCGCCCGCCAGCGCCCGCCGCAGCAGCGGCGCGCCGGCCAGCTCGCACACCGCGTCCGCCAGCGCGTCCGCGTCGGCGGCGCGGAGCAGGCCGGTCCGCCCGTCCTCGACGATCGAGCACGGCCCGCCCTCGGCGACCGCGACGACCGGCAGCCCGCTCGCCTGCGCCTCCAGCAGCACCTGGCCGAACGTGTCGGTCCGCGACGCGAAGAGGAAGACGTCGGCGCTCGCGTACGTGCGGGCCAGCTCGTCGCCCTCCTGCCAGCCGAGGAACGTCGCGTGCTCGCCCAGCCGCTCGCGCAGCCAGTCCTGCTCCGGCCCGCCGCCGGCGAGCGCGAGATGGAGGCGCGGGTCGCGCTCGCGGGCGCGCAGGAAGGCGCCGGCGAGCAGCTCCGACCCCTTCTCCTTGGTCTGGCGGCCGACGTAGAGGACCGTGATCCGGTCGGTCTCCCCCGGCACTTCCGGCGCGCCGTCGCCGGCCAGCAGGGTCCGGTCGCGCTTGATCGGGTCGAACCGCGCGAGGTCGACGCCGCGGTCCCACCGGCCGAGCCGCGCGTCCGGCAGGCCCAGCCCGCGCAGCACCTCGTCCGACGCCGGCGACGGGGTCAGCACGTGGTGGCAGCCCTTGTAGAACGCGGCGACGGCCTGGGTCGCCATCGCCTCCAGCGCCCGGTCGCCGGTGCGCAGCCCCGCGTAGGCGGCCAGCTCGGTGTGGTAGCTGCCGAGGACCGGGATCTCCATCACGCGGGCGATCGCGGCCGCCGCGACGCCGCACGGGCCGGGCGAGCAGAGGTGGACGACGTCGTAGCGCCCCTCGGCGAGCGCCTCCACGATCGCCGGAAGCGACGGCACGCCGACCTTCAGCCCCGCGTAGAACGGGATGTCGACCTCGCGGACGGCGGGCAGGCGGCGGTCGACGTTCGGGTCGGTGCCGACGATCTCGACCTCGAAGCCCGGGACGCCGCGCGCCTGGATCTCGTCGAGCGTGTGCGTCACGCCGTGCATCCCGCCGACGCCGTCGGCGACGAGCGCGACACGGAGCGGCTGGGCGGGCGGGCCGGCATCCACCGCGAGCTTCGACTTCTCGCGGCCCAGGAACGCCGCGGCGGGCGCGTACGGGATCGCGGCGAGGCACGCGTCGAAGAGGCCGAACGCGGCGAAGACCGGGTTCTGGCCGGCCGCCGCCAGCGCGACGACGTCGTCGACGGCCTTGCCGAGCTTGCGCTCGTGCTTGCGCCGCGCGCGGCGGAAGAGGTCAGCGTGCGAGAAGTCGTCGGACTGCATCCACGCGAGCAGCTCGGCTCCCGTCAGGTCCAGCTCCACCGCGTCGAGCCACGCCCGCAGCAGCGCCTGCGCGTCCTGCGGGCCAAGGTCGTTTCCCTCGTCGCCCCGGCGCCGGTTGCCCTCGACCATGATCCGCTCGACCATCTTCATGACCGCCAGCGGGTCGGGCTTGGCTCCCTCGTCTCCCGGGCCGAGCGCGCGGATCGCCAGACCCATCGCGGCGTGCGCCCACTTCGCGGCCGAGCCCTGCTCACCGCACGCCTGCGCGTCGCCCGCGCGGATGTGGCCGAGGAACTCCTGCCACGTCGCGGCCGCCGGCGTCTGCGTGTAGGTGCGGCCGATGTCGACGCCCGCGTGGTCGTCGGTGCCGCCGATCCCGATGCCGCCGTGGGTCTCGATGTAGACGGCGGCGGGCGCGTTGAGCTCGCGGGCGCGGGCGCCGTTGCGGACCTCCCACACCGGGAAGAGCTCGGCCAGCCGGCGGCGGTGGCGCGGGGTGAGCGGCGCCTCCACCGCGTAGAACGGGTGCGCGAGCGCGCAGGTGATCTCGTGCTCGTGGAGGAACTCCGCCACGCGCTCGACGTCGCCGTTGTGCGCCTGGATGAACGCGTGGTCGTCGGGCGTGATGCCGAGGCAGAGGACGTGCACCGCCTGCGGCTCGCCCTTGAACCAGAGCGTCGCCTCCTCGGACACGAACGCGTCGTCGTACCGCGCGGTCAGCTCGAGCGCCCCGTCGATCGTGTCGTGGTCGGTGATCGTGACGAAGTCCATCCCCCGGCGCTTGGCCAGCTCGTAGACCTCCTCCGGCGGCGTCGCGCACTCCGGCAGGCCCACGGACCGCTGGATCCCGAGCTTGGACAGCTGCGACGCCGTCGAGTGGCAGTGCAGGTCGGCCCGGGCCGACGGCGTGGTGGTCTCTCCCGTCTGCATCACGGCGGACTCTCATGGCCCTGACCAGAGGCGTTGTCATCCGCTCGGGAAGATGGTGTGACACGCCCGTGAACGCCGGTCTCGCGCGCGCTCCGCGCCGCTGCGCGGAGTTGACCGGCGTTACGGCCTCCCGTGCACGCCGGACGACGGTGCGATCGCGCGCCCAGCGCCCGATCGCGCCATCACCAGCCCTGGAGCGTCTCACCCTCGATCAGAGGATGAGACGCTCCGTAACCCTGCGCTACTTCGCGGTCGGCAGCGCGACGCCGATGGCGTCGAACGTCACGCTGCCGCCCAGCCGCGGCTGCGCGTAGGCGACGGTCGTCGCGACGAGCTGCAGCACCACGCGGCCGCCCTTGGGCAGCGTGTGCGCGACCGTCTCGAGCGGCGCCGAGACCTTGTGGCGCTTGCCGTCGAGCTTCACCGGGATCGGCGTGACGTGGTTGCCGAGCACGAGCCCGGTCTTCGCGTCGACGAGCTGGGCGAAGACCCGCTCGGGCCGCTTCGCGCCGGTCGTCCGGCCGCGGTAGGAGAGCACGACGCGCGGCGCGCCGACGACGTGGGCGGCCCGCGGCGCGCGCACGGTCACGTTGACCGCGTTCGTCGCCCGCCCCGGCGTGATCGAGCCGGCGACCTTGCCGACGACGTCCGCCGAGTCCGGGATCTTCGCCGGGCCCGAGCCGCCCGCCGCGACGAGCCGCAGCCGCCCGCGACCGGCGGCCGCCACCGGCTTGCCCGTCTTGATCGGCCAGCCGGCGGCCGTGAAGCGCTCGCCGTTCTGGTCGACCCAGTCGAAGCCCGGGCCGGTCTTCACCGACGCGTCCTTCTTGACGTACCGGTTGAGCCACGCGATCGCCGAGCGCTGCGTGCGCGTCTCGTCGCCCGGGTCCGTCAGGCAGGCGCCGTGCCCGCCGCAGAACCACAGCATCGAGACCGGCACCCGCTTGGCCTTCAGGATCGTGTAGTTGCGGATCGCCTCGTCGAGCGTGAAGAGCGTGTCCACCGTCCCCTGCTGGATCAGCGTCGGCACGGTGACCTTGGAGATCAGCGCGTCGCCCGGCCCACGCGAGGCGAACCACCGCTCGTTCTCGGCGGTCAGCGACCCGGTCTTCGTGCCCTGGTCGTACGCCGCCTTGATGTGCGGGTCGAGCGGGCGGGTCGCCGCGATGTTGTAGAGGAGGCCCGACCAGCCGGTCTTGACGATGTCGTTGCGGTAGAGCGACGAGCGCAGCGAGTTCCACGCGATGTTCGGGACGATCGCGTCGACGCGCTTGTCCAGCGCCGCCAGCACCCACTGGATGCCGCCGCCGTACGAGCCGCCGGTCATGCCCAGGCGCGGGTCGCCCGCGCCGTCGAGCTGGACCTCGGGCTGCGTGGCGATCCAGTCGACGAGCTTCTGCGCGTCGCGGCCTTCGAACTGCGGGCTGTCGATGTTGACGACGCCGCCCGACTTGCCGAACCCGCGCGGGTCCCACGTCAGGACGTTGTAGCCGGCGTCGAGCATCGGCTTGATCGGCGCGGTCGCCGGGTTGTCGGCGCCGGCCGAGCCCCAGCCCGGGCCGGTCATGACGGTCGGGGCCTTCGCGCCGCCGGCCGCGGCGGGCGCCGGGAACCAGTGGGCGACGATCTGGGTGCCGTCGAAGGAGGTGACGGTGACGTCGCGGGCTTCGGCGGCGGGCGCGGCGATCAGCGCAGCGACGAACGCCGCGGGGAGGATGCGGGACAGCAGCATGGCGCGGGAAGGTACTCCTCCCCGGGCCGGAACACGATGTCCGGTTCGACGCCGAACCGGATCGCGCGCTCAGACGCGCGTGGCGCTGCGCGGGAGGATCTCCCCGTACAGCTTCGCGGTGCGGGCGGCGACGTCGGCCCAGTCGAAGCGCAGCACGTGCGCGCGCCCCTCGGCCACCATCCGGTCGTGGAGCGTCGCGTCGGTCAGCACCCGCTTCATCACGGCCGCCAGCGCGCCCGCGTCGCGCGACGCGAACCGCATCCCCACGTCGCCCGGGACGACCTCGCGCAGCCCGCCGGTGTCGGCGACCACGCACGCGCAGCCGGACGCCATCGCCTCCAGCGCGACGAGCCCGAACGGCTCGTAGAGCGACGGGATCACGCACAGGTCGGCCACGCGGTAGAGGCCGTGGAGCGCGTCGTCGCCCAGCCACCCCGCGAACGTCCCGCGCCGCACGATCCGCAGCCGGCGCACCTGCGCCTTGAGCTCCTCCTCGTGCGTCCCGGTCCCCGCCACGAGGTACCGGACGTTCGGCACGCGCCGCAGCACGCCGCTGCGCCGGTTCCCCAGCGCCTCCAAAGCGACCTGGAAGCCCTTCTCGTACACGAGCCGCCCCGCCAGGAGCACGAGCTTCTCGTCCGGCGCCGCGTACCGCGCCCGCAGCTCGCCCAGGTCCTCCGGCGTGTGGAGGTCGGCCGGGTCGATGCCGTTGGGGATCACCGTCACGCGGTCCGCCGGCAGCGCGAACGCCTCGCCGATGTGCTCGCGCATGAACTCCGAGCACGCGATGACGCGGTCGGCCCGGTGCACCATCCGCTTCTCCACCGCGTGGATGTGCGACTGCGGGTGCTTGTCGACCCAGCCCTGGTGCCGGCCGTGCTCGGTCGCGTGGACGGTCACGACCCACGGCACGGCCAGCCGCGTCGCCAGCCGCTCCGCCGCGCCAGCGACGAGCCAGTCGTGCGAGTGGACGAGGTCGAACCCCATCCGCTCCACCAGCCCGTCCGCCGCGGCGAGCATGTCCGCGTTCATCTGCTCGATCCACGCGAGGAACGCGTCGAGGTCGTTCCGCGGGAACGACGGCTCGCGGACGCGGTGGACGGTGACGCCGTGGCGCTCCTCCTCCGCCGGCGCGTGGTCGCCGCCGCGCGTGAGCACGTGGACCTCCGCGCCGCAGCGACCGAGCTGCTCGGTGAGCTTGCGGACGTGGCGCGCGAGTCCCCCTTCCACGATCGGCGGGAACTCCCAGGACAAGACGAGGACGCGGGCCCCCACGGTGACTGCGACCCTAGCGGGCCAGCAGCGCGTAGGAGCGCCCGCCCGTCAGGTCCCCGACCCGGCGGCGTCCCAGCCACGGGACCTCCACCTCGGCGTCGAGCCCCTCACGGCGCATCACCGCGATCGCGCAGACGTCCTCCCCGCGCAGGAACGCGCAGACGTACGGCCCCGCATCGAGCGGCGTGTACGCCCCGTGGAACGACGCCGCGCGCTCGCGCCGCAGCTCCAGCGCGCGCACGACGAGCGACAGCTTCTCGGCGTCCTTCTCGTCCTGCGTCGAGGTCTCCGCCTGGTCGACATCGACCGGCGCGCGCAGCTCCACGTCGCCCGCCTTCACGCGGTCCAGCAGCGCCCGCCGCTTCTCCCAGTCCACCGCGCGCCGGTTGTCCGGGTCCACCAGCGAGAGCGAGATCAGCTCGTCGCCCTGGTAGAGGTCCGGCACACCCGGCACGGTGAGCTTGAGCAGCAGCTGGCCCATCGCGGACCGGTGGCCCAGCTCGGCGACGCGCTCGGCGAAGGGGACGAAGTCCTCCAGGAAGTCCGGGTGCGTGAGCAGCGCGGTCGCGAAGCGCTTGACGCTGTCCTCGTAGTCGGTGTTCTGGTCGACCCAGTTCGTGTTGCGCTTGGCCTCGCGCAGCGCCTTCTCCAGGTAGCCCTCCAGCCGCTCGGAGGAGATCGGCCACGCCCCGAGCAGCGTCTGGAAGATCAGCAGCCGCTCCTGGTCGTCGGGCGCGCCGTCGGTGCGCAGCGGCTCGGTGATCTGGCACCAGCCGCGCACCCGCTGCGCCCACGCGTCCGCCATGCCGGCCAGCGCGCCGATCCGCGCGCGGACGTCGCCCGACCGCTTCGTGTCGTGCGTCTGCGTGACGAGCAGGTTCTCCGGGAACCGCTTCTGGCGCTCGAGGTTCGCCTCGTGGAACTCCCCCACGCTGATGCCGAACCGCGACGGGTCGCCACCGACATCGTTCAGCGCGAGCAGCCGGACGTAGCGGTAGAACGCGGTGTCCTCGACGCCCTTGGCCATGATCGGCGGCGACGTCTGCTGGAAGCGGGTGATCCACTCCTCGGACTTGCCGTCGTACAGGCCGCGCAGGCCGGCCTCCTCGAGGATCTCCTGGTCCTCCTCCGACTGGCCGCCGTCGTACGTGCGGTAGACCGGCAGCGACGAGATCTTGCGCTCGAGCTCCGGCTCGTCGCCGAGCCGCCGGATGCGGTCGATCTCCGCCACGAACGTCGTCGTCGCCTGCTCGAGCTTGGCCTCGAAGGCGTAGTCGCCGAACTCGCGGCCGTCGCCGGTCAGCGACGCGTGGAGTGCCGTCAGCGTCGGTTCGCCGCGCCGGTCGACGAAGAGCGCCGCGGCGTCGTTGAGGAACTCGTAGCCGACGGTGCCGCTCACGGGCCAGTCGCGCAGCTGCTCGCCCGGGTCGAGGATCTTCTCCACCCAGATGTGCTCGACGCCCGCGTCGTGGAGCCGGCGCAGGTACTCGCCGGGGTCGGCCATCCCGTCGGGATGGTCGATCCGCAGGCCGTCGACGAGGCCGTCCTTCACGAGCTGGATCGCCAGCCGGTGCGTCTCCTCGAAGACCTCCGGGTTCTCCTGGCGCACGCCGGCGAGGTGGTCGATGTCGAAGAAGCGGCGGTAGCCCGGGCCGGGGTCGCCCTCCTTCCACTCCTCGTCCACGTCGAAGAACTTCTTGCGCAGCTCGGGATCCGACCAGTACCGGTTCCGCTCGTCCGTCGCCATGTGGTTGGGGACGATGTCGAGCACGATCCCCAGCCCCGCCTCCCGCGCGGCCGCGATCAGCTTGCGGAACTCCTCCTCGCCGCCCAGCTCGTCCGAGATCGACGTCGGGTCGACCACGTCGTAGCCGTGCGTCGAGCCCGTCCGCGCCTGGAACGACGGCGGCAGGTACAGGTGCGAGACGCCCAGGTCGGCCAGGTAGGGCACGAGCTCGCGCGCCTGCGCGAACCCGAGCCCCGGGCCGAGCTGGAGCCGGTAGGTGCAGCGCAGCTCGTGCTCGCTCATTCGACCTTCCTCAGCAGGAGGAGCGAGCGGGACATCACCGCCACCGGTCCGCCGGCCTCCTGCTCCTTGCCGCGCATCCGCTCCTCGCGGTCGGCGGTCGTCAGCTCGACCACCCACCGCTTGCCGAACCGCGTGCCCGGCAGGACGAAGTCGACGTCCTCGTGGTGCGCGTTGAAGAGCAGCAGGAACGAGTCGTCGGTGATCGGCTCTCCGTGCTCGCCGGTCTCCAGGAAGTGGTCGCCGTTGATGAAGACGCCGACGACGTGCGCGTCGTCGCGCGTCCAGTCCGGCGTGGTCATGCGGCGCCCGTCGGGGCGGAACCACCACACGTCGGGCAGCCCGGACTCCTCGTCGGTCTCGCCGCTGAGGAACCGCGTGCGGCGGAACGCCGGGTGCTGCTGGCGCAGCTGGATCAGCCGGCGCGTGAAGCCGAGGATGTCCTCGTGGCGCTCGACGTCGTCCCAGTCGAACCAGGAGATCTCGCTGTCCTGGCACCAGGCGTTGTTGTTGCCGCCCTGGGAGCGCCCCATCTCGTCGCCGCCGACGAGCATCGGCGTGCCGAGGCTGAGGAAGAGCGTCGCGAGGAAGTTGCGCTGCTGGCGCGCGCGGAGCGTGAGGACGTTGTGGTCATCGGTCTCCCCCTCGACGCCGCAGTTCCAGGACCGGTTGTCGTCGGTCCCGTCGCGGTTGTCCTCGAGGTTCGCCTCGTTGTGCTTCTCGTTGAACGAGACGAGGTCGCGCAGCGTGAAGCCGTCGTGCGCGGTGACGAAGTTGATCGACGCGAACGGCGTGCGGCCGTCGGCCTCGTAGAGGTCCGACGAGCCGGTGAAGCGCGAGGCGAACTCGGCCACCGGCGCCTGGCCGCGCCAGAAGTCGCGGACGACGTCGCGGTACATGCCGTTCCACTCGGTCCACAGCACCGGGAAGTTGCCGACCTGGTAGCCGCCCGGGCCGACGTCCCACGGCTCGGCGATCAGCTTCACCTGCGACAGGACCGGGTCCTGGTGGATCGTGTCGAAGAACGCGCTCAGGCGGTCGACGTCGTACAGCTCGCGCGCGAGGGCGGACGCCAGGTCGAACCGGAAGCCGTCGACGTGGCACTCGATCACCCAGTACCGCAGCGAGTCCATGATCAGGCGCAGCACGGACGGCTGGCGGGCGTCGAGCGTGTTGCCCGTGCCCGTGTAGTCCATGTAGTGGTGCGCGTCGTCGGGGACGAGCCGGTAGTACGTGCGGTTGTCGACGCCCTTGAACGAGAGCATCGGGCCCAGGTGGTTGCCCTCGGCGGTGTGGTTGTAGACCACGTCGAGGATGACCTCGATCCCCGCCTTGTGCAGGGCCTTGACCATCCCCTTGAACTCGCGGACCTGCTCGCCGCGGGTGCCCGACGCGCTGTACGCGGCGTGCGGCGCGAAGTAGCCGATCGACGAGTAGCCCCAGTAGTTCGTCAGGCCCTTCTCGTTGAGGAACGACTCGTCCGCGATGTGGTGGACGGGGAGCAGCTCGACCGCGGTGACGCCCAGCTCGACGAGGTGCTCGACAGCGGCGTCCGACGCCAGGCCCGCGTACGTGCCGCGCAGGTCGTCGCGGACGCCCGGGTGCTGCATCGTGAAGCCCTTGACGTGCGCCTCGTAGATGACCGTCTCGCTCCACGGGCGGTTCGGCGGCGCGTCGCCCTGCCAGTCGAAGCCCTCGTCGATGACGATCGACTTCGGGACGGCGGGCGCGCTGTCCTCGTCGTCGATCTCGAGGTCCGCGTCGTCGCTGGCGCTCTCGCCGGGCGCCGGCGGGACGTACGGGAGCACGTTCGCGGCGTTCCAGTCCACGCCGCCCTCGATCGCCTTCGCGTACGGGTCGATCAGGAGCTTGGCCGGGTTGAACCGGTGGCCGTTCTGCGGGTCGTACGGGCCGTGCACGCGGTAGCCGTACCGCTGCCCCGGGCCGACGCCCGGGAGGTAGACGTGCCAGTTGTGCGCGGTCTGCTCACAGACCTCGATCCGCTCCTCGTGGCCCTCGTCGTCGAAGAGGCAGAGCTCGACGCGTTCGGCGTTGATGGAGAAGAGGCTGAAGTTCGTCCCGTCGCCGTCCCACATCGGGCCGAGGGGGAACGGGCGGCCGGGCCAGCTCTCGCGGCTCATCGGACGAGGGCCCCGGAGAGCGCCGGGAGCACGACGGTGCCGTCCTCGACGCGCACACCCTCGTGCGTGGCGACGACCAGCTCGGAGCCCGTCACGGGGACGCGCTGCTCGGTCTCGGCGAAGTTCATCGCCAGATCGTGCCCACCGCGCCGGACGCGCAACCACCGCGCCTCCTCGTCCAGCGGCGTCTCCTCGGTCTCCGCGCGGCCGAGCGCCTTGCGCGCCTCGAGCAGCTTCGCGTACAGCGCGGCGATCTCCTCGTCGCGCTCGCGCGTGAGCTTGGAGCGCTCGAACGTCGCCGGGTCCTGCGGGTCCGGGACCTCCTCGCCGCTGAACGACGCGAACTCGGCGAACTCGCGGCGCCGGCCCTCGCGCGTGGCGGTGGCGATCTCCTCGTCGATGTGGTCGCTGAAGAACTGGAACGGCGCCGGGTCGGCGTGCTCCTCGCCCTGGAACAGCATCGGCGTGAACGGCGAAAGCAGCACCGCGAACGCCGCGAGCGGCTGGACGTCGCGCGGGAGGCGGTCGCCGAAGGCGCGGTTGCCGACGTGGTCGTGGTTCTGCGTGAAGACGACGAACTGGCGCGCCGGGCGGTCGCCGGCGGGAGCGCCGAAGCGGCGGCGGCGCGCGGGCGAGTACGTGCCGTCGAAGACGAACGGGCGGTGGAAGGCCTTGGCGAGCTGCGTGAGCGTGCCGTACTCGCGGTAGTAGCCCTCCTTCTCGCCCGTGAGGACGACGCGGAGCGCGTGGTGGAAGTCGTCGGCCCACTGCGCGTCGTGGCCGTAGCCGCCGTACTGCGTCGGGCGGATGACCTTCGGGTCGTTGAGCGCCGACTCGGCGATGATCGCGGCGTTCTCGTTGATGATGTGGACGCGCGCGGCGAGCTCGGTGAGCACGTGCATCGCGCTCTCGTCGACGATCGCGTGGATCGCGTCGAGCCGGAGGCCGTCGACGCCCATCTTGCCGATCCAGTACGTGGCGCTCTGGATCGCCCACTCGCGGACGGGGCCCGAGTCCTCGTCGCCGAAGTTGATCGCCTTGCCCCAGAACGTCTCGTGCTTGGACGTGAAGTAGGGGCCGAACGCCTCGAGCGCCTTGGCGCCGGACGCGCCGACGTGGTTGTAGACGACGTCGAGGATCACGCCGAGGCCGTGCTCGTGGGCGGCGTCGACGAAGCGCTTGAACGCCTCGGGGCCGCCGTAGCTCGACTGCGCCGCTGAGAGGTAGACGCCGTCGTAGCCCCAGCCGTGCTTGCCGGGGAACTCGGCGATCGGCATGACCTCGACGGCGGTGACGCCCAGGTCCTTGAGGCCCTGGAGGTACGGGATCGCGGCGTCGAACGTGCCCTCGGGCGTGAACGTGCCGATGTGGAGCTCGTAGAGGACGGCGTTCTCGAGGTCGACGCCCGGGCCGGGGGTGCCGGCGAGGGCGTCGTAGACCCTCGACGGTCCTCGCAGTCCCTCCGGCTGCCAGCGGCTGTGCGGGTCGGGGACGACCGTGTCGCCGTCCAGCACGAACTGGTAGTCGTCGCCGTGCGTGCCGGGCACCCAGCACTCGTACACGCCGTCGCCGCAGTGCGACAGCGCGTGGTCCTCGCCGCCGATCCGGATCGCCACGGACTCCTTGGCGTTGGGCGCCCAGATGCGCACTTCGAGCCGGCCGTCGGCCAGCGGCCGCACACCGAGCGGCTTCTCCCAGGGAAGTTCAGGTCCTTCGATCACCAGGACGCGAGCTTCCCATCCACGCCAACCCCTACACGCGGTTGCCCCTGCGGCGGGTCGGCGCTACGCCCGCTCGCCGACGCGGGCGACGATCTCCAGATCCTCGTACTCCGCCTCGAAGAGGTCGTCCATGAGCGACCGCAGCGGAAGGCCGTCCTCACCGGTGATGTGGTCGGTCACGACCTCGATCAACCCGCACGTCCCCCAGTCGGAGACGAGCACGCCGACGGTTCCTGCCGGCCACCCGTCGGAGGCCCGGAGAAGCCGGACGGTGTCGAGTTCATGCGGCGGTTCGGGCATGCGCGTCGCCGAGTCTACCTTTTCGCGCAAGGTTCATTGCTCCTTCGGTCGTCCGACACGGGTCGTCTTCAGCTCCGGGCGCCCGTCGACGATCGCCCACGCCGTCAGCACCTTCAGCGTGCGACGCGCGTGTCGACCGAGCCCTCGCACGGGCAGGAAGACCTCCCACGTCGTCTGGCCCTCCTCCGAGACGGGCACGCGCACGTCGGTGACCGGCCAGAACGGCAGCTCGGCGAGGATCGCCTGCCGCAGGTACTCGAGGTCGTCCATCTCGATGCCGAGCGCGCGACGGAAGAGGATCGCCTTGTGCCGACCGCGCGGATGGTCGGGATCGAGCGCGTAGTCGCGCAGCTTCTCCGCGTCGATCACCGCGTCGCGCGCGTTGGGCAGCGGGTGGCCCAGTCGTGGCTCCTGCTCTGACATCCACCCCCATAGGGCGGTGGCGCCGGTCGTTCGCCCCCCCTTTTGGCGGCGGCTACGTGAGCAGCGCGCTCACCCGAGCCGCCACAACGGTCGCGCCTTCTCCGCGAACGCGACGGCGCCGGCGCGTTCGAGCGCGTCGAGCAGTTCGCCGACGGACCGACCGCCCCAGGCGGCGGCCTGCGCTGTGAGCAGATCGACGAACAGCTCGGGCTCGTCGTCGATCGCGCGCGTGAGCCAGGTGTCCGGGTTCATCACCGCGACGCCGTGCTCGGCGAGCGCGTCGGCGCGGTATCCCGCGTCGAAGCTGAAGAGGTGCGTCGCTCGGCCTGCGATCGCCAGCGCGCAGACGAACTGATCTTCCGGATCGCCCGTGAGCGTGGCGAGGTCTATGTCGTCCCGGAGCCGGCCCGCATCGACGCGGCCGTCCGGGAACGCCTCGCGCAGGAGCGAGACCCAGCGCTCGGCAGCCGCCTCCGGCATCGGCTTGCGCTCCTGCAGCACGCGCTTGGCCTCGGCGAGCAGCTCATCGCTCCAGATCAGGTCGAGGAGCCGGGCCTCGCTCGCGCACCGTCCGAGCAGCTCGTGCAGGACGCGCGAGAAGATGACGTTCGAGTCCAGGACGGCGCGAGGCAGTCCCGCACCGGCGCCGCCGCTCACTCAGGCGGCGCGCCCAGCTCGTCGAGCGAGCGCGAGAACGCGTCGGCCTGCGTGCGGGCAGCGGCGGACCGCTCCTCGAACGCGAGCACCTCGGCGAGCGGGACCTTCCAGTAGGCGGAGCCGTCCATCCGCTCGGCGCGCAGCTCGCCCGCGTCGATCAGGCGGCGGACGTGCTGCCGCGAGAACCCGAGCCGCTGACCGGCCTCCGCCGGCGACAGCAGCTCGGCCTGGTCGCCGATCGTGACGACCACGCTCTTCCCGCTCCGGATCCCCTCGTCGATCGCGCGCTCCAGCTCGGCGAGCTGCTGCTGCCTGGTCTGCCGATCGATGCGCAGCGTCCGCATGGCCATCTGCGGCCACCGTACCACCAACCTGTCCTACCTGCACCTCGCGTGCAGGCAGGACGGGCCGGGTCGCCCTCAGGAGGGGTCCGGGGTGAGGTAGAGGACGCCGAGGGGTGGGATGGTGATCTCGGCGGAGTGGCGCTGGTTGTGCCAGGGGATGTCGTCGGTGGCGATGCCGCCGCCGTTGCCGGTGTTGGAGCCGCCGTAGACCGACGCGTCGGTGTTGAGCTGCTCGACCCAGCGACCGGCGCGCGGGAGGCCGAGGCGGTAGCCCTCGCGGGGGATCGGCGAGAGGTTCATGACCACGACGGTGACGGGGTCGCCGTCCTTGCCCTGGCGGGCGAAGGCGAAGACGTTCTGGTCCGCGTCGTTGGGCTCGATCCAGTAGAAGCCGGCCGGGTCGAAGTCGGTCTTGTAGAGCTGCTCGCTCGACCGGTAGACGCCGTTGAGGTCGCGGATCAGGCGCTGCACGCCCGCGTGGCCGTCGTCCTCGAGCAGGTGCCAGTCCAGCGACTGGTCGAACTTCCACTCCTGCTCCTGCGCGAACTCCTGCCCCTGGAAGAGCAGCTTCTTGCCGGGGTGCGCCCACATGAACCCGTACAGCGCGCGGAGGTTCGCGAGCTTCTGCCACGTGTCGCCGGGCATCTTCTGAAGCAGCGAGCCCTTCCCGTGCACGACCTCGTCGTGGGAGAGCGGCAGCGTGAAGTTCTCCGTGAACGCGTACACCAGGCTGAACGTCAGCGAGTGGTGGTGGTACTTCCGGTGGATCGGGTCGTTCTGGAAGTACGCGAGCGTGTCGTGCATCCAGCCCATGTTCCACTTGAAGCCGAAGCCCAGCCCGCCCACGTACGTCGGCTTGGAGACGCCCGGCCACGCCGTCGACTCCTCGGCCACGGACACGATCCCCGGCTCCGCGGCGTGGAGGGTCTCGTTCATCTC
This sequence comes from Solirubrobacteraceae bacterium, assembly GCA_035563115.1. Lineage (GTDB taxonomy): Bacteria > Actinomycetota > Thermoleophilia > Solirubrobacterales > Solirubrobacteraceae > CADCVT01. The sequence goes on from DATMVO010000437.1 coordinate 13,797, forward strand.
CTTGAGGAACGCGACCGCCTCGAGGTTCTCCCGCCCGCCGTGGACGTTCGGGACCCACTCGCCCTCCTTGCGCGAGTAGTCGAGGTACAGCATCGACGCGACCGCATCGACCCGGATCCCGTCCGCGTGGTACTCCCGCGCCCAGAAGAGCGCGTTCGCGAGCAGGAAGTTCTTGACCTCGTTGCGCCCGAAGTTGAAGACGAGCGTCCCCCAGTCCGGGTGCGCCCCCTGCCGCGGATCCTCGTGCTCGTACAAAGCAGTGCCGTCGAAGCGCGCCAGCGCGAACTCGTCGCGCGGGAAGTGCGCCGGCACCCAGTCGAGCAGGACGCCGATCCCACGCTGGTGGAGCACGTCGACGAACCGCTTGAAGTCGTCCGGGTCGCCGTGGCGCGGCGTCGGCGCGTAGTAGCCGGTCACCTGGTAGCCCCAGGAGCCGGGGAACGGGTGCGCCATCACCGGCATCAGCTCGACGTGCGTGAACCCGAGGTCCTCGCAGTAGTCGGCGAGCTGGTCGGCCAGCTCGGTGTAGGAGAGCCACCGCTCCGGGTCGGCCGGGTCGCGCCGCCACGAGCCGAGGTGGACCTCGTAGACGGAGATCGGCTGGTCCCACGGCGGGTTGGCGTGCCGCTCCTCCAGCCACGCGTCGTCGCCCCACTCGTAGGTCGAGCGGTTGACCACCGACGCGGTCTCCGGCGGGATCTCGGTGCGGAACGCCATCGGGTCCGCACGGAGCTGCAGGAGCCCCGCCTGCGTGCGGATCTCGAACTTGTACCGCTGCCCCTCGACGACGTGCGGGACGAACAGCTCCCAGATGCCCGACGCGCCCATCGCGCGCATCGGGTGCAGGCGACCGTCCCAGCCGTTGAAGTCGCCGACGACGGACACCGAGCGCGCGGACGGCGCCCACACCGTGAACGAGGTCCCGGGCACGCCGTCGATCTCGCGCACGTGCGCGCCGAGCTTCGTCCACAGCTCCTCGTGCCGGCCCTCGCCGGCGAGGTGCAGGTCGAGCTCGCCGACGGTCGGCTCGAAGCGGTACGGGTCGTCCACGGGGAACGTCCCGCCGTCCGGGTACGCGACCTCCAGGCCGTACGACAGCGGCAGCGACGCATCCGCGAGCCGCCCCTCGAACACGCCCTCGGGGTGGATCTTCTCCAGCGCGGCGGCCTCGGCGCCGTCGACGAACACGCTCACCCGCTCGGCGCCCGGCCGGAAGACGCGGACGACGACGTCCTCGCCGTCGGGGTGCGCACCGAGGTACGAGTGCGGCGAGGAGTGGTCGCGGGCGACGATGCGCTCGAGATCAGGACTCGGGCTGGCGGTGCTCATGCGACCTCCGTCTCCAGCAGTCGGACGATGCCCGCGACCGGGATGCGCACCCAGTCCGGACGGTTGTTCAGCTCGTAGCGCAGCTCGTAGACCGCCTTCTCCAACTCGAAGATCGCGAGCATCCGCTCGGTGTTCTGCGTGCCGGACGGCAGGAGCCGGCCGTCGATCTCGTCCAGGTACGCGTCGAGGAAGGCGCTGCGCGCGCGCTCCTCCCAGTCCTCGGGGGCGGCGACGCCGCGCTGCAGCTCCGACGCGGACGCCGCGTAGGCGAACGAGCGGAGCATCCCGGCGACGTCGCGCAGCGGCGAGCGCTTCGCGCGCCGCTCCGGCAGCGACCGTGCCGGCTCGCCCTCGAAGTCGAGGATCACCCAGCCCTTCTGGCCGGTCTTGAGGCACTGGCCGAGGTGGTAGTCGCCGTGGGTGCGGGTCACCATCCCGCCGCTGCCCGCGTGCGCGAACGCGCGCAGCTGGTCGCGCACCTCCAGGCCGCGGTGGGCGATCGGCGCCGTCGCCTCGGTCTCCGGCACGTCGCGAAAGACGTTCTCGATCTCGTCGTCGATCCGCGCGAGGATCAGCGACACCGCCTCCTGGCTCGGCTCGTCGGGCGCGAACGCCGGGTCGCTCGAGTCCGAGCCCAGCGCGGAGTGCATCTGGGCGGTGACCCGGCCCAGATCGGCCAGGTCGGCCAACACGGCCTCGCCCCCGTCCGCCGCGAACCCGTCGAGGACGAGGTCCCAGCCGTCGCCGGCGCCCGGCAGGAACTCCTGCATCAGGCCGAGCGTCGCGTCGACCAGCCGGCCGGTGTGCTCGTACCAGCCGCGCAGCTGCGCGATGTTGTCGAAGCCGTGGTCGGTGAGGAACCGCAGCAGCTCGAGCTCGGGGTTCGGACCCGGCTCGATCCGGCGGTAGACCTTGAGGATCAGCTCGTCCGCGAAGACCGTGGAGGAGTTGGACTGCTCCACGCCGATCGGCCGCACAGGATCGAGGCCGTCGTCCGGCGGGAGGCCGGATACGGAGTGGAAGGCCCAGGCCTCCTCGCCCTCGCCGCCCTCCTGCTCGATCCGCTTCTCCTGCCGCAGCGCGGCGACGAGCCGGCGGGCGAGCGCGGGGTCGACCATCGCGTCGTAGACCGTGCGGTCGCCGGCGACGCAGATCACGCCCTCGTCCCAGCCCTCGTCCACGTGGCGCAGGCCGAGCGGCAGGTGGTAGAGCTCGTGCGTGCCGGGGCCGAACGCGACCTCGACGATCGCGAGGACCATCTGCGGCTCGGGCGACGTGTCCAGCGGCGCGGCCTCCAGCAGCCGCAGCGCCGCCACCTCGCGCGACTTGGACGCGAACCAGCGCTGCTGGACGAGCCAGTCCTTCAGGTGCTCTGGGTCGATGAGGTCGATGCTCGACATCACTCCTCGCCCTCCCCCTTCTCGAGCAGGAACCAGTAGAAGCCGCGCGGCGCGAGCGTCAGCAGATACGGCAGCTGGCCGATCTGCGGGAAGCGCGTGCGGCCGAACATCTCGACCGGGTAGCGGCCCTCGTACCACGACAGGTCGAGCTCCACCGCCTGGGCGGAGGCCGACAGGTTGTGCACGCAGAGCGCGATGTCGTCGCCGTACTCGCGGATGTGGGCGAAGATCTTGCGGTTCTCCGGCACGAGCGCCTGGAACGAGCCCAGGCCGAACACGGGGTGCTTCTTGCGCAGCGCGATGAGCCGCTGCATCCAGCGCAGCAGCGACGTCGGCGTGCGCAGCTGCGCCTCGACGTTCTTGGCCTGGTAGCCGTAGACCGGGTCCATCAGCGGCGGCAGGTACAGCGCGGCGAAGTCCGCCCGCGAGAACCCGCCGTTGCGGTCGCCCGTCCACTGCATCGGGGTGCGGACGCCGTCGCGGTCGCCGAGGTAGACGTTGTCGCCCATCCCGATCTCGTCCCCGTAGTAGAGGACCGGCGATCCGCGCAGGCTGAAGAGCATCGCGTGCATGAGCTCGAGCGTGTCGCGGTCGTCGTCCAGCAGCGGCGCGAGCCGGCGCCGGATGCCGACGTTGAGCTTCATGCGCGGGTCCTTGGCGTACTCCGCGTACATGTAGTCGCGCTCCTCGTCCGTGACCATCTCGAGCGTCAGCTCGTCGTGGTTGCGCAGGAAGAGGCCCCACTGGCAGTTCTCGGGGATGTGCGGCGTCTGGCGCAGGATGTCCAGCATCGGCGTCGCCTCCTCGCGGCGGACCGACATGAACATGCGCGGCATGATCGGGAAGTGGAAGGCCATGTGGGCCTCGTCGCCGTCGCCGAAGTACTCGACGACGTCCGACGGCCACTGGTTGGCCTCCGCGAGCAGCACCCGGTCGGGGTACTCGTCGTCCACGGTCTTGCGGACCTTCTTCAGGAAGTCGTGCGTCTCCTTGAGGTTCTCGCCGTCGGTCCCGTCGCGCTCGTACAGGTACGGCACGGCGTCCAGGCGGAACCCGTCGAGGCCGAGGTCGAGCCAGAACCGCAGACCGTCCAGCATGGCCTGCTGGACCTCGGGGTTGTCGAAGTTGAGGTCCGGCTGGTGGCTGAAGAACCGGTGCCAGTAGTACTGCTGCGCGGTCTCGTCCCAGGTCCAGTTGGAGGGCTCGGTGTCGGTGAAGATGATCCGCGCCTCCTCCCACTTGTGGACGGTGTCCGACCAGACGTACCAGTCGCGCTCGGGCGAGCCCTTCGGCGCGTTGCGGGCGCGCTGGAACCACGGGTGGTCGGACGACGTGTGGTTCATGACGAAGTCCGCGATGACCCGGAGCCCGCGCTGGTGCGCGGCGTCGATGAACTCGCGGACGTCGTCGATCGTCCCGTAGTCCTCGTGGACGAGCTCGTAGTCGGCGACGTCGTAGCCGCCGTCGCGGAGCGGGCTCTTGTACATCGGCAGGAGCCAGATGCAGTCCACGCCGAGCCACTGGAGGTAGTCGAGCTTCTCGATCAGCCCGCGGAAGTCGCCGGAGCCGTCGCCGTTGCCGTCGAAGAACCCGCGCAGGTGGATCTCGTAGAAGACCGCCGTCTTGAACCACGACGGCGCCGCCTCGAACCAGTGGCCGGGCTGCTGCTCGGCCGCCCTCTCGACCTCGCTGCTCATCGCGGGCCCTCGATGCGCAGGACGTGCGCCTGCCGGTAGGGCGGCTCGAGGCGGACGTAGTTGGGGCCCAGGTGCCAGCCGAACCGCTCGTCGGAGAGCAGGTCGTGGGCCATGAAGGCGACGGGGAGGCCGAGGTGGTCCGGCACGTGGACGAGGCCCTCCTGGGCGTTGTGCGGGTCGAGGTTCACGACGGTGATGATGGTGTTCCCGCGCGCGCGCTTCGCGTAGGCGATCAGCCCATCGCTCTGCGTGTCGAGGAACGTGATGTCCGTCAGCTGCTGCAGCGCCGGGTTCGCGGCGCGGATCTCGTTCAGCGTCTGGATGAACGGGAGCAGCGGGCCGTCGAGCTCCCGGTGCTTGAGCTCGTACTTCTCGGAGTCCAGGTACTCCTCCGAGCCGGGCCGCACGGGCACGTTCTCGAAGTGCTCGTAGCCGGAGTAGATGCCGTACGACGGGCTCAGCGTGGCGGCGAGGACGAGCCGGGAGGTGAACGCGCTCGGGCCGCCGTGGACGAGGTACTCGTGGAGGATGTCCGGCGTGTTCGGCCACAGGTTCGGCCGCATCGCCTCGCGGGCGGTCGGCTCGAGCAGCTCGCCCATGAACTTCTCCAGGTCCCACCGCGTGGTCTGCCACGTGAAGTACGTGTAGGACTGGCTGAAGCCGGCCTTCGCGAGGCCGACCTGCCGCGCGCGGCGCGTGAAGGCCTCGCTGAGGAAGATCACGTCCGGGTCCTCGGCGGTGATCTTCTTGAGCAGCCACTCCCAGAACGGCCACGGCTTCGTGTGCGGATTGTCGACGCGGAAGACCTTGACGCCGTGGTCGACCCAGTACCGCATCGCGTCGTACAGGGCGTTCCAGAGGCCCTGCCAGTCCTCGGAGTCCCAGTTGACGTTGTAGATGTCCTGGTACTTCTTGGGCGGGTTCTCGGCGTACTTGAGCGTCCCGTCCGGGCGCCGGTTGAACCACTCCGGGTGCTCGGTGAGCCACGGGTGGTCGGCGGAGCACTGGACGGCGAAGTCGAGCGCGATGTCCATGTCGAGCTCCTTCGCCCGCGCGGTCAGCGCGTCGAAGTCCTCGATCGTCCCGAGGTCGGGGTGGATCGCGTCGTGGCCGCCCTGCTCGGAGCCGATCGCCCACGGCGAGCCGGGATCGTCCGGGCCGGCGACGAGCGCGTTGTTCTTGCCCTTGCGGTTGCGGTGGCCGATCGGGTGGATCGGCGGCAGGTAGACGACGTCGAACCCGAGCTCCTTCAGGCGCGGGAGCTGCTCGGCGACGCCGCTCAGGCCGCCCCACGAGCGCGGGAACATCTCGTACCAGGACGAGTAGAGCGCGCGCCGGCGGTCGACGATCAGCTCCAGCGGCGCGGGGAGCGTCGCGGCGTTGACGCGGTCAGGGTGGCGGCGGACGGCGCCGATGAGCTGCTGGTCGAGCGCCGCGGCCTCCTTCTGGGAGGTCGGGACGGCGTCGTCGCGCAGCTGCTCGAGGACGTGCTCGACGATCCGCTTGTCCTGCGGGTCGTCGATCCGGCCGAGCGCGCGCTCGAGGTGCTTGGCGCCCTCGAGGAGCTCGGAGGTCAGGTCCTCCTGGCCGGCGGCGACCTTGCGCGCCAGCTCGTCGGACCACGTCGCGAAGTGGTCGACCCACGCCTCGATCGAGTACTGCCAGCGGCCGATCCGGTCGACGGCGAACGTGCCCGCCCACCGGTCGCCGTCCAGGTGCTGGTCGATCCGGCGCAGCTCCGTCCGCGTCCACGTGGTCTCGCCCGCGGGCCGCGAGAGCAGCTCGGCGCGCAGCAGGTCGTGGCCGTCGCTCCAGACGTCGGCCTGGACCTCGACGACGTCGCCGACGACGCGCTTCGCGGGGAAGCGGCCGCAGTCGATCATCGGCCACGGGTTCTCGATGCGGATCCGGGCCGGGGGTGGGCTGGTGGTGGTGTCGGGCACTCCGCCTTCCTGTTGCCGGTTCGGGTCCACCTGTAACGCACTTCACCGGATCTGCCCCATGTGGGACGCGAGCGGCGACGCGTCACGGCGGAGGACGGTTGAGGCGAGCGCGAGCGGGGCACAGCGGACCGTCGTGGACCTGCCGCGCTCCTCCGGGATCCAGCTCCATCCGACCTCCCTGCCCTCCGGCCGCCTCGGCCCGGAGGCGTACGCCTTCGTCGACTGGCTCGCCGCCGCAGGCCAGTCCTGGTGGCAGACGCTGCCGCTCGGGCCGCCCGACGAGCACCGCTCGCCCTACAAGGCCGAGTCGGCGTTCGCCGCGTGGCGGGGGCTGCTGCACGACCCCGACGCCCGCGTCGAGCCGTCCGAGGAGAAGGCGTTCCGCGAGCGCGAGAAGTACTGGATCGACGACTGGGCGTCGTACGCCGGCGAGGGCGCGATCGCCGACCAGGTGCGGTTCGAGCGGGAGTGGAGTGCGCTGCGGACGTACGCGGCCGAGCGGGGCGTGAAGCTGATCGGCGACATCCCGATCTACGTCGCGCCGGGCAGCGCCGACCACGTCGCGCACCCGGGGCTCTTCGTCGACGGCATCGTCGCGGGCGCGCCGCCGGACAAGTTCACCGAGGAGGGCCAGCTCTGGGGGAACCCGATCTACGACTGGCCCGCGATGCAGCGCCGCGGGTACCGGTGGTGGGTCGAGCGGTTCCGCCGCGTCTTCGGCCAGGTCGACCTCGCGCGCATCGACCACTTCCGCGCGTTCGTCGCCTACTGGGCGGTGCCCGACGGCGACCAGGACGCCCGCCGCGGGACGTGGCGGCGCGGGCCCGGACGGGCGCCGTTCGACGCCGCCGCGCGGGCGCTGTCGGACGA
>DATMVO010000438.1:0-8412 GCA_035563115.1 Solirubrobacteraceae bacterium
CGACCGCCGTGCCCCGCGCGTGACGCTCAGCGGCCTGAGCGGGCGGACGTCGCGCGCGCTCCTGCGCGGCCGCGGGCTGCGCCCGCGCCTGACGTGCGACGAGGCGTGCTCGCTGACCCTCAAGGTCACCGCGCGCAAGCGCGTCGGCGGCAAGGAGAAGACGGTCACGCTCCGCACGGTCCAGCTCTCCGGGCGGACCACCGAGGCGCGCACCGTCGCGCTGAAGCTGTCCGGCTCCGTGCTGCGCGGCGTGCTGCGCCGGAAGCTGACCGTGGCGATGGTCGCGACCGACGGGAGCGGCAACGCCACCAGCGTGGTCCGCGGCGTGAAGGTCGCCCGCTAGCGCTCCGGGCGGGGCGGCTGCCAGTCCGGCAGCAGCTCGCGCAGGCGGGGGGGCGCGTCGCCGTCGATCTCGACGACGCGCCCCGGCCAGTACGGCGCGCTCGGCCCGGCGCCGCCGAGGAAGACCTCCTCGTGCACCCACGAGCCGCAGTTGACGAGATGCGGTCCCGACGGCCCGGCGCGCCACTCGCCCGGGTCGTCCTGCGGTAGCGGGCCGGCGCGGTGGGTGTGGCCGAAGATCACGTGATCGGCCTCGATGCCGAGCCGGCGCGTGACCTCCCCCATCGCGGCGAGGCCGGCGCGCCGGAGCGCGGGCGCCGAGAGGTCGTGGTGGACGGGGCCGAGCCCGATCCGGTTGATCCCGCGGACCGCCACCGGCCACGCCGCCGCGATCGCGCGGTGCTTGAGCGGCCGGGGCCCCTTCGCCGTCAGCATCCGCCAGGCGCCCTGGGTGCCGCGCTGGCGCTCGGCGCCGAAGCTCGTCTGGGTGTGGCGGGCGACGAGGTGGAGCCAGGCGTACAGCGGCGCCATCGCCGCCTCGTAGTCCGCGGGCGTCGCGCGAGGGTGCGGGAGCCGGCCGACCACGCGGGCCATCACGCCGGCGGCGAGCCGCTCGAACGTCGGGACGGTGAGGTGGCGGTCGAGGTAGTGGCCGTGCGTGGCGTAGACGTCGTCGCGCAGCCACACGCCGGGATACGCGACGCTCAGCTTCGCGGGCTCCAGCGCGGCGGCGAGGATCGCGACGGCGTCGGAGGCCTCGTCCGGCTCGGCGCGCTCCTCGAGCGTGAGCGGCGGCTCGCGCTCGAGCGCCCGCCGCTCCAGCCACGGCCCGATCAGCTCGTGGTCGTGATTGCCGGGCACGAGCACGACCTCGGTCCCCGGCCGCAGCGCCCCGCCGATCGCCTGGACCACCGGCCGCGCCGCCTCCAGCGCGTCGATCACCGGCCCGTGCCGCAGCTCGATCAGGTCGCCCAGCAGCACCAGCCGGTCGGGCGGCTCCTCCCGCAGATGCGCCGTGAGCGCCCCGAGCGCCCCATCCCGGCGCAGCACGTCCGCGTCCGTCCGGCTGCCGAGGTGGAGGTCGGAGAGGACGAGCGTCCGCACAGTCCGCCCCAGCCTACGGAACGCCGCGATCCCACCTCACCGGGGGCGAGATCCGTCGTCCCACGGCCTACGCCGTACATGAACGATCTCAACTGGTTCCGTCTGACCCCGCGCACGGCGCGCGAGCACCCGGGCATCCTCGACCTCATCGCGGCGTTCGAGCCGCTCGACCACCCGGCCGGCCGCCGGGCCGCGGAGTTCCTCCGGGACGACGCGCTCCGCAACCACGGCTCCACGGTCACGCACCTTCTCGTCGGCCCAAAGCGCATCGAGGGGTTCATCGCCCTGAACTTCACCGACGTGAAGCTGCACGAACAGCAGTCGTCCGAGCTGGGGGTGCCGCACCGCCGCGAGCTGCCGGCGCTCAAGCTGGCGTGGATCGCCAAGCACCGCGAGACCGAGATCTCCGGGATGGCGCTCGTCTTCGCCGCCTACCTCCGGGCGTTCACCGCACTCACCCTCGGCGGGGTCGTGGCGCTCGTCCTCGACCCGTTCGACGGTGACGTGGCGGCCACGTGGAGCGGGGAGCCGTACGCGTTCCGGCTCAGCAAGGAGAAGCCGCGCGGGGACGGAGTGCCGCGCGGCCTGTGGCTGCCGGTGCGCCGAAGCGCGGACGACTAGAGGTCGTCGTCGTAGCCGATGCGCCCGACCTGCTTGTCGCGCCAGTACTCCAGCGCGGCTTCGGCGAAGGTGCGGTCGCCGATCAGCTTCTTGCCCTCTTCGAGGTCCTCGACGGTGATCGCGACCACGCCGTCGATCTCGCCGCGGCGCCACTGCTCGAGCAGGTCGCCGTCCGCCGCGGGCTTGGCATCTTCCTTCTTCATGGAAGACATCTTGCCAGGTCCGGCGGCGGGGCAGGGGTCTAGTTGGCGGGGGCGGCGGCCGCCATGGCCTGGCGGATGGTCTTGGGGAGCATGAAGCGGACGTCCTCGCGGACGACCTCGAGCTCGGAGATGTCGGTGACGCCGCGGTCGCGGAAGTACTGGACGAGCGCCTCGACGAGCTCCTCGGGGGCGGAGGCGCCGGAGGAGATGCCGACGACGCGCTTGCCCTCGACCCACTCGTCCTGGACCTGACCGGCGTTGTCGATCAGGTAGGAGTCGACGCCCTCGTCGCGGGCGACATCGACCAGACGCAGCGAGTTGGACGAGTTCTGCGAGCCGATGACGAGGATGAGGTCGCACTGCTGCGCCATCTGCTTGACGGCCGCCTGGCGGTTCGTCGTGGCGTAGCAGATGTCGTCGGTGCGGGGACCGGTGATGTTCGGGAACCGCTCGCGCAGCCGGGCGATGATCGCGCGGGTCTCGTTGACGCTCAGCGTCGTCTGCGAGATGTACGCGATCTTGTCCTGGTCGGCGATCTCGAGGCGGTCGACGTCCTCCTCGGTCTCCACGAGGACGATGTGGTCGGGCGCCTCGCCCATCGTGCCCTCGACCTCCTCGTGGCCGCTGTGGCCGATGAGGACGATCGTGTAGCCCTCGGCGGCGAACTTGAGCGCCTCGCGGTGGACCTTGGTCACGAGCGGGCAGGTCGCGTCGATCGTCTGGAGCTGGCGGCGCTCGGCGTCCGCGTGGACCGCGGGCGAGACGCCGTGGGCGGAGAAGACGGTGATCGCGCCCTCGGGGATCGAGTCGTCGAGCTCGTCGACGAAGACCGCCCCGCGGTCGCGCAGCGTCGCCACCACGTGCTTGTTGTGGACGATCTCCTTGCGCACGTAGACCGGGGCCCCGTGCAGCTCGAGCGCGCGCTCGACGGTCTGGACGGCCCGGTCGACGCCGGCGCAGTAGCCGCGAGGACGGGCGAGAAGCAGCTTCTCGACGCTCATCTCGTCCCAGTGTAGAGGCGGCCGGGGGGCCGTGATGTGGGGCTTGGGTCAGCGCGCCAGGTCGGTGCGCAGCAGCTCGGCGACCGCCTCGCCGACGGCGTCGAGGCTGCGGACGGAGAGCTTGTCCGGCGTGTCCTCGAGCGTGTCGCGGAAGCGGTAGTCGAAGTCGATCAGGTCGATCGCCGGGATCCCGCGCTCCAGGAACGGCGCGTGGTCGTCGATGATCGACGCGCCCACCTCGTCGAGGAAGAACCCGCCCGCGCCGACCCGCCGCGCGGCGGCGCGCAGCTGGTCCCACAGCTCGATGTCGGACGTTCCCTCGCGCGGGAACCGCGTCCCCTTCTCGGCGATGTAGTCGAGGAGCACCATCGCCTTGACGTCCTTGCCGTGCTTGCGGGCGTACGCCTTCGAGCCACGCAGGCCGCACTTCTCGAACGGCTCGCAGCCCGCCGGCTCCTCCTCCCCGTCGAACGCGACGAACCGCAGCTCGGGCGCCCCCGCGGGGCGCTTCAACGTGCGCGCCGTCCGCGCCAGCTCCACCAGCGCCGCCGTCCCCGCCGCGCCGTCGTTGGCGCCGACGTGGCCCTTGGGCAGCGCCTCGGTGTCGTAGTGCGCGCCGATGACCACGGCCGGCCGGGTCCCCGGCACGACCCCGACGACGTTGCGCAGCTTCGGGTGGCCGGGGATCTTCTCGTACCGCCCGCGCGGCAGGGCGTCCCGCAGGCGCGCGCGCAGGCGCGCGGAGGCCTCCGAGCCCGCCGGCCGCGGCCCGAACGTCTCGACCTGCTCCACGAGCAGCTTCCACGCCCGCCCCTCGTCGAAGCGGTCCGGGCTCTTCCCGGACACCGCGGACGCCGTCGTGGTCCCGGAGTCCGAGCCCGTGTTCGCGATCCCGAAGAAGTCCTGCGAGGACGCGTAGACGATCGCCCCGCCGATCACGAGCTGGACCACCAGCACGATGACGAGGATCTTCGGAACGCCTTCACCCATTCGCCGTAGCACGCTCCAAGAGATACGCGAAACGGCGGCGGGCGTCCTCGCGGCGGGTCGGGATGTGCTCCGTCGGCACCTCCGCCGGAGCGTAGCCGCGGAGGATCTGCCGCGCCACGGACTGGCGGTGGACCTCGTCCGGGCCGTCGTAGAACCGCGCGCCGCGGGCGAACCGGTACATCTGCTCCAAAGGCAGGTCGGTCGAGTAGCCGAGCGAGCCGTGGACCTGCAGCGCGCGGTCGACGACGTCGTGAAGCACCTCGGCGCCGAAGAACTTGATCAGCGAGATCTCGGTCCGCGCCGCCGCCGCGCCCTGCGTGTCCATCTTCCACGCCGCGTGCAGCGTCATCAGCCGCGCCGCCTGCATCTGGGCGGCGGAGTCCGCGATCCAGTTCTGCACCGACTGCTTCTCGGCCAGCGTCGAACCGTGCGCCTCGCGTGACAGCGCCCGCTCGCAGAGCATGTCGAACGCCCGCTTGGAGACGCCGAGCCAGCGCATGCAGTGGTGGATCCGCCCCGGGTAGAGCCGCTGCTGGGCGATGAGGAAGCCCGCGCCCTCCGCCCCGAGCCGGTTCGCGGCGGGGATCCGCACGTCCTCGTACCGGATCTCCGCGTGCCCGCCGTACTTGCCGAACTCCTCCTGCGGGTGCTCCATCGTCGCGACGTCGCGCAGGATGTTCACGCCGGGCGTGTCGGCCGGGACGATGAACATCGTCGCGCGCTGGTGCGGCCGCGCCTCCGGGTCGGTGACCGCCATGACGATGAGGAAGTCGGCGATCGACGCGTTCGAGCTGAACCACTTGTGGCCGGTGATGACGTACTCGTCGCCGTCGCGCACCGCGCGGGTCTTCAGCAGCGTGGGGTCGGAGCCGGCGCTGTCGGGCTCGGTCATCGAGAACGCCGAGTGCAGGTCACCGGCGAGCAGCGGGTGGAGCCAGCGGTCCTTCTGCTCCTCGGTGCCGGCGAGGGCGAGGATCTCGCTGTTGCCCGAGTCCGGCGCCTGGTTGCCGAAGGCGAACGGGGCGATCGGCGTCGTCCCGAGGATCTCGTGCATCAGGCCGAGCTTGACCTGGCCGAACCCCTGCCCGCCGAGCTCGGGATCCAGGTGCGCGGCGTACAGCCCGCGCGCCTTGACCTCCTCGCGCAGCGGCGCCATGGCGCGGAGGAGCTGCTCGTAGGAGAGGTCGAGCGTCTCGAGCGGCCAGATCTCCTCCCGCACGAAGGTCGCCATCCAGTCCAGGTGCGCCTGGAACTCGGGGTCCGTCGAGAAGTCCCACATACGGGTAGTCCAGCAGGTATGCGCGTCGTCGTCGTCGGAGCCACCGGGAACCATGGATCGAGCGTCGTCCGCCGCCTCGCGCGCGACGAGCAGATCCAGTCCATCGTCGGGGTGTCCCGGCGCAAGCCGTCGCTCGACGTCCCCAAGACCACCTGGGTCCAGCGGGACATCTCCAAGGACAGCCTGGACGAGGTCTTCGCGGGCGCGGACGCCGTCGTCCACCTCGCGTGGCTCATCCAGCCCGGGCGCGACGAGCGGATCACGCACGCGACCAACGTCGAGGGCTCCACGCGCGTCTTCGAGGCGGCCGCCCGCGCCGGCGTGGGCGCGCTCGTGTACGCCTCCTCGATCGGCGCGTACTCGCGCGGGCCGAAGGACCGCCGCGTCGACGAGTCGTGGCCCACCGAGGGCACGCCGACGTCGTTCTACGGGCGCCACAAGGCGGCGGTGGAGCGGACCCTGGACGCGTTCGAGGTTGCGCACCCGGAGATGCGCGTCGTCCGGTTGCGACCGGGCCTGGTCTTCAAGGCCGAGGCGGCCGAGGAGGTGCGCCGGCTCTTCGTCGGCCCGTTCCTCCCCCGCGCGCTCGTGCGCCGCGACCTCATCCCGATCGTGCCGGACGTCGACCGGCTCGTCTTCCAGGCCGTCCACACCGAGGATCTCGCGGACGCCTACCGGCTGGCGGTCGTGCGGCCCGAGGCGCGCGGGACCTACAACGTCGCGGCCGACCCGGTGCTCGACCCCGCGAAGCTCGCCGAGGTGCTGGGCGCGCGGCGCGTGCCGGTGCCCGCGGCGGTCCTGCGCGCGGGCGCGGCGGTCTCCTTCAAGCTGCGCCTCCAGCCGACCGAGCCGGGCTGGCTCGACATGGGGCTCAACGTGCCGGTGATGGACGTGTCGCGGATCCAGCGGGAGCTGGGCTGGGAGCCGAAGCGCTCGGCCTCCGACGCGCTGCTCGAGCTGATGGACGCGATGCGCCGCGGCGAGGGCCTGAAGGGTTCCCCGCAGCTCGACCCGGCCACGAGCGGGCCGGGCCGGGTGCGCGAGTTCCTGACCGGGGTCGGCCAGACCTCCAAGTAGTCGCCGCTACGACGCGTACCGCCCGCCGACGACGGGCGGGAGCGCGTCGAGGTCGGCGAGGTCCTGCGCATCGAGGACGACGTCCGCCGCGGCGGCGTTCTCCTCCAGGTACTGCCGGCGCTTCGTGCCCGGGATCGGGATGACGTGGTCGCCCTGCGCGAGCGTCCACGCCAGCGCGACCTGGCCGGCCTGCGCGCCCTTGCGCTCGGCGATCTCGCGGACGCGGTCGGCGAGCGCGAGGTTGGCCTTCAGCGCCTCCTCCTTGAACCGGGGCGTGGTGGAGCGGAAGTCGCCGTCGGCGTTGAGGTCCTCGACGCTCGTGATGCGGCCGGTGAGGAAGCCGCGGCCGAGCGGCGAGTACGGGACGAACGCGACGCCGTGGTCGCGGCACCACGCCAGGACGCCGTTCTCGAGCGGGTCGCGGGTCCAGAGGGAGAGCTCGCTCTGCACGGCGGTGAGCGGATGGACGGCGTGCGCGCGCTCGAGCGTGTCGACGTCGACCTCGGACAGGCCGATGCCGCGGGCCTTCCCCGCCGCGACCGCCTCGGCCATCGCGCCGACCGACTCCTCGACGGGCACCTCGGGATCGACGCGGTGCAGGTACCAGAGGTCGACGTGGTCGGTGCCCAGCCGCTCCAGCGAGCCGTCGATCGCCGCCCGCAGGTGCTCGGGCGAGCCGTCGCGGCCCATCCGGAACGTCGCTTTGTCCTCGACCGTGATGCCGGCCTTGGTGGCGAGGAACGCCTCGCCGCGCCGGCCCGCCAGCGCGCGGCCGACGAGCTTCTCGTTCTCGTGCGGGCCGTACATGTCGGCCGTGTCGAGGAAGGTCACGCCGAGCTCGAGCGCGCGGTGGATCACGCGCACCGACTCCTGGTCGTCGCCCTTCCCGTACGCCCAGCTCATGCCCATGCAGCCGAGGCCGATCGCCCCGACGTCGCGTCCTGCGATCTGTCGCTGCTTCATGCCTCCGATGGTGCCGCACCGGCGACGACGGCGACAGGGGTCGATCCCCGTTCGGCGGCGAGGCTCTGCACGACCGCGGCGGCGGCGCGCATCCCGGCGGCGACGGCGTTGGACACGGACGGCATGTCGGCGGTGACGTCGCCGGCCGCGACGATCCCCTCGGCGGCGGTGCGCTGGACCGCGTCGACCGCGACCGGCGCGGGCGCGAGCGGGTTCCCGTCGGCCGGCGTCGCGCCGAGCTGGTCGGCGAGCGCGGAGCGCTGGTGGAGGGCGATCGGGACGAGCAGGCCGCCGAGCGGCCGGGCGGAGCCGTCGGCGAAGGCGACGCCGTCGAGCCGCGGCGCCGCGCCGGTGAGCCGCGCGACCTCCCGCTCGTCGACCGCCACGCCGGCGTGGTCGAGCTGCGCACGCTCGTCGTCGGTGAGCTGGGTCGGGCCGTTCGTCAGGAGCGTGACGTCGTCGCTCCACATGCTCAGCAGGAGCGCGCGGTGGACGCCGCTGGGGCCGTCGTCGAGCACGCCGAGCGGCTGGCCCTGGACCTCCCAGCCGTGGCAGAACGGGCAGTGGAAGACGGTCTCGCCCCACCGCTCGGCGGCGCCTTCGAGGTCGGGGAAGCGGTAGTCCATCCCGGTCGCGAGCACGACGCGGCGGGCGCGCGCGACCGTGCCGTCGGCGAGCGTGAGCGCGAAGCCCTCGCCGTCGTGCGCGCCGGCGACCACCTCGCCGTCGCGGACGGTCACCGACGGGTACGTGGCGAGCTCCTCGCGGCCGAGCGCGTAGAGCTCGGCCGGCGGGCGGCCGTCGTGGCCGAGGAGTCCGCCGATGCCGTGGG
>DATMVO010000439.1:0-2592 GCA_035563115.1 Solirubrobacteraceae bacterium
GCGGACCCGACGCGGCTGGCGATCGCGCTGGCGCTGGCGCACGCGGGGACGGCGTGCGTGTGCGATCTGGCGTGGGTCGTCGGGCGGGACGAGAAGCTCGTGTCGCACCACGTCCGCGCGCTGCGGACGGCCGGGCTGGCGACGTCGGCGCGGGACGGGCGGATGGTGATGTACGCGCTGACGGACGGCGGGCGCGCGCTCGTGGACGCGCTCGGAGCGGAGGTGGTCGCGTGACGCCGCCGGTGGAGCTGCCGCTGGTGTCGGTGCCGGGCACGGCCGCCGCCCCCGCCGGGCCCGTTCCTTCCGCCCGCCCGGTCGCCGCCGTGACGCCCGAGCGGTACGCCGAGCTGGCCCGCCGCGTCCGCCTCCTCTCCTGGCTCTCCCTCGGCGCGATGAGCGTCGAGGGGTTCGTCGCGATCTTCGCGGGCGTCTTGGCCGGCTCGATCGCGCTCGTCGGCTTCGGCCTGGACTCGGTGATCGAGGGGTTCGCGAGCGTCGTGATCATCTGGCGCTTCACCGGCGCGCGGGTGCTGTCGCAGGCGGCGGAGGACCGCGCGCAGCGGCTCGTCGCGCTGCAGTTCTTCGTCCTCGCGCCGTACGTGGGGTTCGAGTCGGTCCGCGCGCTGCTCGGCGGCGAGCACCCGGACGTCAGCCCGCTCGGCATGGGCCTCGCCGTCTTCAGCCTGATCACGATGCCGCTGCTGGGGATCGCCAAGCAGCGGATCGCGGACGAGATCGGGTCGGCGGCGACGAAGGGCGAGGGGCGTCAGAACGTCCTCTGCGCCTACCTCGCCGGCGCGCTGCTGCTCGGGCTGCTCGGGAACTGGGCGTTCGGCGCGTGGTGGCTCGACCCGGTCGTCGGCCTCGCGATCGCGGGTGTCGCGGTGCGCGAGGGGCTCGAGGCGTGGCGGGGCGACGGGTGCTGCGTCGGGTCGCCGCTCGACGGCTACGCGGCGCCCGGCGCGTGCGCCGACGACTGCTGTCGCTGAGCGCTACTGCGGGTCGACGTCGACGCTGAACGCGACGCCCTTGTGCGTCTTGTCCGCCGCCACGACCTCCACCGCGCGCCCGATCTCGCCGACCATGTGCGCGCGCTGGTGCGGCTCGACCTTGAGCAGGAGCACGAACCGCTCGCGGCCGCGGAGCTTGAAGAGCGGCGCCGGGCCGAGCAGCGCGCCGACCGGCAGGTCGAGCCGCAGCCGGTCCGCGATCGCGTCGGCGGCGAGCGCGGCGGGGGTCGCCTCCTCGGCCGAGGTGACGATCCGGACGAGGGTCGAGAACGGCGGGTAGCGGAGCGCGCGCCGGCGCTCGAGCTCCCCTTCGAGGAACCCGTCGGCGTCGTGCTGGGCGGCGTGCTGGATCGACGGCGCCTCGGGCGCCATCGCCTGCACGAGCACCCGGCCCGCCGCACTCCCCCGCCCGGCCCGGCCCGCGAGCTGGGCGACGAGCGCGAACGTCCGCTCCTCCGCGCGGAAGTCGGGGAACCGCAGGGTCGCGTCCGCGTCGAGCACCACGCCGAGCGTCACGTCCGGGAAGTCGTGGCCCTTCGCGACCATCTGCGTGCCGACGAGCACGCCGCGCTCGGCCGCCTCGAACCGCTGCAGCACCTCCGTCGGCCGCGCGACGTCGGCGTCGAGGCGGAAGACGGTGAGGCCCGTCTCGGCCAGCTCGTACTCGAGCCGCTCGGTCCCCGCGCCGTGTCGCGACACGCTCACGCTCCCGCACTCCGAGCACTTCGACGGCACGCCCGCGCGGTGGCCGCAGTGATGGCAGGCGAGGAAGCCCTGCGCGCGATGGAGGACGAGCGAGACGTCGCACTCCGGGCACATCCACACGTGCCCGCACGACGCGCAGGTGAGGAAGTTCGACCAGCCGCGCCGGTTGAGCAGCACGATGGCCTTATCGGAGGTGTGGAGCGCGTCGACCGTGTCGGGGTGGAGCGCGCTCGACACACCCCGCATGTCGAGCACCTGCACGGGCGGGAGGTGGGCGCCGTCGACGCGCTGCGTGAGGCGGATGGTCCGCAGCGCGTGGGCGCTCTCCGGCCGCGGCGTCGCGGAGCCCGCGACCACGACCGCGCCGCGCTGCTCGGCGACGTGGCGCGCGTCGTACCGCGGGTCGCCCTCGTGCTTGTAGGACGGGTCGTGCTCCTCGTCCACGATGATCAGGCCCAGGTCCTCGATCGGCGCGAAGACGGCGCTGCGCGGGCCGACGCAGACGCGCGCCTCGCCGGTCCGCAGCCGCTGCCACTCGTCGTACCGCTCGCCCTTGCTCAGCTTGGAGTGGAGCACCGCGACGGTGTCGCCGAACCGCGCGACGAACCGGCTGACGATCTGCGGCGTGAGCGCGATCTCGGGCACGAGGACGATCGCGCCCTGGCCGCCCATCAGCGCCGCCTCGACCGCGCCGAGGTAGACCTCGGTCTTGCCGGACCCCGTCACCCCGTGGAGGAGCAGCCGCTCGGCCTCGCCCCGCGCGAGCGCGCCCTCGATCTCGGCGAGCGCCGCCGCCTGCGCGTCCGTCAACCGCGGCCGGCCGTCCTGCCGCGCGCCGATCGCGGTGTGCGCGACGTGGCGGCGCTGCGCGCGCGGG
>DATMVO010000440.1:0-4742 GCA_035563115.1 Solirubrobacteraceae bacterium
GGCGCGGTGCCGCCGGTGGCGGCGCCGCCCGTCGCGCCGCCCGCGGCGTCGTCGGTCGTGGACGTGGTCGACGTCGTGGAGGTCGTCGACGTGTCGTCGTCCTCGGAGGCCGCGTCGTCCGCCGCGGCCTGGCTGCCGGACGTCGTCGGGATCGTCAGATCCGGCGTGGTCTTCGGCGCCTGGTAGGCGACCTCGCTCCCACCGCACGCGCCCAGGGCGAGTGCGGCGACGGAGAGGAGGACGAGGCTGACCAGGCGCACGGGAAGCGGGGTGGGGGCTACGGCGCGAGCGGCGCCATGCGGCGGCCGCACGTGGGGCAGTCGTTCAGGTCGCGCTGGGCGAGCTGATCGCACCACGAGCAGAAACGGAGGTTCTCGACGGCCCACGGCAGGGTGGACTTCGACGGCGGGAGCGGAAGCACCTTCCCGAGCGGCTCGAGCTCCTCGCCGGTCTCCCGGTCGAGGTAGGTCTGGCCGTGCTCGGCCTCCATGATGATCTCGCGCCCCGTCGAGGGCGTCCGGAATCGATAGCGCGGTGGCATGTCGCCCTCCAGCTTACCGGCGCGGACGGCCCGAAGGCCCGCTCAGAGCACCGAGGAGGAGATCCGGCGGCGCGCGGGCTGCTCGACGTCCAGGGCGAGGGCGGTCTCCTCGAGGTCGATCGTCCCGCGCTGCACGCCGCTCGTCAGCGCGCCCACGACGTCCGGGTCGAACTGGTGGCCGCCCTCCAGCCGCACCCGCTCGTACGCGACGCTCATCGGCAGCGCGCGGCGGTACGGGCGGTCCGCCGTCATCGCCTCCAGCGCGTCGCAGACGCTGAACACCCGCGCGGCGAGGGGGATCTCGTCGCCGGCCAGCCGCGACGGATAGCCGCCGCCGTCCCACCGCTCGTGGTGGTGGAGCACGACGTCGGTGACCATCTGGTCCAGGCCGAGCGGCCGCACCACGCGCGCGCCGGTCTGCGGATGCCGGCGCATGACCTCCCACTCGTCCGCCGTCAGCGCGCCAGGCTTGGTGAGGATCCGCTCCGGCACGCCGATCTTGCCGACGTCGTGGAGCAGGCAGCCGTAGAGGAAGTCGTCGGAGTCGGCCAGCGACGGCTCCACCTCGCGCGCGAGCTGGGTCGCGAGGCGGCTGACGGCGCGCAGGTGGCGGCTCGTGACCGTGTCCTTCGCCTCGACCGCCGCCGCGAGCGACTCGATCACCGCGCGGTTGCGCCGGCGCGTCTCCGCGTGCAGGTTGGCGTAGAGGTCGATGACGGGGCGGACGACGGCGAGGTCGATCAGCCCGCGCCCCTCCGCCGCGGCGCCGACGGTCGCGACGAGCTGCCCGTCGCTGGTCGCCGACGTGACGATCGACAGCGCGCCCGCGTCGAGCAGCGCGCGGACGACCGGCGGCTCGGTGTCCTCGTGGAGCACGACGAGGTGGGTGGACGGCCAGGCCGCGTCGAGGAGCGCGATCCCGGCGATCGCCTGCTCGGCCGACTGGCCGGTGGTGTCGAGGAGGACCACATCGGGGGCGTCCGAGCCGCGCGTCATCGCCTCGCCCGGCAGGGCGAGCTCGACCGTGACGGTCATCCCGCCGGCGGCGAGCACGCTCTGCGCATGCGCGCGCCGCGCGAGGTCCGTCCCCACGTAGCCCAGGTCCTTCCCGCTCAAGAGATCCCCTCTGCGTCCCGCCGGGAGCGTACAGGTGGGGGGAAGGTGCGTGTGTTCGACGCATGCTCGTGCGCGCGTCCGTGCGACGACGTCATCGGAGCGGGGTCTTTCACGGTGGTGTCCCACTTCCTCCTCGCGGCATCGTCCGTTGCGCGCCGCGGCTGCCGGGAACGCCCTTGTGCAACAAGCGGCACAAGTTGTAGGGTCCGCCGCGTGGGTCTGAGGAGGCCGATCGCCGTGCTGATCGCCGGGTGCGTTGTCGCCGCGGGAGCGTCCGCGTGCGGTGAGGCCGGTGGCGACCCCGATCTCGTGGCCGGCAAGCAGCAGTTCGCGGAGAAGTGCGGCGCGTGCCACACGCTCGCGCGGGCCGGGTCGAAGGGCGTCGCCGGGCCGAACCTCGACGAGGCGTTCCGCCAGTCGCTCGCGGACGGGATGGACCGCTCCGGCATCGAGGGCGCCGTCCACGACCAGATCGACACGCCGGCGCGGCTGCCGAAGAAGTCCAAGGTCTACATGCCGCCCGACCTCGTCACCGGCGACGCCGCGCGCGACGTCGCGGCGTACGTGGCGCGGAGCGTCGCGGCGGGCGGGGAGGACACGGGCCTGCTGGCGACGGCGGTCAAGGCGCCGGACGACGGCAAGCCGGCGGTGGAGGAGAACGGCGAGCTGACGATCGAGGCGACCGCGCAGCTGGCCTACGTGACGAGCAGCGCCACCGCCAAGCCTGGCCCGGTGACGATCAAGTCGCCCAACCCGTCCGGCACGCCGCACAACATCGCGGTCGAGGGCGGCGGCCTGAACGAGGAAGGGAAGGTCGTGCAGGACGGCGGCGTCTCGGAGGTCCAGGCGGACCTGAAGCCCGGCGAGTACACCTTCTACTGCTCCGTCCCCGGCCACCGTGAAGGTGGCATGGAAGGGAAATTGACGGTCAAGTAGCGCGGCGGCGTTCAGCGGCGCGGGCGAGGGCGGCGAGGCGGTCGTCCCACTTGCCGCCGACGTCGACCATCCAGCCGATCGCGTCGGTGAGCGGCTGGGGGGTGGGGCGGTAGCGGGTCTCGCGGCCCTCGCGGGTCGCTTCGACGAGGCCGGCGCCGGCGAGGACGCCGAGGTGCTTGGCGACGGCCTGGCGCGTCACCGGGAGCTCTGACGCCAGCTCGGTGGAGGTGGCGGCGCCGCGCGTTGCGATGGTGGCGAGGAGCTCGCGGCGGGTGCCGTCCGCGAGCGCTCCGAAGACGGCGTCGACGCTCACGCGTACGCGAACGCGCGGTGGCGTCCGCCGGTCCGCGCCGCCCACGCCGCGAGCGCGCTCCCCGCGAACGCCATCGGCCCGGTCGTGAACCCGCTCTCGACCACGACGACGCGCGTGCCGCTCACGGCCGGCACGAGCGTGAGCGAGACGTGCGTGGCCGGCTCGTCGCCTGTCCACCACCAGAACGTCAACCGCTCGCCGGCCTCGACCTCCTCCACGACCGCGCGGCGCTCCTCGCCGTCCGGCAGCCGCAGCGTGCCCTCCTCGCCCGGCTCCAGCGCCAGGTCGGCGTCGTCGACGAGCCACTCCTCCAGCTCGGTGACCGTCTCCCACGCCTCGTCGGCGTCGAGCGGCAGCAGGACCTCACGCGTCACGCAACTCATGGGTTGCTCATGCTACCGTGCTCCCGCACCAGCAACCAAACGGTTGCGCGTAACGCGAAGCGAAGGAGCCACGAACCGTGCCGCTGGTCCCCATGGTCATCCAGAGCGACGGGCGCGCCGAGCGCTCGTTCGACATCTTCTCCCGCCTGCTCGACGAGCGGATCGTCTTCCTCGGCACCGTGATCGACAGCGAGGTCGCGAACCTCATCACCGCGCAGCTGCTCCACCTCGCCGCGTCCGACCCCGACCGCGACATCTCCCTCTACGTCAACTCGCCCGGCGGCGAGGTCTACGCGGGGATGGCGATCTACGACACGATGCGCTTCATCCAGCCCGACGTCGTGACCGTCTGCTGCGGCGTCGCGATGTCGATGGGCGCGGTGATCCTCGCCGGCGGCGCGCAGGGCAAGCGGATGGCGCTGCCGAACAGCCGCATCCTCATCCACCAGCCGCACGGCGGCTACCAGGGGCAGGCGGCGGACATCGAGATCCACGCGCGCGAGGCGCTCTTCCTGCGCGACCTGCTCGAGGAGACGTTCGTGGAGAACACGGGGCAGACGAAGGAGCAGATCCACGACGACATGGACCGCGACCGGTTCTTCACGCCCGAGCAGGCGGTGGCGTACGGGCTGATCGACCGGGTCTCCGAGCGCCAGCCCGTCGCGGACTGAGCTGAGCGTCAGGCGGCGCTGCGGACCGGCCGGAGCGGGCGGAGCGCCGCCTCGACCCGCACGAGCTCGTCCAGCAGTGCCGTCGCCGCCTGCTCGCTCACGTCGTTGGGCCGCAGCACCCCGTCGTCGCCGAGCAACGTCGCGACGAACGGGAGGTTGACCGCGTTGACCACCGGCGTCATCCGCAGCGCCGTCAGCACCGGCTCCAGGGCCACCACCGCCCGCGTCCCCGCCGCGACGCCGCCGTACGACACGAACCCGGCCGGCTTGCCCTGCCACTCGACGTGGAGGAAGTCGATCGCGTTCTTCAGCGGCGCCGTGTACGAGTGGTTGTACTCCGGCATGACGAAGACGAACGCGTCCGCGGCGTCGACGCGCGCGCTCCACGCCTTCGTGTGCTCGTGCTCGTACCGCTGCAGCCGTGGGTGGTTGGGCTCGTCCATCATCGGCAGCGCCAGCTCGGCGAGGTCGACGACCTCGAGCTCGAACGCGCCGTGCGCCTCTGCGCGGCTCCGGAACCACTCCGTGACCGGGAGGCCGACGCGGTTGGGGCGGGTGGAGGCGAGGATGATCTGGAGTCGGGGCATCCCGGCACGGGCTACCCCGCGGCGCTACTCGAGCTGCCAGCCCCGGCGGGTGTACTCGACGATCCTGGCGCGGTTGAGCGTCGACGGCTTGACCGTGCGCAGCCGCCGCCGGTCGGGCGGGAAGACCGCCGCGGCGCGCAGGTTCGGGGCGTCGAGCGTCTTCAGCGGCGCGGGCGGGGCGAGGCGGAGCGCGGG
>DATMVO010000441.1:0-4192 GCA_035563115.1 Solirubrobacteraceae bacterium
CGACGAACCGCTCCGCGCCCGCGCGGTTCGGCGCGCCGCGCACGATCGCGACGCCGTACTGCACTTCCGGACGCAGGACGGTCGGCACGTCGACCACGCGCACTCGCCCGCCCGACGTCGCGATGTCGCTCGCGTAGACGAACCCGGCGTCGACCGCGCCCTGCGCGACCTTCCCGAGCACGCCGGTGACGTTCGGCTCCTCGCTGCGGATGTTCCGCTCGATCCGCGTGCGCAGCGGCGGCGCGAGCCGGCCGAGCGCCTTGCGGGTGTAGGACCCGACCGGGACGTCCTCGGTGCCGGCGGCGATCGTCACGCCCGCGTCGCCGAGATCGTCGAAGCTCTGCACCTGCGAGTCCCGCGCCACCGCGACCGCGAGCATGTTCGTGGCGAACACGCGTGGCGTCTCCGCCAGCCCCTCGCGCGCCAGCGCCTCGGGGAGCGTCGTGTTGGCGGCGGCGAAGACGTCGGGCCTGACGCCCCGGCGGATCTGCGCGGCCAGCTCGTCCGATCCCGCGAACGAGAGGCGGACGGTCGCGCCGTCGAACTCGCGCGCGCACGCCTGGAGCGGCTTGGTGAGCGACGCCGCCGCGGAGACGACGAGCCGCTCCCCGCCGCTCCCGTCTGCACCGTCGCCCCCGCACCCGGCCAGGGCAGCGGCGGCGACAACCGCTCCGACGGCCGCGGCGTGCCTCACCGCGTCCGCTCGACCATCACGGACGTCGCCTTGACCATCGCGGTCGCGCGGACGCCCTCGGCCAGCCCGAGCTCCTCCACGGCGTCGCGCGTCACCGCGGCGACGACGCGGAACGGCCCGGCCTCGAGCTCCACCAGCGCCATCACCCCGTCCACCTCGACCGACTTCACGACCCCCGCGAACCGGTTCCGCGCGGAGACCGTGTCGCCCGCGGGCGCCCGCTGCGGCCGCGACGCCAGCCGCTCCACCTCGGCCGCCGGCACGCGCCGCCGGTTGCGCTCGTCGCGGACGGTCGCGAGCTTCCCCGCGCGGTCCCACCGGCGGAGCGTGTCGACGCTGACGCCGAGCGCCTTCGCGGCGTCGCCGAGGGAGAGGTCGGACGGCATGTGCCTAAGCATCGCATAGGCAACAAGCGGCGTGCGCGGTGCGGGCGGCGGGTAGGGTCGGGCCCATGCCGCAGCCGATCACGGAGCTCCTGCCCGGCGTCCTGCACTGGCGCGCGATCCACCCGAACACGGGCGTCGAGTCCTCGAGCTACCTCATCACCGAGGCCGGCGTCGCGATCGACCCGATCGCGCCGGAGGAGGGCCTGGACGCGCTCCCCGGCCCGATCACCGCGATCCTCCTCTCCAACCGCCACCACCTGCGTCAAGCACGCGAGCTGGCGGCGCACCACGGCGGCGTCCCGATCCGCGCCAGCCGCCCCGGCCTGCACGAGTTCGCCCCCGAGGACGGCGTGGAGCCGTTCGACTTCGGCGACACGCTCCCCGGCAACGTCCTCGCCCGCGAGATCGGCGTCATCTGCCGCGACGAGACCGCGCTGATCCTCCAGGACCAGCGCGCGGTCGTCGTCGCGGACGGGGTCACGAACTACGGCGGGCTCCAGTTCGTCCCCGACGACCTCCTCGGGGACGACCCGGTCGGCGTCAAGACCGGCCTCCTCGACGCCTACCGCGCGCTCGCGCAGGAGGTCACGTTCGACCACCTGCTCCCCGCCCACGGCACGCCGATCACGAAGAACGGCCGCCAGGCGCTGCTCGACTTCGTCTCCCTCACGAACCCGGGCTGAGCAGCGCGGTGGCCGCGTCGGTCAGCGCCGCCATCGCCACCCGCAACGTCCCGGGCCCGAACGACACCCGCCGCACGCCGAGCGCCCGCAGCTCGGCCAGCGGCGCGTCGGCCACCGGCGAGAGCACGCTGACCGGCCCGATCGCCCGCACCAGGGCGCCGATCACCCTCAGGTCCGTCACGCCCGGGACGAAGACGCAGTCCGCGCCGGCCTCCACGTACGCGCGGCCCCGCGCGACCGCCACGTCGAAGGCGTCGTCGACGCCCGCCAGGTACGCGTCGGTCCGCGCGTTCACCACGAGACCCGACGACACCGCGGCGCCCACCCGCGCGACCGCCTCGTCGAAAGGCCGCAGCGTCGTCTCGGCCACGCCGTCCTCGAGGTTGCACCCCGCGACCCCAAGAGAGTGGGCGAGCGCCATCGTCTCCGCCACGTCGCCGTAGCCGCCCTCCAGGTCGGCGGTCACCGGCAGGCCCGGCACGGCGCGCACGATCCGCTCCACCGCCCCCAGCATCTCGTCGCGCGACAGCACCTCGCCGTCGTCGTAGCCCAGCGACGCCGCCACCGACCACGACGCCGTCG
This sequence comes from Solirubrobacteraceae bacterium, assembly GCA_035563115.1. Classification (GTDB taxonomy): domain Bacteria; phylum Actinomycetota; class Thermoleophilia; order Solirubrobacterales; family Solirubrobacteraceae; genus CADCVT01. The sequence goes on from DATMVO010000441.1 coordinate 2,346, forward strand.
CCACCGCCGCGCAGCCCGGCACGGAGGCCACCGTCCGGGCGCTCACGGCGTCCCACACGTTCGGCACCACGAGCAGCGCCGAGCCGTCGTGCAGCTTCCTGAGCACGTCCACGTTCGCTTGTGTGATCACGGTCCATTAGCTTGCCGACCATGCCGATCGGAAGCCCGTTCCCCGATGTCGAGATCCCTGACGTCGCGCTCACCCCGTTCGTGCTCGAGAGGGCCGCGCAGCTGGGCGACAAGCCCGCGCTCGTCGACGGTCCTTCGGGTCGCGCGCTCACGTTCACCCAGCTCGAGGATCAGATCCGCCGCTTCGCCGGCGGCCTGCAGATCCGCGGCTTCGGTCAGGGCGACGTCCTCGCCCTGCTCGCGCCCAACATCCCCGAGTACGGCGTCGCCTTCCACGGCACGATCCTGAGCGGCGGGACGGTCACGACGATCAACCCCGTCTACAACGTCGAGGAGATCGGCTACCAGCTCAAGGACGCCGGCGCGCGGTACCTCGTCACGACGCCGCAGGCCGCCGAGCAGGCGCGCGCGGCGGGCGACAAGGCCGGCATCGAGGAGTTCTTCGTCGTCGGCGAGGACGAGTGGAACGGCCTCGTCGAGGAGGAGCCGATGGAGCCGGGCGAGGAGCCGGAGGTCGACCCGGCCAAGGACCTCGCCGCGCTCCCGTACTCCTCGGGCACGACGGGCCATCCGAAGGGCGTGATGCTCACGCACCGCAACCTCGTCGCGAACCTCCAGCAGGTCGGCGGCGTGATGCCGGTCGCCGACGACGACGTGCTGATCGGCGTGCTGCCGTTCTTCCACATCTACGGCATGACCGTGATCCTCAACAACGGCGTGCGCAACGGCGCGACCGTCGTGACGATGCCGCGGTTCGACCTCGAGCAGTTCCTCTCGAACATCCAGGAGCACAAGGTCACGCGCGCCTACGTCGTGCCGCCGATCGCGCTGGCGCTGGCCAAGCACCCGCTCGTCGACCAGTACGACCTCTCGTCGCTGAAAATCGTCATGTCGGGCGCCGCGCCGCTGGGCGAGGAGCTGGAGAAGGCGTGCGCGGCGCGGCTCGGCTGCCGTGTCTTCCAGGGCTACGGCATGACCGAGTCGTCGCCGGTGTCGCACTCGCACGCGCTGACGGGCGAGCCGAAGCCCGGCACGATCGGGCCGGCGCTGCCGAACATGGAGTGCCGGATCGTGGACGTCGAGACCGGCGAGGACGCCGCCGACGGCGAGCGCGGCGAGCTGTGGATGCGCGGCCCGAACGTCATGGCCGGCTACCTCAACAAGCCCGACGCGACCGCCGCGACGGTGGACGAGGACGGCTGGCTGCACACCGGCGATGTCGCGATCGTGGACGACGAGGGCGTCTTCTCGATCGTCGACCGCGTCAAGGAGCTCATCAAGTACAAGGGCTTCCAGGTGCCGCCGGCCGAGCTGGAGGCGCTGATCATCACGCACCCGGAGGTCGCGGACGTCGCGGTCATCGGCGTGGACGACGAGGAGGCGGGCGAGATCCCGAAGGCCTTCGTCGTGACGTCCGGCGAGGTGACGGGCGACGACATCATGGCGTTCGTCGCCGAGCGCGTCTCGTCCTACAAGAAGGTGCGCGCGGTGGAGATCGTGGACGAGATCCCCAAGTCGGCCTCCGGCAAGATCCTGCGCCGGATCCTGAAGGACCGGGAGCGCGAGGCCGCCGCGGGCTAGCTGTCCTGCTCGCGGACTTGCTGAACGCGTGTGAGGGGTGCTCGGCCGCCGGCGGCTGAGTGGGGCCTGGCTTGGTTGTAGAAGCGTAGGTAGGCGCGCAGCTTGCGGTCTCGGCGGCCGTGGTTTGGCCATTCGTG